>NZ_JBICXG010000006.1:0-163357 GCF_043200175.1 Streptomyces sp. NPDC048462
CGACATCTGCCCACCCCAAACACAACGTCGGCCTGACCCACCAACGAGATGGATCAGGCCGACGTCACGACGAAGGGGCATTCGCCAACAGCATCCCATGTGCGGTGGGGGCGCCCCTCTCACGTTGGGACGGATGCGGTGCGGTGCGGCACTCAGCCGGCCGCGGCGATGCGGCCCGCCGCGCCGGATGCCTTGAGCTCGGCCTCGCGCCGCCGGCGGCGGGCGAGGGCCACGCGGCGTTCGGCAGCGGTGAGGCCGCCCCACACCCCGTACGGCTCGGGCTGCAGCAGGGCGTGTTCCCGGCATTCGACCATGACCGGGCAGCGCGCGCAGACCCGCTTCGCGGACTCCTCACGGGAGAGCCGGGCAGCGGTCGGCTCTTTCGACGGGGCGAAGAACAGCCCGGCTTCGTCCCGGCGGCACACCGCCTCCGAATGCCAGGGGCCTGCCTGGTCCTCCCGAGCGGGATTCCGCTGGGAAGGAACGGCGGCGACCTGCAGGGGCTGATGCGGCAGTTGCAGCACGGTCCACTCCTGACGACGGCTTCGCGGGCGAGAAGACGATGCAGCTCTCCCTACCCGCTGTGCGCGTGCCTATGCACTGAGTGGCACTCAGGTCCGGTCCGCGAAATTGCGGTCGATCGCGGTTTCGGCTGAAATCAGTTCCTCCCGGGACCGCCTCTCCGTCAGTGACCGAGGTGTTTGCGCAACCGGTCCTGGAGATCCGCGATGAACTTGCCGCGCTTGGGCTTTGCCTCGACGCTGCCGAACACCGAATAGCCGTTGACCACCACCACGGGCGCCTCCGGATCTCCGGATTCCAGCGTGACGACTTCGAAATTCCCGAAGATTCCCGTTCCGCTGCCGCGCAGCGAGATGTTCTCGGGAACCCGGATCTCGACACTTCCGAAGATGGAGGTCGCGTTGATCACGGTCAGACGCTGTCCGAAAAGCGCCTCGGTCAGATCGATCTCCACACTGCCGAACAGCGAGAACGCGTTCGTCCGGCCGCCGACCCGCCAACGTCCCCTGCGGGTGGAACTGCTGAAGACCGCGATCAGGTTGTCCGCCGGGCCCGCCGTCTCCTCGGAGCCGTGGGCGTACTGCGCGGTGGCGGGCCTGGTGGCCGCGCCGCCCGGGGCGGGCAGATCCCGTACCAGCGGCTCCAGTTCGCCGACGGTCTTGGCGCGGTAGACCGCGTCGACCCGCTCGCCGTGCTCGTCGGCGGTGAGCCGGCCCTCGGCCATGGCTTCCCGCAGGATGTCCGCGATCCGGTCCCGGTCGGCGTCGGAGGCACGGATACCGTCGGGTTCCGCCGGCGCGGTGGGCTGCTGGGGGTGCTTTTCGAGGTCCACCGGCCCAGCGTACCCAAACGCGATAGATCGCGACTAGGGTCTTTGCATTGACGGCGGGGCGCGGGGCCGTTCCCGGTGAGCCTTACCTCACAGGCTTAGCGCGCCTGCGGGGTCCTACCCTGGTGGGTGCGCTGTCCAAGGGAGGCCAGCCGCTGTCACCGAGTGAGGAATGGCCGTAATGCCAGAGTTTGCGTACTCCGATCTGCTCCCCCTGGGAGAGGACACCACGCCGTACCGTCTGGTCACCTCCGAGGGTGTCTCCACCTTCGAGGCCGACGGCCGTACGTTCCTCAAGGTCGATCCGGCGGCGCTGCGCACCCTGGCCGCCGAGGCCATGCACGACATCTCGCACTACCTGCGGCCCGCGCACCTGGCGCAGCTGCGGCGGATCGTGGACGACCCCGAGGCCTCGTCCAACGACAAGTTCGTCGCGCTCGACCTGCTGAAGAACGCGAACATCGCCGCCGCGGGCGTACTCCCGATGTGCCAGGACACCGGCACCGCGATCGTCATGGGCAAGCGCGGGCAGAACGTGCTCACCGAGGGCGGTGACGAGGAGGCGCTGTCGCACGGCATCTTCGACGCGTACACCAAGCTCAACCTGCGCTACTCGCAGATGGCGCCGCTGAACATGTGGGACGAGAAGAACACCGGCTCGAACCTCCCGGCCCAGATCGAGCTGTACGCGACCGACGGCGGTGCGTACAAGTTCCTCTTCATGGCGAAGGGAGGCGGCTCGGCCAACAAGTCGTTCCTCTTCCAGGAGACCAAGGCGGTCCTCAACGAGGCCTCCATGATGAAGTTCCTGGAGGAGAAGATCCGCTCCCTCGGTACGGCCGCGTGCCCGCCGTACCACCTGGCGATCGTGGTCGGCGGCACGTCGGCCGAGTTCGCGATGAAGACCGCGAAGTACGCCTCCGCGCACTACCTGGACGAGCTGCCCGCCGAGGGCTCCCCCACCGGTCACGGCTTCCGGGACAAGGAGCTGGAGGAGAAGGTCTTCGAGCTGACGCAGAAGATCGGCATCGGGGCGCAGTTCGGCGGCAAGTACTTCTGCCACGACGTACGGGTGGTCCGGCTGCCCCGCCACGGCGCCTCGCTGCCCGTCGCGATCGCCGTCTCCTGCTCGGCCGACCGCCAGGCCACCGCGAAGATCACCGCCGAGGGCGTCTTCCTGGAGCAGCTGGAGAAGGACCCGGCCCGCTTCCTCCCCGACACCACCGACGAGCACCTCGACGAGGCCGGTGACGTGGTCAGGATCGACCTCAACCGGCCGATGGACGAGATCCTCGCCGAGCTGACCAAGTACCCGGTCAAGACCCGGCTCTCGCTGACCGGCCCGCTGGTGGTGGCGCGCGACATCGCGCACGCCAAGATCAAGGAGCGCCTCGACGCGGGCGAGGAGATGCCGCAGTACCTGAAGGACCACCCGGTCTACTACGCGGGACCGGCCAAGACGCCCGAGGGTTACGCCTCCGGTTCCTTCGGGCCGACGACCGCCGGCCGGATGGACAGCTATGTCGCCCAGTTCCAGGCGGCCGGCGGCTCCAAGGTGATGCTCGCCAAGGGCAACCGGTCCAAGCAGGTCACCGACGCGTGCGACGCGCACGGCGGCTTCTACCTCGGCTCCATCGGCGGCCCGGCGGCGCGGCTGGCGCAGGACTGCATCAAGAAGGTCGAGGTCGTCGAGTACGAGGAGCTCGGCATGGAGGCGGTCTGGCGGATCGAGGTCGAGGACTTCCCGGCGTTCGTCGTCGTCGACGACAAGGGCAACGACTTCTTCACCGAGCCCGCCCCGGCACCGACCTTCACCAGCATTCCGGTACGCGGCCCCGGCCTGGCCTGACGGTCGCGCGGGTGAGGGGCCGCCCGGCCGGGCGGCCCCTCACCCGTCGAGCAGGCCCGAGGTCGCGACCAGGTAGCCGAGCTGGGCGCGGCCGGTGCTGCCGAGCTGCTCGGAGACCTTGCGCATGTGCTCCGCCACGCTGCGGCGGCTCATCCCGATCCGGCGGGCTATCGCGGCGTCCGTCTCGCCGTTGACCACCGCCCGCAGGATGGCGCGCTGCAGGTCGGACGTGATGACGGGGGTGCGCAGCGGCGCCCGCTCCGGGCGGACCGGCACCGCGCGGGCCCAGGCCTCGTCGAAGGCGCGGGCCAGGAACCGCACCAGCGACGGGTGCTGGACGCGCAGGGCGTGGTGCGGTTCGTCGGAGAACGGGACGAACGCCAGATCGCGGTCGAACACGATCACCCGGTCGACCACCTCGGCGAGGGTCCTGACCTCCGCTCCCGCCTCGGTCACCTGCTCGATGTACGCGAGCGTCGTACGGTCCGAGCGGACGGTGTGCTGGTAGATCGTCCGCTGCCGGACCCCGCGCCCCAGGTTGTCCAGGTCCCGGGTCAGCACCTCCTGGAGCACGCGTGCCGGGCGGCCGCCGCCGGGGTGCGCGGTGCGGACCTGTTCCCGGCAGCCGCCCACCGCCGCTTCCAGCGCCCTGCTGATGACCGCCTCCCCGGACAGCCGGGTGAGCGCGGGCTGTTCGCTGCGGTGCACGTCCGCGTACAGGGCCTCGAAGACGGAGAGCGTGGCGCGGGTGGCACGCAGCGCCCGGCGCCGGTCGAGGAGTTCCTCCTGGAGCGGGGCGAGCGCGGTGTAGGACGCGGTCTCCGGCGGTACGGGGACCATGAATCCCGGTGAGCCCCGGTCGGACACCATCAGGTGCAGGTCCCGCAGACAACCGGCCACCTCGCCCTGCGGAAGGCATCCCGTCACCAGTGCGCGCCGGTACGTCGCGAGCGCGCTCTCGCAGGGCCGTTCCGGACCGGCCCCGGCCCCGGTCCGTGCGCAGCTGCCGGCCGACGATTCGCGGCAATCGCATGCCGGTGGGCTGGAATGATCGTCCTTCACAAGTATGCAGATTACCTTTGTGCACAAGGGATGACGGCGGGGAGTTCGACGGTTCGGCAACTATGAACGGGTGACGCCCGGCCCCGACAACACCCTCAGCCGGCCGGACGCCGAATCGGCCGACTCGCGCTACGGAGTACGGCGATATCGATTCCTCGTGACCGGCTACGCCATCTCTTCGTACGGCACCTTCCTGAATATGGTGGCGCTCAATCTGTTCGTCTATGAGACGACCGGACGGGCTCTCGCCATGGGGCTGTTCATGGCGGTGCGACTCGCGTCGGGATTCGCCGCCGGGCTGACGGCCGGGGGTCTGCTCGCCCGATTCACGGCGAAGAGCGTGATGCTCTGGACGAATATCGCGCAGGCGTCGGTGATGCTGCTGCTGGTTCTCGCGCCGGACGGGCTGCGGACCGCCGCGCTGATCGCGGTATCCGTGGTCGTGGGCTCCTGCGGGACGCTCTTCATGGTGTCCCTGCGCAGCTCCATACCCGAGATGGTCGGCGAGGACCGCCGGTCGTGGGCCAACTCTCTCTCGATCACTGGTCGTTCGCTGGCCATGGTGGCCGGTTTCGCTTCTGCGGGCGTCGTCGTCTCGCTCGTCGGGTACACCGCCGCCTTCGTGGTGGACACGGCAACCTTTGCAGTCTGCGCGGTGACGGTGGCCCTGCTTCCCATCCCGGGCGGCGGCAAGCAGCGCGCCGGGGACGGGAGTACGGACCGGAGCGGGAAGGAACCGGGCGCGGCAGCCGGTGCGGAACCGGGGGACGGTGCGCCGGCCCGTCGGCGCGGGCCCGCCGCGCTCGCCGCACTGGCCGCCGCGCCCGGTCTGGCGCTGATGGTGGCGCTGCGAGGGGTGGACGCGCTGGGCTCGTCCTCGCACAACGCGGCGCTTCCGGTCTACTCCAGCGAGCTCGACGACTCGCGCCCCGCCGTGTTCGTCAGCGCCTTCTGGTGCCTGTGGGCGCTCGGCAACATCGTGGTGCAGCAGCTGATCCAGCGTCACGCTCGCCGTACCGCGCGGTCGGTGGGGGCGCTGGGCTTCGGCTGGGGCACCTGTCTCATGTCGGCGGCGTTCATCCTGGCGTTCGCGGGGTTCCCGCTGGTGGCCACGGCCGCGATCGCGCTGGTCGCGGGGGCCGCCGACGGGCTCACGGAGGTCTCGTACACCTCTCATCTGCAGACCCTGCCGGCCGGGCTGCGCGCCCACGCCTTCGGGCTCTCAGCCACGGTGGAGAACCTCGGCTTCGGCGCCGGAATGATCCTGGTCGCGGCCGCGCTCGACCGCTACACCCCGCTGACGGTCGTGGGCTGGTCCCACGGTGTCGCGCTCGTGGTCGCCGCGGTGTTCCTGATCCGGGTGACGGGCCTGCGCAAGTCCCCGCCGGTCCCGTCGCCGCCGTGACCGGGTCCGGCGCCGGGGCGCGTGCCGGTGCCGCCTGCGTACGGCCGAATTCAGCCAATTACGCGGGGGCCTGCGCCACGTCCCCGCGACGCCTCCCGCGCACAGGCGACAGCACGGGTACGGCTGTTGGCCGCACGCCGGTCACCGTTCCGGTGCCGGCCGGGCCGTCCCGCCGGGCCCCGCGGCCGCAACTGCCGGCCGAGGGCAACGGCGCCGCACCGCCGCATTCACGCAGCGGGCCGCCGACCGGGCTTGCGGGGTGCCCGGCAGATGCGGTGAGTTGTCCGCGTCGCAGGAGGATCCGCCCCGCCCGGCCCCACCTCGCGACGCCTCCCCGACCCGGGCATCCCGGCCCGGACGTCCAGAGCCGTGCCACCAACCCCGTACGCCCCACCCCGCACCACCGAACACCTTCACCGTCCCACACCGGAAAGGCGGAGACCGCATGACGCCGGTCCACCACCGCAGCCACGTCGATGATCTGCTCTCCTTCATCAGGGCCAGCCCCTCCCCGTACCACGCCGTCGCGAGCGCCGCCCAGCGGCTGGAGAAGGCCGGCTTCCGTGAACTGCGGGGCACGGACGACTGGACGGGCACCACGGGCGGCAGCTTCGTCGTCCGGGGCGGCGCGCTGATCGCCTGGTACGCCCCCGAGGGCACCCCCGCACACACGCCCTTCCGGATCATCGGCACCCACACCGACTCACCGAACCTGCGGATCAAACCCACCCCGGACACCGGCTCCGCGGGCTGGCGGCAGATCGCGGTGGAGATCTACGGCGGAGTGCCGCTCAACACCTGGCTCGACCGGGACCTGGGCATCTCCGGCCGGCTCGCGCTCCGAGGCCCCGGCGGCACGACCGACTCCCGGCTCGTCCAGATCGACGAACCGCTCCTGCGCGTGCCGCAGCTGGCCATCCACCTGGACCGGACGGTCAACGAGGGCCTGTCCCTGGACCGGCAGCGCCACATCGCCCCGGTCTGGTCGCTCGGCGCCGCCGAGGAGGGGGCGCTGCTGCGCCGGGTCGCGGCGGCCGCGGAGGCCGATCCGGAGGAGGTGCTGGGGTGGGACCTGATGCTCCACGACATCCAGCCGCCCGGATACCTGGGCGCGGAGCAGGAGTTCGTGGTCTCCTCCCGGCTGGACAACCTGGTGTCGGTGCACGCCGGGGTCACGGCGCTGGCCGCGACGGCGACGGCCGCCGAGGAGCAGCCCGCGTACATCCCGGTCCTGGCGGCCTTCGACCACGAGGAGGTCGGCAGCGGTTCCGACACGGGTGCGCAGAGCCCGCTGCTGGAGCGCGTCCTGAGCCGTTCGGTGACCGCGCGCGGCGGCAGCCCGGAGGACTTCTCGCGGGCGCTGGCCGGTGCCTTCTGCCTCTCCGCCGACATGGCGCACGCCGTGCACCCCAACTACGCGGAGCGGCACGACCCGGACCACCGCCCGCTGCCCAACAGCGGCCCCACGGTGAAGGTCAACGTCAACCAGCGCTACGCCACCGACTCGACCGGCATCGCGGTGTTCGCGTCGGCCTGCGAGCGGGCGGGCGCCCCCTGGCAGCCGTTCGTCTCGAACAACGCGATGCCGTGCGGTACGTCGATCGGCCCGCTCACCGCGGCCCGGCTGGGTGTCCCGACCGTGGACGTGGGAGTGCCCGGCCTTTCGATGCACTCGGCGCGTGAGCTGTGCGGGGCGGACGACCCGGGTCACCTGGCGGCGATCCTGGGCGCGTTCGTGACGTCCGGCTGACCCGGGGGCTGCGGGGAGGGGCGCGGTATCGCCCCTCCCCGCAGCCCGGGAGAACGGACCCGCTAGGCGAAGCGCTGGCTCGCGCCGCCGTCGCAGGGCTGGAGCCTCAGCGGGTCGTGGGCGCCCGCCAGGGTCGCGCACAGGCCCGTGGAGGCGGCCGGGCGCAGGGTGCCCGACTGCTGGGCGAACTTCTGATTGGCCGCGCCGGAGCAGTTGTAGAGGATGAGGGCGGCGCCCGCCCTGTAGTCGGCGCCCGGTACGTCCAGGCAGCGGTCGTGGCTCAGTTCCGTACGGACGGTCTTGGTGCCTGCGTCGTACCACCAGTCCTGGTTGCGGCCGCCGTGGCATTCCCAGCCGCTCACTCCGGTGTTGTTACGGGTGACCGAGGCGGGGGCGTCCAGGCAGGTGCCGGTGGCCCCGTTCTTCAGCGGCTTGAAGACGTCGTCCCAGGCGGTGGCCTGCAGCACGGGCTTTCCGGTGCTCGCCGGGTCGGCGCAGCTCGCCTCGCGCAGGCCCGAGTTGTAGATCTGGGTCAGGCAGGAGGCGAAGGCGCCGTGGCCGGCCGCGTTCGGGTGGAAGGACTGCCGCAGCGAGTTGGAGTCCGGCGGGAAGTGCGAGAGGTCGATGTAGAGGCCGCGGGCCCAGGTGGACTCGCTGCACACCTCGTGGCCGTGGAAGAGCCGGGAGTTGTCGAGGTAGACGGCTCCGGTGTCGGCGGCGGCCCTGCGCATGCCGCGCTCGAAGGCGGGGACGGCGGTGTTGCGGCCCCAGGCGGCGTCGGAGTCGTATCCGGCGCAGCCGCCGGGAAGCTTGCCGGGGAAGTTCGGGTTGTCGTAGAAGTCGGGGCCGATCGGGCTCGGGTAGCCCATGACGACGAGCTTGTAGTCGCCGTTGGCGTATCCGGCGTTCGACATGACGGTGCGCAGGTCGCCGACGGCCTTCTCGACCTTGGGGACGAGTCCGTCGACGCGGGCCTGCCAGCCGCCGGCGTACTTGGGCTCGCAGGTGCCCTGGAGGAGGACCCAGCGCTCGACGCAGTCCGTCATGACCGGACCGAACTGGAGGTCGTCATTGGCACCCGCCACCAGCACGATCATCTTGATGCGGGTGTTGCGCGCCTTGATGGCGAGGTTGTCGCTCTGCACCAGCTCGTCGGCGTACTGCTTCGAACCGCCGATGACGATGTTCCCGGTGTACGCGCCGGAGCAGGAGACGTTGTACGTGACGTCGGCCGGGATGCCGGTGCGGTGGATGGCGGAGTCGGGCGAGCGGTGGCACCAGTTGTCGGGGCCGTTGGTGCCCGCCTCGTACGTGCCGACGCCCTCGCCCGAGATCTCGCTGTCGCCGAGCGAGATCAGCCCGGTCTTGCGGTCGGTGAGCGGGCGCTCGGCGGGGTCGCCGTACAGCTGGGTGGCCTCGGCGGCGCGGACGGCCTCCAGTTCGGGCGGCAGTGCGGTGGATGAGGTGGTGCTGGTACCGGACTGTGCCGCGGCCGCCGGTCCGGCGGCCGCGGTCATCCCGCCCAGGGCCGCCGCCGTGGCGGCGACGGCCGCGACGGTACAGCGGAGTCTGAACCTTGTGCGCCTCATTGCGCCTCCCGAGATTGTTGTTACCCCCGGTATTTACTGGTCGGTAGCCGACTTGGGAATACATAGAACAAGACAAGTGCTCATCTTTTTCGCTTCCGCCCACCACTTCCAGGGCGGTCCTATGGAGGTTGAACGATGACGGACGAGGGAAAGACCGCAGCCGGCACCGAGGGCTACCGCGTCGAGCACGACTCGATGGGCGAGGTCAGGGTGCCCGCGGACGCGAAGTGGCGGGCCCAGACGCAGCGGGCCGTGGAGAACTTCCCGGTCTCCGGGCAGCGCCTGGAGCGGGCCCACATCGAGGCGCTCGCCCGCATCAAGGGCGCGGCCGCCAAGGTGAACGCCGAGCTGAAGGTGCTCGACCCGGACATCGCGCGGGCCATCCAGGACGCCGCGGCGGAGGTCGCCGGGGGCAGCTGGGACGCGCACTTCCCGATCGACGTCTTCCAGACCGGCTCCGGCACCTCGTCGAACATGAACACCAACGAGGTGCTGGCCACCCTCGCCACCGAGCGTCTGGGCCGCGAGGTCCACCCCAACGACCACGTCAACGCCTCGCAGTCCTCCAACGACGTCTTCCCGTCCTCCATCCACATCGCCGCCACGGGCGCGGTGACCGGCGAGCTGGTCCCCGCCCTGGACCACCTCGCGGCCGCCCTGGAGCGCAAGTCCGTCGAGTTCGCGACGGTCGTGAAGTCGGGCCGCACCCATCTGATGGACGCGACCCCGGTGACCCTGGGCC
Organism: Streptomyces sp. NPDC048462; assembly: GCF_043200175.1. Classification (NCBI taxonomy): domain Bacteria; kingdom Bacillati; phylum Actinomycetota; class Actinomycetes; order Kitasatosporales; family Streptomycetaceae; genus Streptomyces; species Streptomyces sp. NPDC048462. The sequence goes on from NZ_JBICXG010000006.1 coordinate 9,749, forward strand.
AGGAGTTCGGCGGGTACGCCGCACAGATCCGCTACGGCATCGAGCGGCTGTACGCCTCGCTCCCCCGCCTGGCGGAGCTGCCGCTGGGCGGCACCGCCGTCGGCACCGGGATCAACACCCCGCCCGGCTTCTCGGCCGCCGTGATCGCGGAGGTCGCCCGGGTCACCGGGCTGCCGCTCACCGAGGCCCGCGACCACTTCGAGGCGCAGGGCGCGCGGGACGGCCTGGTGGAGACCTCCGGCCAGCTCCGTACGATCGCGGTCTCCCTCACCAAGATCTCCAACGACCTGCGCTGGATGGCCTCGGGGCCGCGCACCGGTCTGGCCGAGATCAGCCTCCCCGACCTGCAGCCGGGCTCGTCGATCATGCCGGGGAAGGTCAATCCGGTCATCCCCGAGGCCGTGCTGATGGTCGCCGCGCAGGTGACGGGGAACGACGCGACGGTCGCCGCCGCAGGGGCCGCGGGCAACTTCGAGCTGAACGTGATGCTCCCGGTCATCGCGAAGAACCTGCTGGAGTCCGTACGCCTGCTCACCAACGTCTCCCGGCTGCTCGCCGACCGCACGGTCGACGGGATCACCGCGAACGTGGAGCGGGCCAGGGAGTACGCGGAGTCCTCGCCGTCCGTCGTCACCCCGCTGAACAAGTACATCGGGTACGAGGAGGCGGCGAAGGTCGCCAAGAAGTCCCTGGCCGAGCGGAGGACCATCCGCGAGGTGGTGCTGGACTCGGGGTACGTCGAGCGCGGGGACCTCACCGTGGAGCAGCTGGACGAGGCGCTGGACGTGCTGCGGATGACCCGCCCGTGACGCGCGTCGCTGCGGTGGGGCGGCTCGCTCACTAAGATCCCTCCATGACAGGTACCGGAGGGACCGAGCGCTGGGCGCCGGGTGATCAGATCCTGTGGCGCTACCGCGGCAACGGACCGGTGCGGCACGGTCCCGGGCCCGGCGGGGCGCGGAACCCGGTGCACATCTGCCGCCCCGTCACCGTCGTCCAGGACACCGAGGACCTGCTCGCCGTCTGGGTGGCGCCCGGCACCGAGTGCGTGAAGCCGGTCCTCGCGGACGGCACCGACGTGCACGCGGAGCCGCTCGCCACCCGGTACACCTCGCCGCGCACCACCGCCCGTTCGCCCTGGCTGGGCAACGGGGTGCTGAAGCTGGCCCGGCCCGGCGAGCCCTGGTCGGTCTGGCTGTTCTGGGAGCGCGGCTGGGAGTTCCGCAGCTGGTACGTGAACCTGGAGGAGCCGCGTACCCGCTGGGCCGGCGGCATCGACTCCGAGGACCACTTCCTGGACATCTCGGTCTACCCGGACCGCAGCTGGCTCTGGCGCGACGAGGACGAGTTCGCCCAGGCCCAGCGGGTGGGCCTGATGACCCCCGCGACCGCTCGGCGGGTCCGGGAGGCGGGGCGCGCGGCGGTCGGGGTGATCCTCGACTGGGGGGCACCGTTCCGGGACGGCTGGGAGGACTGGCGGCCCGATCCGCGGTGGCGGGTACCCGCGCTTCCGGACGACTGGGACCGGCTTCCGGATGACTGGGACCGTACCCCCTCCGCCATGCCGTCGTGAGACCCTTGATGCACCCCAGGGGGACGAACCCTGGATCGTCCCGAGGAGGGACGGTCCGCCCCACCCCGCGGGCGCCGCACACGAGCTGACCGTAAATCATCGAGTCATCGCACTGGTTGCACGCTTCATGACCGCATCAGTCGTATGAGTCGCACGAGTTGCCCGAATCGCATGAGCCACTACGAGGGGGTGGAGACGTGCTCACTGTCCGCCGCCCCACCGCCGAAAACGTTGTCACGGCTCCCGCTCACGGACGTCCGGTTTCGGCCCGGTGTTCCGGGGCATGCGGTGTCAGCCGTTGTTATTGCCGCTCATGCCGGGGCACAGTAGCGCCCCACAAGGTGATTGCCTCATACAACCGGCCCGGACGGACGGAACCCCAAGCGTGACGGAGCACCCCACCTCCCACGAAGGCCGGCAGCCTCTCGCCGCCCGGCCGCAGGAACGCGCCCGGCCGCGGCAGCGGGATGCCGCGTCGGCGGCCGCCGCTGCCGCCACGGCGATCCCGGGCCCGGCCAAGGGCCCCGGCCCCGGCACTGCCGGAACAGGCCAGGCGGCAGGACCGGACCCCCAGGCGGCGGCCCGCCGCGAGGGCGACCGGCTGCGCTTCGTGGGTGCCGCGACCCGCCGGATCGCCCGCGGGATAGATCTGGACGAGATCGTCCTCGGCCTGTGCCGGGCCAGCGTGCCGACGTTCTCCGACGCCATACTCGTCTACCTCCGCGACCCGTTGCCGGTCGGCGACGAGCGCCCCGTCAACCCGTTCGTGCTGCGGCTGCGCCGCTCCGACCGGCTGCGGCTGAGCGAGGAACTCGCCGACGGGCTGACGGAGAGCGAGCGGCTCCGGCCGGCCGCCATCGATCCGCAGACCGATCTGACGCCCGCCGCCGAACTGTGCGAGGTCCGCCCCGGCGGTGCGCTGGCCGAGGTGCTGCGCGGGGTGCGGCCGGTGTTCGGTGACTCCGCCGCGGCCCGCGCCGCCCTGCCCGAGCTGCTCGGCGCCGGCCGCACGGTGCCGTCCGGGCACCGCGCGATCCTGGCCCCGCTGCGCGGCCGGCGCCGGGTGATCGGCGCGGCGGTCTTCCTGCGCGGCACCGAACGCCCGCCGTTCGAGGCCAACGACCTGCTGGTCGCGGCCCAACTGGCCACGCACACCGCGCTCGGCATCGACAAGGCCGTGCTGTACGGGCGCGAGGCCTACATCGCGGACGAGCTCCAGCGCACCATGCTGCCCGACTCGCTGCCGCAGCCCACCGGGGTGCGGCTCGCCTCCCGCTACCTGCCGGCCGCCGAGACGGCCCGGGTCGGCGGCGACTGGTACGACGCGATCCCGCTGCCCGGCAGCCGGGTCGCCCTGGTCGTGGGCGACGTCATGGGCCACTCCATGACCTCCGCCGCGATCATGGGCCAGCTGCGCACCACCGCGCAGACCCTGGCCGGGCTCGACCTGCCCCCGCAGGAGGTCCTGCACCACCTCGACGAGCAGGCCCAGCGGCTCGGCAGCGACCGCATGGCGACCTGCCTGTACGCGGTGTACGACCCCGTCGCGCACCGCATCACCATCGCCAACGCCGGTCACCCGCCGCCCGTGCTGCTCCACCTCGGCGGCCGCGCCGAGGTGCTGCGGGTGCCGCCCGGGGCCCCGATCGGTGTCGGCGGCGTGGACTTCGAGGCCGTCGAGCTGGACGCGCCCGCGGGCGCCACCCTGCTCCTCTACACCGACGGCCTGGTGGAGTCCCGGCTGCGGGACGTGTGGACCGGCATCGAGCAGCTGCGCGAGCGGCTCGCCACCACCGCCCGGCTGACCGGGCCCGACCACTCGCCGCCGCTGGAGGCCCTCTGCGACGACGTGCTGGACATGCTCGGCCCCGGCGACCGGGACGACGACATCGCCCTGCTGGCCGCCCGCTTCGACGGGATCGCGCCGAGCGACGTCGCGTACTGGTTCCTGGAGCCGGAGGACTCGGCTCCGGGCCGGGCCCGCAGGCTGGCCCGCCGCGCCCTGAGCCGCTGGGGTCTGGAGGACCTGTCGGACTCGGTGGAGCTGCTGGTCAGCGAGGTGGTGACCAACGCCGTGCGGTACGCGGAGCGGCCGGTGACGCTGCGGCTGCTGCGGACCGACATCCTGCGCTGCGAGGTCGGTGACGACTCCCCGCAGCTGCCGCGCCAGCGCCGCGCCCGCGACATGGACGAGGGCGGTCGCGGACTGTTCCTGGTGAACCGGCTGGCCCGGCGGTGGGGCGCGACGCGCCTGTCGACGGGCAAGGTCGTCTGGTTCGAGATGCCGACCCGGGGACAGTAGCCGGAGCAGCAAGCGGGCGCGGCAGCCGGGCACACTGGCCCGGCGAACGTCCGGCGTCGAACATTTCCGGCCATCTCCTGACCCGGACCGCGCACAACCGGAACAGCGGAAGGGGCGGTGTACGAGGAGTCTTCCTCGTACACCGCCCCTTCCGGCGTTCCGGAGCCGGATCAGCGTGTCACTGCGTCAGGCTGTTGTCGCCGTTCGGCCGGTCGGCCCCGGGGTCCACCGGCAGTTCGGCCGAGTCGCTGGGGTCCGGATCGGGCGGCGGCTCGGTGGTCGGGTCGCCCGACGGGTCACCCGACGGAGAGGGCGGCGCATCGGACGACGGGGACACGCTCTCCTTCGGCGGATCCGAGGTCGGGGGCGCGCTGGTCGTCGGGTCGTCCGAGGGCGAGACCGTCTCGGAGGGCGTGATGGACGGGCTCGGTGAGGTGGTCGGGCTCGGCGGGGTGACCGCGGCCCCCATGTCGGTGTCGAGGTCGAACTCGCCCGGGTCGCCCATCGCCTGGGCGGTGAAGCTCGCCCAGATGTCGGCGGGGAAGCCACCGCCGTTGACCCGGCCGCCGCCGCCGGCTCCCTTCAGGGGCACCTGGGCGCCCTTGCCGATCTTCTTGGCGTCGTCGTCGGTGCGGGCGTAGGCGGCCTCGCCGAAGAGGCCCACCGAGGTGACCAGGCGGGGGGTGTAGCCGGTGAACCAGGCGGACTTGTTGTCGTCCGACGTGCCGGTCTTGCCCGCGATCTGCTGGTCGGCCAGCCCCTCGGCGTTGCGTACCGCCTCGTGGGCCGTACCGTCGTCGACCACACCGGTCAGCACGGAGGTCACGGAGTCCGCGGCCTGGCGCTTGATCACCTGGCCACCGATCGCCTCGGGCAGCTCGATCGGCTGCTCACCCTGCTTCTGGGCCGACTTCACGATCTGCGGCGTGACCTTCTTGCCGTGGTTGTCGAGGGTCGCGTAGACCCCGGCCATCTCCATCGGGCTCGCGCCCATGGAACCGAGGGTCTGCGCCGGCACGGCCGGGAGCCCCTCGACGTCCATGCCGAGTTTGCCGGCGGTCTGCATCACGCGGTCCATGCCGACGTCCACGCCCATCTGCGCGAAGACGGAGTTGATGGACTTGTTCATCGCGGTCTGGACGGTGACCTGGCCGTAGTCCCGGTCGTCCTCGTTCTCCGGCGCGAACGCGACGTCGCTGCCCTTGACCGGACGCTTGCTGGTGCCGTCGTAGCGGGTGTCGGCGGTGATCTGCTGGTCGTCCTGGGTCTGCGACTCCTGGTCGAGCGCCGCCGCGAGGATGACCGGCTTGAAGGTGGAGGCGGGCTGGTAGTCGCGCCGGGTGGCGTTGGAGATGTAGTGCTCGGTCAGTCCGCGTCCGCCGTACATGGCGAGCACCCGGCCGGTCTTCGGGTCGACCGAGACCGCACCGGCCTGGACGTCCTGGTCGAGCTTGCGCCCCTTGGTGTCCAGCTTGTCGGTCAGCTTGGCCTTGACCGACTTCTCCAGCTCCTGCTGCTTCTTCTTGTCGATGTTGACGGTGATCGTCCAGCCGCCGGCGTCGAACTGCGCGTCGGTGATGTGCTCCTGCTTCTGCACCGCCGCGCGCGCCGAGGCCACGATGTAGCCCTTCTGGCCGGAGAGCCCCTCGGACTGCTTGGGGGCCTGCGGGGCCTTGAACTTCAGCCCCTGGCGCTCGCCGGCGTCCAGCCAGTGCTCGTCGACCATGTTGTCGAGCACGTAGTTCCAGCGCTCCTTGACGAGCGCCTTGCCGTGGTCGGTGGCGACGGCCCAGTCGTACTGGCTGGGCGCCTGGAGCAGAGCGGCGAGGTAGGCGCCCTCGGTGACGTCCAGGTCCTTGGCGTCCTTGCCGTAGTACGCCTGCGCCGCGGCCTGGATCCCGTAGGCGCCGCGACCGTAGTAGCTGGTGTTGATGTACCCGGCGAGGATCTCGCTCTTGGACCGCTTCTGGTCGACCTTCAGCGAGATGACCAGCTCTTTGAGCTTGCGGGTGACCGTCTGGTCGGCGTCGAGGTAGTAGTTCTTGACGTACTGCTGGGTGATGGTCGAGCCACCCTGCTTGCCCTTGCCGGAAACGGTGTTGACCAGGCCTCGGGCGGTACCTTTGAAGTCGACGCCCTGGTCGTGGTAGAAGGACTTGTTCTCGGCGGCCACGAAGCTCCGCTGAACGTCCTTGGGCACCTCGGCCAGGCTCACGATCTCCCGGTTGACCTCGCCCGTCCGGGCCAGCAGTTTGCCGTCGGAGTACTTGTAGACGTTGGCCTGGAGCTTGGCCTGTGCGTTGCCCTCCGGCACCTGCACGACCATGTAGAGCACGGCGAAAGCGCCCATGCCCAGCAGACAGAGCCCGAAGGCCGCGCCCAGTAGTTTTCGCCAGGTGAAGAGTCTGCGTATGCCGCCCCTCTTCACGGCCCGCCGCGACCCGCGCCGCTGGGCTCGTCGCGCATCCGCTCGACCCATTGCTGTGTTGCTCCCGCTTCTCTGCTCGACCGGATCAGCTCGGACCTGCCAGCTAACACCCCTGGCAGGGACAGAAGCCCAGCGATCCGCCCTTTTCCGGGCGTGACAATCAGCACCCGCTTTCAAGGGAACCGACTCACGAGAGGTGCGCAGGGTTGTCACATGAGTTAATGTGTAATCACATTGCTAGCGCTGAGCTAGCCCGCACAAACGGGGGATTCCATGACTGATCCACACGTCTCGGCCACGCCCGCCACACCGACGCCGGACCTCACGCCGGACGCGCCGCAGATGCCGGAACCGCAGGTCCGGGAGACGACGGCGCACAGCATCCCGGGCGGCATCGGCCTGCTGCTCACGGTGATCGGGGTGATCGTCGGCGTCGGTCTCGCCATCGTCGGCGGTGTCATCGGGTCGAACGGGAACAACGGCGTCGGCATCCCGCTCTGCATCCTCGGCGTGCTGCTCGCCATCGCCGCGTTCTTCTGCATGGGCGGTGTGAAGATGGTCGCACCGGGCGAGGCCCGGGTCATCCAGCTCTTCGGCCGCTACGTGGGCACGATCCGCGCCGACGGCCTGCGCTGGATCAATCCGCTGACCTCCAGCCGCAAGATCTCCACCCGGGTCCGCAACCACGAGACCGCGGTCCTCAAAGTCAACGACGCCTACGGCAACCCGATCGAGCTGGCCGCGATCGTCGTCTGGAAGGTCGACGACACCGCGCAGGCGCTCTTCGAGGTCGACGACTTCCTGGAGTTCGTCGCCACCCAGACCGAGGCGGCCGTCCGGCACATCGCGATCGAGTACCCGTACGACGCCCACGACGAGGGCGGCCTCTCGCTGCGGGGCAACGCCGAGGAGATCACCGAGAAGCTGGCCGTGGAGCTGACCGCACGGGTGCAGGCCGCAGGCGTCCGGATCATCGAGTCGCGATTCAGCCACCTCGCGTACGCCCCCGAGATCGCCTCCGCGATGCTCCAGCGCCAGCAGGCGGGCGCCGTCGTCGCGGCCCGGCAGCAGATCGTGGAGGGTGCCGTCGGCATGGTCGAGATGGCGCTCACCCGGATCGCGGAGCAGGACATCGTCGAGCTGGACCCGGAGCGGAAGGCGGCCATGGTGAGCAATCTGATGGTGGTGCTGTGCGGTGACCGCGCGGTGCAGCCGGTCCTCAATACGGGCACGCTCTACCAGTGACCGAGGAATCGCCGCGGCGCAGGCCGCAGCAGTCGCAGCAGCGCAAGCAGATGCTGCTGCGGCTGGATCCGGCGGTGCACGACGCGCTCGCGCGCTGGGCGTCGGACGAGCTGCGCAGCGCGAACGCGCAGATCGAGTTCCTGTTGCGGCGGGCCCTCGCGGAGGCGGGGCGACTGCCGGGCGGGGCGGCGCCGATCCCGCGCCGGGGACGACCACCGAAGTCCCCCGAACCGCAGTGACGACAGCCCCGCGGGGGCCCGGACATCCGGGCCCCCGCGGCCGTCGGCCCCAGCCTCACCAGCCCGGACCCGTGTCCCGCACGGGCTCCGGCGGCGATGGAACAGCCGGTATACATGCCAGGTATACACACCGTGTACAGTGCGGCGCATGTCTATCGGCCACACCCTGCTCGGGCTCCTTGAGTCCGGCCCCCGCCACGGTTACGACCTGAAGCGGACGTTCGACGAGAAGTTCGGTCACGACCGCCCGCTGCACTACGGACAGGTCTACTCGACCATGTCCCGGCTCCTCAAGAACGGCCTCGTCGAGGTCGACGGAGTGGAGACCGGCGGCGGCCCGGAGCGCAAGCGCTACGCCATCACCGACGCCGGCATCACCGATGTCGCCACCTGGCTGGCGCAGCCCGAGAAGCCGGAGCCCTACCTCCAGTCGACCCTGTACACCAAGGTCGTGCTGGCCATGCTCACCGGCCGCAGCGCCGCCGACGTGCTGGACGCCCAGCGCTCCGAGCACCTTCGCCTGATGCGCATCCTCACCGACCGCAAGCGCCGCGGCGACCTCGCCGACCAGCTGATCTGCGACCACGCCCTGTTCCACCTCGAAGCGGACCTGCGCTGGCTGGAACTGACCGCCGCACGCCTCGACAAGCTCGCCGAGGTGGTGGCCCCGTGACCCCCGCCGGCTCCCTGCTCAGCGCGCACGACCTGCACAAGACCTACGGATCGACCCCGGCGCTCGACGGCGCCTCCTTCTCCGTCCACCCCGGCGAGGTCGTCGCCGTGATGGGCCCCTCCGGCTCCGGCAAGTCCACCCTGCTGCACTGCCTCGCCGGAATCATCACGCCCGACTCCGGCACCATCACCTACGCCGGCCGGGAGCTGTCCGCGATGTCCGACGCGGAGCGCAGCGCCCTGCGCCGCAGCGAGTTCGGCTTCGTGTTCCAGTTCGGCCAGCTCGTCCCCGAACTGACCTGCGTGGAGAACGTGGCCCTGCCGCTGCGGCTGAGCGGCGTCCGGCGCAAGGCCGCCGAGCGCACCGCCCTGGAGTGGATGGAGCGCCTGGAGGTCGACGACCTCGGCGCCAAGCGTCCCGGCGAGGTGTCCGGCGGCCAGGGGCAGCGCGTCGCCGTGGCCCGAGCGCTGGCCGCCTCCCCGAAGGTGATCTTCGCGGACGAGCCGACCGGCGCCCTGGACTCCCTCAACGGCGAACGCGTCATGCAGCTGCTCACGGAGGCGGCCAGGTCCGCCGGTGTCGCCGTGGTCCTGGTGACCCACGAGGCCCGCGTCGCCGCCTACTCCGACCGCGACGTCACCGTCCGCGACGGCCGGGCCCGCGACATGGAGCACGCCGTATGACACTGCTCGACCGGAAGGAGACCCCGGCCGCCCCGGCGGAGCGGTCCGGGCCGCCCCTCTCCCGCACCCCCGCACTGCTGCGCGACCTCGGGTTCGGCATCCGCTTCGCCGTCGCCGGCGGTCGCGAGGGCTGGACCCGCACCCTGCTCACCGCGGTCGGCGTCGGCCTCGGCGTGGCGCTCCTGCTCGTCGCCTCCTCCGTACCGCACCTGCTCGACCAGCGTTCCGCCCGGGACCAGGCCCGCAGCGAGACCAAGATCTCGGAGTCCCCCGACGCCTCGGCGCCGAAGTCGGACAGCACGATCGTGGTGGTCAACGCCGGGACCGAGTACCACACCCGGTCCATCGACGGCTTCCTCATGCGCGCGGACGGCAGCAGTCCGGTCGTCCCGCCGGGCATCGGTGAACTCCCCGCCCCAGGCGAGATGGCGGTCTCCCCCGCTCTCGCGGACCTCCTCGACGCCCCGGAGAACGCGCTGCTCAAGGAGCGCCTCCCGTACCGGGTGACCGGCACGATCGGCGACGCCGGTCTGGTCTCCCCCGGGGAGCTGCGGTTCTACGCCGGCAGCGACACCCTCACCACCGCCGCGGGCGGCCACCGGCTGGCCGGATACGGCGATCCGGGGCCGGGCAAACCGCTGCAGCCGCTGCTCGTCCTGCTGATCGCGATGGTCTGCGTGGTGCTGCTGGTGCCGGTGGGGATCTTCATCGCCACCGCCGTGCGCTTCGGCGGTGACCGCCGCGACCGGCGGCTGGCCGCACTGCGCCTGGTCGGCGCCGACATCCGGATGACACACCGGATCGCGGCGGGCGAGGCCCTCTTCGGCGCCGTGTGCGGTCTGGCCGTCGGAACCGCGCTCTTCCTGGTGGGGCGCCGGTTCGTCGGGTCCGTCGAGGTGTGGGACGTCAGCGCGTTCCCCTCCGACCTGGCTCCCGGCCCCTGGCTGATCCTGCTGATCGCCCTCGCGGTGCCGCTCACCGCGGTGCTTGTCACCCTGACCGCCATGCGCTCCGTGGTCATCGAACCGCTCGGGGTCGTCCGTCACAGCCGGGGCCGCAGGCGCCGCCTGTGGTGGCGGCTGCTGCTGCCGGCCGCGGGACTCGCGGTGTTCGGGTTCACCGGCAAGGTCGACCTGTACGACGGTGTCAACACCTACGCGGTCGCCGTCGGCGCCGTGCTGGTCCTGGTGGGGCTCGCCCTGCTCCTGCCGTGGCTGGTCGAGGCCGGCGTGAAGCGGCTGCGTGGCGGACCGGTGCCCTGGCAACTGGCCACCCGCAGGCTCCAGCTGAGCAGCGGGGCCGCGTCCCGCGCCGTCAGCGGCGTCACCGTCGCGGTGGCGGGTGCGGTGGCCCTGCAGATGCTGTTCGCCGCGATGAACGACGACTTCAACAGGGTGACCGGGCAGGACCCGAGCCGGGCCCAGTTCTACGCCTCGTCCGAGCACGTCACCGGTGATGCGGCCCTGCGCACCATCAAGGAGTTCCGCGCCACCAAGGGCGTGAAGAAGGTCATCGGCACGGTCGAGGCGTACGCCACCAAGCCGGGGACGTACAAGGACGACGAGATCCAGCCCACCACCTCGTTCAGCATCGGCGACTGCGCGACCCTGCGCGAGCTCGCCCGGATCGGCTCCTGCCGGGACGGCGACACCTTCGTCGTCCACCCGGCCGACAAGGAGATGGCCGGCTGGGTCGACGAGACCGCCCGCAAGGGCAAGGTGCTCGAATTCGACTCCTACGGCCGGAGCAAGCCGCTGCACTGGACGCTGCCCGCCGACTCCCGGACCGTCAGGAGCCGCACCGACCCGTTCGGCGAGGACCACTGGGGCATCATGGCCACCCCGGGAGCCATCGACGCGGGCACCCTGCCGGGCGCGACCACCGTCTCGCAGATCCGGATCGACAAGAGCGTCCCCGAGGTCGCCGAGTACGTGCGCAACACGGCGGCCCGGATCGACCCGGGCATGCGCCTGGTCACGCTGAACTCGGTCGAGCGCGACCGGCGTTACGAGAGCGTCCAGACCGGCCTCCAGGTGGGCGCGACCGCCGTCCTGATGCTGATCGCGGCGTCCATGCTGGTCTCCCAGCTGGAGCAGCTGCGTGAGCGCAAGCGGCTGCTGTCGGTGCTGGTGGCCTTCGGCACCCGCCGGGTCACCCTCGGCTGGTCGGTGCTGTGGCAGACCGCGATCCCGGTGGTCATCGGGCTGCTGATCGCGGTGGCCGGCGGCCTCGCGCTCGGCGCCACGCTGACCTGGCAGATCGACAAGCAGGTCTCCGACTGGTGGCTGTTCCTGCCGATGACGGGAGCGGGCGGGGCGCTCATCCTCGTGGTGACCCTGCTCTCGATGCCGCCGCTGTGGCGCATGATGCGCCCCGACGGGCTGCGCAGCGAGTAGCTCCCCCGACGGCCGGCCAGACCCGCGATCAGGTCCGGCCGGCCGTCGCCACGCGCACCGGCAGCGCCGCCATCGCCCCGCGCAGCGCCGCCGCGAACTCCTCGAACTCCTCGTGCCTGGCCGCCCCGGTCCGCATGCCGAGCGCCACCCGCCGGGCGGGCGCCGGGTCCGCGAAGTACCCGGTGGTGAGGGCCTCGTTGCGGGCGGTCTCGACCGTCACCGCGGTGCGCGGCAGCAGCGTCACCCCGAGCCCGCCGGCCACGAGCTGCACCAGGGTGGAGAGCCCGGCGGCGGTCGTGGTGACGGGGGCGCCCTCGGTGCGGCCCGCCTCCCGGCAGATGTCGAGCGCCTGGTCGCGCAGGCAGTGCCCCTCGTCGAGCAGCAGCAGCGGCAGCTCCCTGAGCGCCTCGCGCGGGACGTCGGCCCGTCCGCCGAGCCAGTGGCTGCGCTCCATCACCAGGACGAAGTCCTCCTCGAAGAGCGGGAGCTCGCTCACTCCGGGCACCCCGAGCGGCACCGCGAGCAGCAGCAGGTCGAGCCGCCCCGCCGCGAGCCCCTCCAGCAGCGAGGACGTCTGCTCCTCGTGCACCTGGAGGTCGAGGTCGGGGTAGCGGTCGTGGACCAGCCGCAGCACGGTCGGCAGCAGGTACGGGGCGACGGTCGGAATCACGCCGAGCCTGAGCACCCCGGTGAAGGGCGCGCGCACGGCCTCGGCCTCCTCCATCAGCTCACCGACGGCCTCCAGCACGACGCGGGCCCGCACCGCGAGCCGCTCCCCGGCGGGCGAGAGCAGTACCTTGCGCGTCGTACGCTCGATGAGCTGGACACCCAGTGCCTCCTCCAGCGCGGACACGGCCCCCGAGAGCGCCGGCTGACTCATCCCGATTGCTGCCGCGGCGTCCCGGAAGTGCAGATGTTCCGCCACCGCCGTGAAGGCGCGAAGCTGCGAGAGGCTGGGCTGTTTGGGCCGGTTGCCCTGGTTCATCTGCGCCACTGATAGGCACCTCCGATCATCACGACCGAGTGTAGCTATTTCCGTGATCAATGCACTCTGTGCCATGGTGAGGGCCGTCCAACCCTCAGGAACACCCCCAAAAAGGGTCTTCCTATGCTGCAAGGAGAGCGCGTGCTCACTGTCGGTGACAAGTTCCCCGAGTTCGACCTGACCGCTTGTGTTTCGCTGGAGAGCGGCAAGGAGTTCGAGCAGATCAACCACAAGACCTACGAGGGTCAGTGGAAGATCGTCTTCGCGTGGCCGAAGGACTTCACGTTCGTCTGCCCCACCGAGATCGCCGCGTTCGGCAAGCTGAACGAGGAGTTCGCCGACCGCGACGCGCAGGTTCTCGGCTTCTCCGGTGACTCCGAGTTCGTGCACCACGCCTGGCGCAAGGACCACCCGGACCTGACCGACCTGCCCTTCCCGATGCTGGCCGACTCCAAGCACGAGCTCATGCGGGACCTCGGCATCGAGGGCGAGGACGGCTTCGCGCAGCGCGCCGTCTTCATCGTCGACCAGAACAACGAGATCCAGTTCACGATGGTGACCGCCGGTTCCGTGGGCCGTAACCCCAAGGAGGTCCTGCGGGTCCTCGACGCCCTGCAGACCGACGAGCTGTGCCCCTGCAACTGGACCAAGGGCGAGAACACCCTCGACCCGGTCGCGCTCCTCTCGGGCGAGTGAGCTGATACCGACATGGCACTCGACGAACTGAAGGCCGCCGTTCCGGACTTCGCCAAGGACCTGAAGCTGAACCTCGGTTCGGTCATCGGGAACAGCGACCTGCCGAAGCAGCAGCTCTGGGGCACCGTCCTCGCCTGCGCGATCGCCTCGCGCTCGCCGAAGGTGCTGCGCGAGCTGGAGCCGGAGGCGAAGGGCAACCTCTCCGCGGAGGCGTACACCGCCGCGAAGTCGGCTGCCGCCGTCATGGCGATGAACAACGTCTTCTACCGGACCCGGCACCTGCTGTCGGACCCGGAGTACGGGACGCTCCGTGCGGGCCTGCGGATGAACGTGATCGGCAATCCGGGCGTGGAGAAGGTCGACTTCGAGCTGTGGTCGCTCGCCGTCTCGGCGATCAACGGCTGCGGCCAGTGCCTGGACTCCCACGAGCAGGTGCTGCGCAAGGCCGGCGTCGACCGTGAGACCATTCAGGAAGCCGTCAAGATCGCCTCGGTGATCCAGGCGGTCGGCGTGACGCTCGAGGCCGAAGCGGTCCTCGCGGAGTAACACCAGCGGTACCCACGTACGAGAAGGGCCCCGAGGACGACCGACCGTCCCCGGGGCCCTTCTTACGTGTCCGGGCCCGGGCCCTTCGTACGTGTCCGGACCGGGCCCTTCGTACAACTTCCTACGTGTCCGCCCGTACGGACTCCCGCCCGCTCAGGGTTCCTTCGGCGCGTCCGCCACCGGCTGCTCCTCGTCGCTGCCGTCGTCGACCGGCTCCGGCGGCGATCCGGGCGCCGGGGTCGGCGCCGTGTCCAGGGCCGTCGAGCCGTGCGGCGGCGGCGAGTGGCGCCGGGACTCCTCCTGGCCGTACGCCCGCAGATAGCCGACCACCGTATTGGTCACCGCCACCAGCGGCACCGCGACGACCGCACCCCCGATGCCCGCGATCATGCCGCCCGCGGCGACCGAGAGGACCACGGCCAGCGGGTGCACGCGCACCGCGCGGCCCAGGATGAACGGCTGCAGGATGTGGCCCTCGATCTGCTGCACCGCCAGGACCACCACCAGCACCATCAGCGCCGTGAACACGCCCTCGGTGACGAGCGCGACCACCACGGCCAGTGCCCCGGAGACCACCGCGCCGACGAGCGGGATGAAGGCGAAGAGGAAGATGAAGACGGCCAGCGGTACGGCCATCGGCACATTGAGGAAGTAGATCCCGAGGCCGATGAAGATCGCGTCGATCAGCGCGACGATGACGGTGCCCCGTACGTAGGCGGTCAGCGTGCGCCAGGCGCGCGGACCCGCTCCGGCGACACCCGGCCGCGCCTGCGCGGGCACGAGCTTGAGCACCCAGTGCCAGATGCGCTTGCCGTCGTACAGCAGGAAGAGCGTGGAGAACATCGCCAGCAGCATCCCGGTGAGGAGCTCCACCATCACGGTGACGCCCTGGAGTCCGGCCGAGGTGATCGCCTCGGTGTTGGTGCCGACGGTGTCGCTGAGGTTCTTCGCGACGTCGTTGATCTGCTTGTCGGTGACGTGGAACGGGCTGTCCAGCAGCCAGTTCTTGAGGTCCGCGATACCGTCCTGAATCTTGTCGGACAGGGTGTCGAGGTTGTCCATCACCTGCCACACCACGAACCAGCCGACCAGGCCCATGATGATGAAGCCCAGGACGGCCGTGACGGCGGTCGCCAGCCCGTGCGGCAGCCCGTACCGCCTCAGCCGGGCGACCGTCGGCTGGAGCATCGCGGTGACGAGCAGCGCCGCGACGAAGGCCAGCACCACGAGTTGCACAGCGCTGATGACCCGCATGAGCACCCACAGGGTGCCCGCGAGCACGAGCAGCCGCCAGCCGGCCTCCGCGGCGACCCGCATCCCCCAGGGGATCGCCGCGACCGGATCGGGGCGCGCGGCGACCGCGGGGGCGTAGTCGGGCGGCGGCGGCACATGGTCGGCGGCGCCCTTCTCGGCCCCGCTCCCCGGCAGTGCGCCGGCCGTCGCGGACGAACCCTCGCGCGCCGCCTTCTCGTCCTCGTCATCGGCCTCGACGCGACGTTCCTCCAGGCGCTCACCGATCTTGGTGAGTTCGGCCCCCAGCTGTCCCAGCCATCCCGGCAGTTTCGACATAACGTTTCCTCTACCCCCGTCCACTCTCCCCACCGCTCCCCCCGGGAACGGTCCCGCACGACCGTACATGCGCGAAGCCCCTCACCGTAGGACGGGGAGGGGCTTCGCGTGGTTGAGAACTGAACTGAACCTCGGGAGGTTCTAGTACCAGCTGTTGGCCTGCCAGAAGGACCAGGCGCCGCACGGGCTGCCGTAGCGGCTGTCCATGTAGTTGAGGCCCCACTTGATCTGGGTGGCCGGGTTGGTCTGCCAGTCGGCACCGGCTGACGACATCTTCGAGCCGGGCAGCGCCTGGACAAGGCCGTAGGCGCCGGAAGACGGGTTGCTCGCCCGGTAGTTCCAGGTCGACTCGTGGTTCACGATGTTGCTGAAGCACTGGAACTGGTCGCCAGGAACCATCTGACGAGCCATCGCCTGGACCTCGGCAACGGAGTACGAGCCCTGGGTGGCGAAGGCGGAGGCACTGCGGACCTCGGAACGGCTGGCGCGTTCGGCAGCGTCCTTCTTGTCCTGCTCGGCCTTCCGCTCCTGCACCAGCCGGTCCTCGGCCGCCTGCTTCTTCGACTTGGCGTCCTTGGCGGCCTGGATGCGGGCCGATTCCTCCGCGGACTTCTTCGCCGTCGCGTCGGCCGCGGACGCCTGGGCGTCGGCCTGCTGCGTCAGGGAAGCGGTCTGCACCTGGGCCTGCTGGCCCGCGGGGATGTCTGCGAGCAGCGTGGTGTCGGCTGCGGTGGCCTCGAAGTTGTTGTCGTCGACAGCAGGCGTACTGCCCGCTGCAACTCCCACGACGGCGCCTACGGTGGTTACCGCTGTGGCAGATGCCACGGCGAACCCCCGGACCGAGATCCGGCTCACACGGTGTCCTTCCAGCATCGCCCGCTTAGGTGACCTCGCGGGCGCAATCGTGCCCCTGACACTGGCCTCCCTACTGCTTGGGTCACGGGAGGCACGGGCCCGGTGGGCGACTCCCCGGAGGAAGCGCCGCGTGGTACTCGCGGGCGGCATACGGACGGCGATTGTTGAGTTGTCTGGTGCGTTGCACCTCTGGTGGTGCGGGTGTGCCGTATGCGGGGCCTGACGGAAGCAAGACTCTGCCGGAACGGGACACCACGAAGCAATTCTCTGTTGCGTGTGAAAGCTCACACCCCGTTTGGAGCACGTGAATTACGGAAATGCCACCGCAACGCAGTGCCGCCCGGCTAAGCTCCTTCGCTCGCCGGGCGGCACCAACTGTCCTATCCCGTGTCAGATCTGGCCTTCCTCCAGCATTTCGGTCACCAGTGCGGCGATGGGCGAACGCTCGGACCGGGTGAGCGTGGTGTGGGCGAAGAGCGGATGGCCCTTCAGTTTCTCCACCACGGCGACCACTCCGTCGTACCGGCCGACCCGGAGGTTGTCCCGCTGGGCCACGTCATGCGTGAGCACCACCCGCGAATTCGCCCCGATCCGGGACAACACGGTCAGCAGGACGTTCCGTTCGAGGGACTGGGCCTCGTCGACGATCACGAAGGCGTCGTGGAGGGACCGGCCGCGGATGTGGGTGAGCGGCAGCACCTCCAGCATCCCGCGCCCCAGGACCTCCTCGATGACCTCGCGCCCGGCGACCGCCGAGAGCGTGTCGAAGACCGCCTGCGCCCAGGGGCCCATCTTCTCGGCCTCGGAACCGGGCAGGTAGCCGAGGTCCTGCCCGCCGACCGCGTACAGCGGACGGAAGACCATCACCTTCTTGTGCTGCCCCCGCTCCAGCACGGCCTCCAGACCGGCGCAGAGCGCCAGTGCGGACTTGCCGGTGCCGGCCCGGCCGCCCAGCGAGACGATGCCGACGTCCTGGTCGAGCAGCAGATCCAGTGCGATGCGCTGCTCGGCGCTGCGGCCGTGGATGCCGAAGGCCTCCCGGTCGCCCCGGACGAGCCGGACGTTGCCCTCCGGCGTCACCCGGCCGAGCGCCTTGCCGCGCTCGGACTGGAGGACCAGCCCGGTGTGCACCGGCAGATCGGCGGCCTCGGGGACGTACAGCGTCTCCTCGGAGAAGAGGAGGTCCACCTGCTCGGCGGAGAGGGACAGCTCGCCCATCCCCGTCCAGCCGGCGTCGGTGATGGCGAGCTCGGCGCGGTACTCCTCGGCGAGGAGACCGACCGACGACGCCTTGATACGGAGCGGCAGGTCCTTGGAGACGACCGTGACGTCGTACCCCTCGGCCTGCAGATTGCGCGCTACCGCGAGAATCCGTGAGTCGTTGTCCCCCAACCGGTAGCCGGCGGGAAGTACGCCGGGATCGGAATGGTTGAGTTCGACGCGCAGCGTCCCGCCCAGATCCCCGAGGGGGATCGGGGCATCCAGCCGGCCGTACCGGACCCGGAAGTCGTCCAGCAGGCGCAGGGCCTGCCGGGCGAAGTACCCGAGCTCCGGATGGTGCCGTTTGGCCTCCAGTTCCGTGACCACGACGATCGGGAGCACTACTTCGTGCTCGTCGAACCGGGACATGGCGTTCGGATCGGCCAGCAGGACGCTGGTGTCGAGAACATAGGTGCGCCTGTCGGGCATGCGGCGCTTTGTGCTGGTCACCACGGAAGGACGTACCCCCTCGGACGAGGTTGGGGTGCGACGGCGTCGCGGAGCATCCCAAAGGGAGAGGACGGACCGGGCTTCGGCCACCTTGCGCGGGCCGAGCGCCGGCCCTCGACGTCAGCCGCACTGTATGTACGGTCCTTCGTGTGCAAAGGGCCTCCCGGGCGAGCGGACTCCATGCCGCTCACTTGGTGACGACATCCGCCTGGTTCCTGACCGGACGTCGACCTGACAGGGGTATGCCCTCGAACACGCGAAGCCATGCAGCCCGAGCCGCTCAAGCCCGTCCGTCCTCGTGGACGTCACCGGTACGGAAGGGGGCGGCGAGCTGGGCGGCGAGCTGGGCGGAATGCGGTGTCAGCCCCCGTAGCGGCGGTGTCGGGCCGCGTAGTCGCGCAGGGCCCGCAGGAAGTCGACCCGGCGAAAAGCGGGCCAGAAGACCTCACAGAAGTAGTACTCCGAATGGGCGCTCTGCCAGAGCATGAAGCCCGACAGACGCTGTTCGCCGCTGGTCCGGATCACCAGGTCCGGATCGGGCTGGCCGCGGGTGTAGAGGTGCTCGGAGATCAGGTCGGTGGAGACGATCTCGGCCAGGTCCTCGAAGGAGGTGCCCTTGGCGGAGTGGTCGAGCAGCAGCGAGCGCACCGCGTCCGCGATCTCCTGGCGGCCCCCGTAGCCGACGGCGACGTTGACCAGTATTCCGTCGACCCCGACCGTGGCCTGCTCGGCCTCCTTGAGGACCGTCTGGGTGTGCGCGGGCAGCAGGTCGAGCGTGCCGACGTGGTGGACCCGCCAGCGGCCGTCGGCGACGAGGTCGCGCACGGTGTTCTCGATGATGCCGAGGAGCGGGATCAGCTCCGACTCGGGCCGGTCGAAGTTGTCCGTGGACAGCATCCAGAGGGTGACGACCTCGACGTCGGTCTCACTGCACCAGCCGAGGAGCTCCTTGATCTTGTCCGCACCCGCCTGGTGGCCCTCCGCGGCCGTGCCGCCGGAGGCCTTCGCCCAGCGCCGGTTCCCGTCGAGGATGACCCCGATGTGCTTGGGCACCTGGGCGTGATCGAGGCGGGCCTCCACCCGGCGGGCGTAGAGCCCGTACACCAGGTCGCGCAAGTTCACTGAGTCCACCTCTCGGTTCCGTGCGGGCCCGCCCGCCGCCTCGCCCGGGGCTGTCCCCCTGGGGATCGTCGCACCGGTAAAGGGCCGATCGCCCCGCCGTGCCGTGGCAGTCCCGAAGCGGCCACATTACTGCGCAGGCGCCGCACCGGCCCAACCCGGCCTGTCACAAGTCCGTGATAAAGAGGGAAACGTGACTGAATCCTCTTCCTATTACCTGGCCGCCGGCACGCGCTACGACTCCATGGAGTACCGGCGCACCGGCCGCAGCGGCCTCAAGCTCCCGGCCGTCTCGCTCGGCCTCTGGCACAACTTCGGCGACGACCGCGCGCTCGACTCGCAGCGCGCCATCCTGCGCCGCGCCTTCGACCTCGGGGTGACCCACTTCGACCTGGCCAACAACTACGGCCCGCCGCCCGGCTCCGCCGAGCTCAACTTCGGGAAGCTCTTCCGGCAGGACTTCGCCCCGTACCGCGACGAGCTGGTGATCTCCACCAAGGCCGGGTACGACATGCACCCCGGCCCCTACGGCGAGTGGGGTTCGCGCAAGTACCTGCTGTCCTCGCTCGACGCCTCGCTGAAGCGGATGGGCCTCGACCACGTCGACATCTTCTACTCGCACCGCTTCGACCCGGACACCCCGCTGGAGGAGACGATGGGGGCCCTGGCCTCCGCCGTGCAGCAGGGCAAGGCGCTGTACGTAGGGGTGTCCTCGTACAACTCCGAGCAGACCGCCGAGGCGGCGCGGCTGCTCAAGGAGATGGGCGTACCGGCCCTGATCCACCAGCCGTCCTACTCGATGATCAACCGCTGGACCGAGGAGGACGGTCTGCTGGACACGCTGGAGGCGGCCGGCATGGGCTGCATCTCCTTCGTGCCGCTCGCCCAGGGGCTGCTGACCAACAAGTACCTGAAGGGCATCCCGGAGGGTTCGCGCGCCACCCAGGGCAAGTCCCTCAACCCGGACCTGCTCTCGGACGAGGTGGTGCGCCGGCTCAACGGGCTGAACGACATCGCGCACGGGCGCGGCCAGTCGCTGGCCCAGCTGGCCCTCAACTGGGTGCTGCGCGACAGCCGTATGACGTCGGCCCTGATCGGCGCGTCGAGCGTGCGGCAGCTGGAGGAGAACGTCGCGGCGCTGGCCGGTCCGGCCCTGACCGCGGCGGAGCTGAAGGAGATCGACACCTTCGCGGTGGACACCGCCGGGACCAACATCTGGGCCGGACGGGCCTGACGGATCCGAGAGGCCTGCGGGGCCCGGCGGGCCCCCGGGGAGGCGGTCCCGCGTCGCGTCAGCGGGCACCGCGCCCCCGTTTGCGCCGGGGCACAAAAAAACGGGCCGGTCCGTGGGGGGGGTTACGGACCGGCCCGAGGGGGGGTTTCCACCATAACCCTTCGTAAGTGCTGCTGCGTGCATCGCCGCCAAATAATTACTCTCCGAATGTGCGGGGCTCCGTTGTGAGCACGGAATACGGGCCTCCGGCCCCCTTCGACCTGCACGGACGTCCGGTGGCGTCGCCTTGACGCCCGAACCGCCCACGAGACATGCACAGGACGTGCACATTCCGGCTGCGGGCGGCCGGCCGCCCCGGTTCGCGGCACCGGCCGCAGCCCGCCGTCAGGTCGTGGACGCCGCGCCCCGGTGGCCCCGGGTGAACCTGATTCCCACGGTGTCCCCGCCGATGACCACGAAGCGGCCGCCCTCGCAGCGGATGACGGCCTCGTGGACCTCGCCCCGGTCGTCCCGGCGCTCCTCGGTGCTCAGCACCGTCCAGCCGCCGTCGGGCGGCTGCGGCAGATTCGCCATCGTGGCGAACTCCCACTGGGCAGCCGGTACACACCAGTCGGGGAGGTGCGGCCAGGTGCCGGAGCCGACGTGCAGGGTGCCGTCCGAGGCGCAGGTCAGAAGCACCGACTGGCTGTCGGACAGCAGGAATTCGACGGCCTCGGGCTCCCCCATCCGGCCCTCGGGCCGGTAGAACACGCCGAGAACGCCGACGATCCGGGCGCCTCTGAGCCATTCGGCGTTCCCCTGCCGAGGGCCGCTCGTGGCTTCCTCGTCGCTGCCGACCCTCATGGCGTGGCTCCTTCCCCGTGCGCTCAGCGACCAGAGTGCCATCCTTCGGGCTCGGGAAGGGGCTACGCGGGTGAGACCGGCCGCCCGGGTTTGCGGGCCTCGATCAGAAAGCGGGTGGTGTGGGCGACGAACGGCCCCTCGTTCTCGATCAGCCGGTGCAGTGCGGTGAGTTGCGGCCGGTACCGCTCGACGGTGAAGCCCGGCACCATCCAGATCACCTTGCGCAGGAAGTAGACGACGGCGCCGATGTCGAAGAACTCGGTGCGCAGCCGCTCGAGCCGCAGGTCGACGACTTCGAGACCGGCCGCCTCGGCGGCGGCGCGGGCCTGTTCCGGGTCGCGGCTGCCCCGTACCTCCGGCGGCTGCGGGCCGAGGAAGTACTCGACGAGTTCGAAGACGCTCGCGGGGCCGACCTGTTGGGAGAAGTACGTGCCGCCGGGTGTCAGGACCCGGGCGATCTCGTCCCACCAGGTGGTCACCGGATGCCGGCTGACGACGAGGTCGAACGCCGCGTCGCCGAACGGCAGCGGCGGCTCGTCCTCGTCCGCCACGACGGCCGCACCGAGCGGGTGCAGCAGGGCGGTGGCGCGGGCGACGTTCGGCGGCCAGGACTCGGTGGCGACGGTCAGCGGCGGCAGCTTCGGCGCGGCGGCGAGCACCTCACCGCCGCCGGTCTGGATGTCGAGCGCGGCGCTCGCCCGGCCCAGCCGCTCCCCCATGGCACGGGCGTAGCCCCAGGAGGGCCGCTGCTCGGTGGCGCGGCCGTCGAGCCAGGAGAAGTCCCAGCCCGCGACGGAGACGGTGTCCGCCTCGGTGACCAGGGCGTCGAACCGGGCGCGCCGGGCCATCTCCTGTGCCGACTGTGCGGCCTGGGCCGCGCTGGTGTCTTCGGGTGTTCCGGGCATACGGAGATCGTCTCAGCCGGACCCCGCCGCACGCGACCGTAATAGCGGCGGCCCGGCGGCCCTCAGGCGGCCAGTCCGCCGAGGAGGATTCCGAGCAGCGCCCCGGCGATCATGAACGGGCCGAACGGGATGCCCGTCCGGCGCCCGGCGCGGCGGGTGATCATCAGCGCCAGTCCGTACACCGCGCCGAACAGGAACCCGGCGAAGCCGCCGGCGAACACGACGGCCCAGCCGTACCACCCGAGCACGACGCCCAGCGAGAGCGCGAGCTTGACGTCTCCGAAGCCCATTCCGTTCGGGTTGACGAGGAAGAGCAGGAGGTAGAAGGCGCCGAGGCCGGCACCGCCGAGCAGCGCGGACAGCCAGGAGCCGCCGTGTTCCGGCAGCAGGGCGGCGATGCCCAGGAGGACGGCGGCCGCCCCGGCGGCAGGCAGCGTCAGGCTGTCGGGCAGCCGGTGGACGCGGTGGTCGACGGCCGCGAGGAGCACGGCGACGGGGACGAGCAGCAGCCACACGGCGAGCTCGGGGCGGATCCCGGTGGTCGCGGCGACCGCGGCGCAGCCGAGGGCGGAGACGACGGGCAGGAGGAGGGCGGGCGCGTATCGCGGTCCGCCCCGGCCCGGCGGCGTCGGGCGGGAGGAAGTGTCTGGGTGGGGGTGGGTGGCTGCGTGCGGGCCGGGGTCCGTCTGTCCGGTGACTGCCGCCTCCGCCGTTGCGCAGGCCGTGCAGAGGGTGGAGCCGAGCCAGCCGCGGGCCGGGCCGGTGAGGGCGTGGCCGGCCGGGCAGGCGTCGCGCCACGCGTCCTCGGGTTCGACGGAGAACCGGTAGGCGGCGCGCGGGACCAGCAGTCCGGCCGAGGCGCCCCAGAGGGCGGCGACCGCTATCAGCGTGGCGTACACCTCACCGAGCCTAAGGGCTCTCCCGGTGTCCACAGGACTCTGTTCCGGCCCGACCGGAGGCAGTTGGGGCTACCGTCGTGAACATGGCCCGATGGCGCAACGGCAGTGGAACGCTCACGTTCACGAACTCGGAGGGGGAGCGGGAGACGGAGATACCGCTGCGGATCGCGGCCTCGTACCGGCACCGGAGCCGTGGGCTGCTCGGGCAGGACGGCATCGACGGGGCGCTGCTGATCACGCCGTGCGGGAGTGTGCACTCCTTCCGTATGCGGTTCACGATCGATGTGGCTTATCTGGACCGGAAGTTGCAGGTGGTGGCGGTCCGCACGATGAAACCGGGACGGCTCGGGCTCCCCCGCCTCCGCGCCCGGCACGTGATCGAGACGGAGGCCGGCGCGATGGCCGGTTGGGGCCTGCGGCCGGGTGTGCGGGTGGCGATCGCGCAGGGCGACGGCTCCCCCGGTCACGGCGCGGGCAGCGTCTCCGATCACCTTCCGGGGAAGCCCTGAGCACGCCGTCCGTCGGGAGCGGCGCGGCCCCCTGCGCCCTGCACGGGCTGAGGTCCGCGCAGGTACTGGAGGTGTCCGGCGCACCGAACGGACCGTACCTCGGCCTCGGCCTGACCGGCGGGGCCCGGCTCACGGTCCTCGGGCCGGTACGGATCACGCACGGCCCGGCCGCCCCGTTCAGGAGCGGTTCACTGCGGCTGATGTCCAGTAGCGGCCATCACCTGAGCGTGCCGGGCAGGTGATGGCGCCGGCGCCCGCCGCCTCATCGGCGGGCGCCGACCGCCCGGTTCAGCGAACCCGGTCGTAGACCACGGCCATCTCCCCCAGCTCACCGGTCTCCTGGTGGCTGAGCTTCCACTTCGAAGCCGGCAGGCCGTCGTCGAACAACCGCTCCCCGCCGCCCGTGATCTCAGGCAGGATCAGGAGGTACAGGCGGTCGACCAGATCTGCCGCAAGCAGCTGCTTGATGACGCTCGGGCAGCTGTTGACGAGGATGTCGCCCTCGCCGGTGGCCTTGAGTTCGGCGACGACGTCTGCCGCCGGGGCGTTCACCACGCGGGTGCGTTCCCACGGCGCTTCGGTCAGCGTGGTCGAGAGGACCACCTTCTCCGTGTCCACCAGCCATTTCGCGTATCCGCGATCACGCGGGTCGGCGTTCTCGTCCTCGGCGACCGACGGCCAGAACCCCAGGAATCCCTCGGCACTGATTCGGCCGAGCAGTGCCGTCGTCGCGTTCTCCCAGGTGCGGGTGAGCTGGCCCCGGGCGACCTCGGAGGTCACGTAGGGCACGAACGTCCCGAAATCGCTCGGCCCGCCAGGACCGTGGTAACGCCCGTCGAGGGAGAGGCTCAGGTTCGCAGTCACCCTGCGGCCGGTCGAGTCAGTCATTTCGCGCTCCTCGTGTCGGTGCTGTCGGTGCTGCCGGCGCGCTCTGCGCGCTCTGCGTGCTCTGGGCGCTCTGGGTGCTCTGTGCCCTTGGTGTCGGGCCGCGTTTCCGCCGCGAGGTTCGCCGCCAGCTTGTCGAGGCTCTGGCCGAAGCCGATCTCGATGCCCGCTATGAAGTCGGCGGAGTCGACGGAGCTTTCGGCGATCCGCCAGTGCACGTCGAGGTCGGTCCCGGTGCCGGCGGGCCGCAGCCCCAGGTCGACGTGGGCGGTGAAGGCGAGGCTGCCGTCGGGGAGAACCGGCGAGAGCCGGTAGACGAGGCGCTCGGCAGGACGTATGTCCTCGACGGTCCCCTCCGCGCGCCCGACGACCTCGTCGGAACCGTCGGTGTCCTCGGCGTCGCGGTACTCCTGGACGATCCGCCCGCCTTCTCGGGCCTCGAAGACGAACTCGGATATGCGCAGGTCGTCGGGCGCCCACCACCGGCAGAGCAGGGCGGCTTCGGTGAGGTGGGGCCAGACCAGCTCGGGCCGGGGTGCGAGCGACCGGCGGAACGTGAACCCCCGGCCGTCGGCCCACCCTCGCTCCGCCGCCGCGGCCCGCTCCGCGATGACCTTCGCCGCGTAGTGATCGTGGGTTTCCTGGGGGCCGCCGGGCAGGGTCGCGGCGTCGGCGAGCCGGCCGAGCGCGGCCGCCAGCTTCCGCAGGGGGGCGGACCGGAGTGCGTAGACGCGGCGCTGGCCGCTGCGCCGGGAGGTGACGACCCCGGCGCGTTCGAGCGTCTGCAGGTGCTTGGTCGTCTGTGGCTGACGGGCCCCGGCGAGCTCGGCGAGAACGCCGACCGGGCGGGGCCGTTCAGCCAGCAGGCTCACGAGCCGCCAGCGCGTCGGGTCCGCCAGTGCGGCGAGGAGTGCGTCCATGAACAGAAGTATTCTCCATGACGCATATTCGTGTCAAGGAATACATGTCAGGGAGTATGGAGTACTGATCAGGTGCCGGTCACCCGGCTCACGGCGGGCCGGAGCCGAGCAGCGTCCACGCCCCGTACGCCGCCGAGGCCGCGGCGAGTGCCGCCAGGACCGTCGCCGTACGGGCGGCGGAGCGCAGCCGCAGCAGCGCGACGGCGGGTGGCAGGAGGAGCGGGAAGGCGGGCATCATCAGCCGGGGCCGGGAGCCGAAGTAGCCGGAGCCGATCAGCGAGATGACGACGACGGCGATGCCGTAGACGATTAAGGGGAGCGGCTGGCGCTGCCGCACGCACAGGTACACCAGCCAGCCGAGACCGGCCAGCGCCACGCACAGCCCGAGCGCCCCCGGCAGCGGAAGGCCGAGGATGAACCCGGCGAGGGCGGCGCCGCCGTCGATGCTGTTGCCCCACTGGGCCTGGACGTCGAAGTAGGCGAACGGGCTGCCTTCGCGTACGGCCACGAACACCACGTACCCGAGCCAGCCCAGCGGCGCGAGGGCCACTCCGGCGAGCATCCGGCCGTTGCGGCGGACGATGCCCTCGGTGGCACCGGCCCGGTACTCGCGTACGAGCGTGACGGCCGCGGTGATCGCGAGGGCGGCGATGAGCGCGGCGGCGGACGGGCGGGTGAGACCGGCCAGTACGCACAGCGCGCCGGCCACGATCCACCGCCGGGTCAGCGCCGCGTACAGCGACCAGGCGGCGAGCGCGGTGAACAGGGTCTCGGTGTACGCCATGGACTGGACGAACGCCGTCGGGTACGCCCCCCACAGCGCGGCCAGCACCACCCCGGTCCGGCGCCCGTGGAGCCGTGCGCCGACGGCGAAGATCCCCCAGGCCGCGAGGAGACCCGCCACCCACGCGACCAGCAGTCCGGCTCCCGCGACGCCGGGCGGGGTCACCTCCGCGATGCCGCGCTCCAGTGCGGGCAGCAAGGGGAAGAAGGCCAGGTCGGAGTGGATGCCGCCGTCGGGAAGGGTGACGGTGTACACGTATCCGTGTTCGGCGACCCGCTGGTACCAGACGGAGTCCCAGCGCTCGGCGAGCAGGTGGAAGGCGTCCTTCCCCGCTACGGACGCGGCCGCCCAGAAGACGACGAGCCCGACGAGCCGCACGGCCGCGTAGGCGCCGAGCGCCGGCGCCGCCGGGGCGAGCACGGCAAAGGCGCGGGCCCGGACCGGCCGGTGCTCCCGGGAGGGCTGCGGATGCGGATGCGGCCGGGAGCGGGTGGCCTGCGGGGAGGGTTCTGCGGACATACGGCCGATTATCGCCGTTCCGGGGTTCTCACCCGTGGCCGCCCCGGTCCGGGCCCCCTCGTCCGGCGGGCCCGGCTCACCCGGCGGGGCGGATCCGCGCGAATCCCGCCGCCAGGGCGGGGCCGAGCTCCTTGGTGAGACCGTGCCCCGGGCTGCCGGGAAAGGGCAGGTACCCCAGGAAGGAGGTCACCACGACCTCGTCGATCCCCGCGATCCCCCGAGTGAACTGCTCCTCCAGGAATCCCAGGGTGCGGCGCCAGTCCGGGGCGCCGACAGCTCCGTCCCCGTCCGCATCTCGGTCTCCGTCCACGTCCGCTTCCGCGCCCAGGTAGGACCGTACGGTCTCCCGCGTGACGTCCCAGAAGAAGACGTGCGGCAGCACCGTGTCCTCGTTGAAGACGTGCGCCTCGTACGGATCCCGGAACCCCGGGACCCGCTCCACCAGGTCGGTCACCAGTCGCACACCCTCGGCCCCGCGCCCTCGCGGTGCCTCAGTCACCCGGGCTCCTTCCGTAGAAGGGCCTGACGGTTCCGGCCAGCTTCCGCTGCACCGAGCGCAGCATCCGGATGGTCGGCTCGTCCGCGAGTCCGGTGGTCGTCGGCCATTCCACGCCGGTGCCCGCGAGGTCGCTGACGAAGACGAACTCCGTGGCCAGCAGTACGCGCGCCCAGTCGGCCGGGGCGAGCGGGCGGTCGGCGCCGAGCGCGTCGCGCAGCAGATGGGCCCGGTCGACGAGGTCCTGGGCATCCGCGAACCCCATGCCGACGGCGAGCCGGTCGCCGCACCGGGCCGGACCGCCCCATTCGAGGAGTGCCCGGCGCAGCAGCCGGGTCTCGTCCTCGGTGAGCAGCTCGCTCGCCGCCGCTCCCCGGCCCCCCGGCACCGGTACGACCGGAACGGCCCCTCCTGGATTCCCGTCTGCCTCGCGCCCGTTCACCTGCTGGGCACCTCACTGCCGTAGACGACCCAGGGCGCCTGCTCGAAGGAGCCCACTCCGAACAACTGCGGTTGCATGGAGGCGACCTCGGACCGCACGGCCAGGGTGTCCGGCCAGCAGTCGAAGTACACCGACCCCTTCACGATGAATCCCCGCCAGTCCGTCGCCGCCGACGCGCCCTCGCGGTCGAGCACGAAGCCGATACAGAGCACCGAGGCCCTGCCTATCGCCTCCCGTATCGCGCGCACGGCCGCTTCCCGTTCCTCGGGTCCGAGCGCGCCGAGGGCGAACTGCAGCGCGACCGTGCCGTCGTCCGTCCGCCGGACCCGGGTCGGGATCTCGGCTCCGCTGCTCACCCAGAGCAGGAAGTCGACCTGGTCCAGCCGCTGCAGTCCGGCCAGGAGCACCAGCTGGTCCCTGGTCACCCACGACTGGGTGCCCGGTGGTTCGGCTCCCGGGCTGACGAGCGTGATGCGCCGCGTGGCCGGGTGGGCGGGGCTTACGCCGGCCGCCTCCAGGTCCCCGAGCAGCGATTCCGCGTCGGGGCGGCTCCAGCCCACGTGATACGAGTAGAAGAATCCGTCACTCATGACACCGCACCCCATTTTAAGTGTGGCCACCCGCCCACCCGGACAGGCCGGTTGACGAGTGACCGCCCTACAGGTCAGGTAGAGCGTGAAGATCCCTGCGCACCGGAACACGCCCGATCGGCCACCTGGCGGCGGCAGTTGCGGACGGCTCGCGGTCGGTCACTCACGAGCCTAGTCAGCCCGGCCGCCGGGTGCATGGGTCCGGGGGCCCACACATGGGTCCAAGGGCACCGAGGTGGCATCAGCTCGCGCCGGACCGGCGGTAGCGGAGAGAACAGAGACCGGAGTCGCGTGGTGACAATGTGGGTCCAGCCGGTCAGCAGGGCCGAGGTGATGGCGTACGCGGACGGAATCCGGCGCGTGTACGCGGAGGCCTTCGCAGAGCCCCCGTGGCACGAGGACCCTGCCATGGCCGACGGCTACGCGGAGCGGCTGGCCGGGGACGCCCGCCGCCCCGGATTCGTGGCCGCGCTCGCCCTGAGCCGGGACGATCGCGCGAAGGGCGGTGCCGAGCCGTACGGCGATACGTACGGCGAGGGCGAAGGTGGCACGGTGGTGGGGTTCGCGACGGCCTGGACCACGCCCGCCCCGTACCCCGCCACCCGTGGCTACCCGCGTATCAGCGCCGCGCTGGGGGCGGAGCGGACAGCCGCGTGGCTCGTCGGCGCCCTCGAAGTGGACGAACTCGCTCTCGGTCCGCGAGCCCTCGGGGCCGGTCTCGCGGCGGCGCTCCTGGAATCCGTCACCGCACCCGCGGTGGACGGCCGTTGCTGGCTGACCACCTCGGCGCGCGCCGAACCCGCACTGCGCCTCTACCACCGGCTCGGCTGGCGAGCGGCGTTCGTTCCCCCGGAGGACTCCGACCTCGTGGCCTTCCTCGGACCACTGCACCCGCGCCCCGGGCCCTGATCCGCCCGGTCCACGGTCGATATACGGTGGACGGGCCGCCGGCGAGCCATCAGGCTGTACCGCGATGACACGCACCGATTCGCCTCCCGCCTGGGACGAGCGCACACAGCTGACCACTTTCCTCGACTACACCCGAACGACCGCACTGGCCAAGTGCGAGGGTCTCGCGCAGGAGGATGCCCGCAAGGCGCCGCTGCCGGGTTCGCCCCTGATGACGCTCGCGGGCGTGGTCAACCACCTCCGCTGGGTCGAGTACTACTGGTTCGAGGTGGTGTTCCTGGGCGGGGAGGACGAGGGCCCGTGGACCGACGAGGACCCCGACCGCGAGATGCGCATCGCCGTGGACATGCCGCTCGCCGACGTGCTGGCGGAGTACGAGGAGCAGTGCGCCCGCTACCGGGAGCTCGTCGCCGCCAACGACCTGGACACCCCGGCAACGCGTCCGCACAGCGACGGCCACCACCCCGATCTGCGCTGGATCCTCCTGCACCTCATCGAGGAGACCGCCCGGCACAACGGCCAC
This sequence comes from Streptomyces sp. NPDC048462, assembly GCF_043200175.1. Classification (NCBI taxonomy): domain Bacteria; kingdom Bacillati; phylum Actinomycetota; class Actinomycetes; order Kitasatosporales; family Streptomycetaceae; genus Streptomyces; species Streptomyces sp. NPDC048462. Next base: position 39,226 of record NZ_JBICXG010000006.1, read on the forward strand.
CTCGACATCATCCGGGAGATCGTCGACGGCAGCACTGGCTCCTGAGAGCCCTCCCGCGGCCGAGTGGCTCCCGTGTCCGGACGGGGCAGGGTCGCAGTCGACGCCGGGAAACCCGCGTCAGGAAGTCCTCGCGTCGTGCTCCTCACGGTTGGCGAGGACTTCGTCCATGTGGGACTGCGCCCAGCTCCTCAGCCCGCGGGTCAGATGGTGGAGCGAGAGGCCCAGCCCGGTCAGGGCGTAGGTGACCGTGACGGGGACCGTGGGGGTCGCGGTGCGTATGAGCAGACCGTCGCGTTCGAGCGCCCTCAGGGTCTGGGTCAGCATCTTCTGGCTGACACCGGCCAGCAGTCGGGAGAGCTCGGAGTAGCGCATGGGCTTCGGGGCGTTCGACGCCCCGGCCTGTGCGGGTGTGTCCCCGCCAAGCGCGCACAGGATCAGGACAACCCATTTGTCCGAGATCCGGTCGAGGAGCAGGCGGACGAGGCCTAAGCACCACTGGGCGGGGAACCACCGGGCGGGGAACCACCAGTCGGGGAACCACCGGGCGCGGCGTCCGCCCCGAAGGCGTCCCCGGTCTCGTCACTCCGGCCACTCCGGCCACTCCCGTCGTGACCGTCACTCCCCTCGTGACCCTCATGGCCATCGCGGTTGTCGTCGCCGTCCGTACGGGGTCCGGTGCCTCCGTGCCGTACGCGGCCCAGCTCCACGTTGAACTGGGCGCCCGTCAGCAGCGCCAGGTTGGTGAACCACACCCAGATCAGGAACACCACCAGCCCCGCCAGCGACCCGTACAACCGGCTGTAGGAGCCGATGTACGTCGCGTACAGCGCGAATCCGGCCGAGGCCACCAGCCACAGGAGCGCCGCCAGCACTCCTCCCGGCAGTGCGCGGCGCGAGCCGCGTGCCGATGCGGGACCGGTCCGGAAGAGGACCGTGATCAGGCAGGCCACGAGGCAGAGCAGCACGGGCCACTTCAGCACCTCCCACACCGCGTCCCCCAGATGCGCCAGGCCGATCCGGTGCCCGAGCCAACGGGCAAGCGGGCCGGAGAGCACGAGGGCGAACGCACTGGCCATCAGGAGCAGCAGCAGCCCGATCGCCGCCGCCACGATGATGTGCGCCTTGCGCAGGGCGGGCCGGGTGTCCCGGACCCCGTGCATCGCGTGCAGCGCCCGCCGGAACACCGCCAGATAGCTGGAGGCGGACCAGACCGCGCTGAGGGTCCCCGTCGCGACCAGCAGCCACACCGCCGTCCGCTGCTCCGTGGCCGCCACGAGGGGCTGGCGCAGCGCGGCGCCGGACTCCGCAGGTGCGAAGGCCGTGATGTCCGCGATCAGCGCGTCGGTGGCCCGGGGATTGGCCAGCCCGATGACGGACACCGTGACCAGGAGCGCCGGGAGCAGCGCGAGGATGGCGTAGTACGTCAGGGCCGCCGCCCAGTCCGACAGGTCGTCGTTCCACAGGGAGACGGGAGTCCGCCGCAGCGCGACGGACCAGCGCCGCGCGGGCCCGGGGTGCCCGGCGGCCCGGGGCGGCGCCCCGGTGGCGGTGTCGCTGGTCTTGCTGAACACGGATGAGTCTCCGGGGACGTAGGGGACGTAGGGGACGTAGGGGACGTAGGAGGGTGGGCAGGCACAGCCGGGGCGCCTCCCGCCGCGCGGACGCGGGGGGACGCGGGAGACGCCCTGTGCTGCCTATCCTCTTCTGCTCCGGTTCGCCGCCGATACTCCGGTGGCCCCTCTCGCTCCCTCGCACTCCCCCTCACTCCCGCTCGGCTCAGCGGTGGCCGCGCCCGCCGCTCTCCTCCGCGACCCAGCGCGCCAGGGCGGTCAGGGTCGTCTCGGCGCTGTCCGCCATGTGCGCGAGCAGCGCGTCCAGCTCCGCGCGGGTGGTACCCAGCACGGGGTCCAGCCGCAGCAGCTGCCAGGACTGTTCCGCGACGGTGCCGGTTCCGAGCGGGCGGAAGGTCCAGCGCCACCGCACGACCTCCTCGACGACGAAGGAGAACGTGTCGCCGGGCTCGGCCTCCAGCACCTGTGAGCGGCTGGTCCACTCACGGCCGCCGCGCCGGTTGCGTCCGCCGAACCGGGCTCCGGGGTGCGGGCCGGAGCCGGCGTCGTAGTGCACCTCGCTCGCGCTCGGGCTCCAGGTGCCGATCATCTGCACGTCGCTCACGAGGTCGTAGGCGCGCGAGGGGGTGGCGGCGATCCACGCCTTCCTGGTGAAGCGGTAGTCCGCCGGGTCGAGGTGTCCCAGTGCGGTGCGGTCGGGAACGGTGGTGCTCATGGCACCTCCCTGGGCGGGGGCCCGACGGTCGCCGGGCCCCGTCGCGGCGGTCCGTCAGTGGTGGTCGTGGATGCGGGCGGTGAGCAGGTTGGGGTCCTGGCCGGTGAGATACGCGGCCGAGGTCACGTACGCGGTGTCGCCGCGCACGGCGACGGCCGTGGGGTTCTGCAGCCCGTCCCGGGCGCTGAGCACGATGGTGTGGGTGCCGTCGGGCTCGATCAGGGCGACCTCGTCGGTCTGGTTGAGGGCGGCGAGGATCCGGTCGCCGCGCCCGCTGAAGGTGAAGTCGTCGATTCCGGGCAGCTGTTCGGCCATGACCCGGGCGGCCCCCGCCGTGCCGTTCCGTCGCACCGGGTACCGCAGGACGGTGCCGCGGTCCAGGTTGGACACCCAGACGGCGCCGTTGTGCACCTTCAGCCCGTTGGCGCCGAGGAAGTTGTCCGGGGCCAGTTCGGCACCGTCGGCCCAGACCGTCGCGCGGCCGCCGGCCGCCGGTACGCGCCAGATGACGCCCCGGACCGAGTCGGTGACGTAGAGGCGGCCGGAGTCCAGCGCGAGACCGTTGGGCAGGCCGTCGGCCGGCAGTGCGGCGATGCGTTCCGGGTGGCCGCCGGGGGTGAGCCGCCAGACGCCGGTGAGGTCGTCGGTGCCCGTGGCGTACAGGAAGTACAGCGTGCCGTGGGCGTCCCTGACCAGGCCCGTGACCAGGGAGAAGCCGAGCGCGGGGGTGTGTACGCCGTCATCGGCCGGTACGGGCAGGGTCGCCAGCACCCGCACCTTGCCGTCGCGGGTCACCTGGGCGATCCGGCCCGCCTTGGAGAGGGACAGGTCGAGGTCGCCGTCGGGCTCCGCGACGATGTTCTCCGGCATCTGCCCGGCGTCCAGGTCGAAGTGCCCGGTGATCCTGGCGTGCGACAGGGGTGCGGTGGAGGCCGTCGCCGAGCCTGCCCAGCCGACGGTGAGGGTGACCGTCGCGATGGCGACGGCCAGTGCGTTGCGTGCGGACTTCGCGGACTGAGCGTACTTCGCTGACACGTTGATTCCTTGCGTGGTGGGGTCTGGACGAGCGGCATGGAGTGGGCGGGCGGGATGGGTACGGGACCCGGTCCTGTCGTCCGTCGACCGGGCCGGCTCGTGGCCCCACTGTGTGTCCGGGCTGCGGTGGGCAACCAGCCCCGGCTCTGCCTATCCCTGGCGGGGGCAGGCTGCGCGGGGTCCTGACCCCGGATACTCGGAGCCATGGACGCTCACGGACAGCTCGGCGCCTTCCTCCAGGCGCGGCGGGCGCAGTTGCAGCCTCAGGACGTCGGCCTGCCGACCTACGGGGACCGCCGCCGGGTGCCGGGACTACGGCGTGAGGAGCTGGCCCTGCTGGCGGGTGTCAGCGCCTCCTACTACACCCGCCTCGAACAGGGGGCCTCCTGCCACGCCTCCGTCGAGGTGCTGGACGCGATCGCCCGCGCCCTGCGCCTGGAGGAGACCGAGCGGCTGCACCTGCGCGACCTGGCCACCGCCTGCCGGCACCGGGTCACGGCCCGGCGCCCCCCGGCCGAGCGACCGGCCCAGGCCGTGCGCGACCTGGTGCGGTCCCTGGGCGAGGTGCCCGTCGTGGTGACCGGGCGGCGCAGCGACGTACTGGCCTGGAACGCCGCGGGGCACGCGCTGCTGGCCGGGCACGTGGACCCGACCGGTCCCGAAAGCCCGGCGGACCGCCCGAACATGGCGCGTCTGGTCTTCCTGGACGCCCACATCCGTGAGCTGTACGTCGACTGGGCGGCGAAGGCCCGGGCCGTGGTCGGCAATCTGCGACTGGTCGCCGGGCGGCATCCGCAGGACGCCCGGCTGACCTCGCTCATCGGTGAACTCACCACGCGGAGTCCCGAGTTCGCGGGGATGTGGGCCGATCACCGGGTCCGGGCGTGCGACAGTGCCGAGTACGAGCTGCGGCATCCGCTCGTCGGTTTCCTGACGGTCACTCAGCAGACGCTGACGGCGCCGTCCGAACCCGAGCAGTCCCTGGTCATGGTGACCACCGCCGCCGGATCGGCCTCCGAGGCGGCACTGAAACTCCTCGTGCAGGCCACGACGGCCGGGGCGTCCGCCTCGCGCCCGTCGGACTTCAGCGCCCCCGGTAGTGGTCCGCGACGGCGGTGAACGCGGCCTTCGGCTCCCACGGCAGCCCCGGCCCGGCCGCGTCGAGGCGGTCCTCGTACACCTTGACGATGCCGTAGCCGGCCAGGTCCAGATCGTCCCGGGGGTCGCCGTCGGGGCGGTGCACGTGGTCGTACAGGGCGAAGGTGAACACGAAGGCGCTGTCGACGCCCCCGGCCTCGAAGACCTCCAGCAGTTCGCTCAGGTAGGCGGCCTGGCCGGCCTCGTCGCGGGCGTACTCACCGTTCAGCCGGACGGGGCGACCGTCCTCCCCGTACTCGACGATCTCCAGCCCCTCCGCACCCCGGGCCCCCGCGCCCCGGTATCCGGCCGAACCGAACTCCGTGATCGCGACGAGCTTCCCCTGCGCCACGAGGTCCCGGACGCTGTCGGCGAACTGCCCGGCTGTCGCGGCGGACCGGTAGAGGTCCAGGGAGACGATGTCGAAGGGCGCCCAGTCGACGCATTCGAGCGGCACGGCGGCGTAGGTGACCCTGCCGCCGAAGCGCTCCCGGACGAGCGCCGCGGCCCGGCCGAGGAACTCGTTGACCCGAGTGCTCAGCGCCCCGAGGTGCTCACGCGGGAAGTCGGGCCTGCGGAGCGCGGCAACCCGCTCATCGAGGCTGCCACCGGGCAGGAACCCCGCATTCATCAGGCTCAGTTCGGCTCCGCAGACGAACACCACCTCCGCTCCCCGCAGCCGGAGCCGTTCCGCCCGCTCGGCGCAGTCGGCGAAGAGCGACAGCATCTCGTCGGCGGCCAGTTCGAGCGGATACGGGGAGAACCAGACCTCCAGGCCGAGATCTGCGGCATACCCCGCCGCGAGCTCCACCCGGTCCGGATCACCGCCCATGACCCGCACCGCGTTGCAGTGCAGCTCGTCCCGGATGACGCGCAGCTCGCGCTCGACCGTCACCGGGTCGAAGGACGCCCGGGACGTCACTCCGTTCCTGACGAAGCCGGTGTCGTAACTGATCCCTCTGGCCCGCATACGTCGCTCCCTCGCCACTTTCCTTCACCGCTACGGTACTGAACGTACCCTATTTGCGGCTGTGCTGAAACGGCAAGCAAAATGGGAGGGTACGAGCGGTACCGTCAGCGGGAGGCGCGATGGCAGCGGACGCGGTGGGGCAGCCGGTCACCGGGCAGACCCGGCGACGCGGAGCCGTCCTGGAGCAGGCGATCCTGCGCGCCGCGGCGGCCGAGCTGACCGAATCGGGGTACGCCGCCCTGACCATGGACCGGGTCGCCGCCCGCGCGGGCACCAACAAGAACGCCATCTACCGCCGCTGGCCGAACCGGCTCGCCCTCGGCATCGCCGCCTACCGGCAGCTGTCCACGACGATCCAGCCGCCCGACACCGGCTCGCTGCGCGGGGACGTCCTGGAACTGCTGCGCCGGGCCAACCGCAACTGGAGCTCGCCGTTCGGCACGATCCTGCGCGAGCTGATCTCCGCGGCGGGCGGCGCGTCCGAACTCCTGGCGCAGCTCCAGGACCAGTCCGGCGACGCCGCGGCCGCCCCCTGGCTGACGATCCTGGGCCGCGCGGTGGCCCGGGGCGAGGCCTCCCCGGAGGCGCTGCACCCCAGGGTCGCCACCGTGGCCATGGTGCTGCTGCGCAACGAGTTCGTCGTACGCGGGGTCCCCGCCGCACCGGACGACGTCCTCGTCGAGATCGTCGACGAGGTGTACCTGCCGCTGGTGCGGCGACGGGACCCGGCGACGCCGGGCTGACCAGAGGCCTCAGCCCAGGCCGGCCCGGACAAGCCCACACCGGCTCACATCAGCTGCCGTCAGCTCGCGTTCGCTGGAGGGGCCGGCGGCCAGGGCACGTCGGCCAGGAGGGGGACGATCGTCTCCTCCTCGTAGTCGAGGTGGGCGTTCAGCTCCGCCGACATCCGCGCCAACTCGACGCGGAAGCTGCCCGGTTCAGCGATCGCGATACCGGCGAGCAGCTCCACCAGCGCCGCCTGGATCCGGGCGACGGTGCGGTGTTCCGCGTCGAGCCGGGCGAAGGTGTCGCCCAGGTCTGGGTGGTACCGCGCGATCCCGGGGAACAGGTGCCCGTCCTCGCTGGTGTGGTGGAACTCAAGGGCCTGGCAGAACGCCAGGCAGCGCTGCCTGATCTGCAGCCCGAGGCCCGGCGCCGGCGGCTCGCCCGGTCCCTGGTGAGTCGCACGCTCGGCGAAGTGGGCGTCCGCCTCGGCCGCGACCTGCCGCAACTGGCCGCGAAGCCAGGTGTGGACCTCCATGACCTTGTCGGCCAGGGTGCGGACCTCGCCGGGCCGCCAGCCGTCGGGGTCGGCGCGCTCCAGCACGACGACGGGCAGCACCCGGTCGGTCCGGGCCTGGTAGTCGCCGTATCCGGGGGCGGACTCCACGGCGTGCGCGAACAGTTCGTCACGCCGCTCGCCCTCGGCGGGGACCGCGAGGGCCTGGAAGACGCTGGTGCCGATCTCCACCCGCACCACCGGGTGGGCGAGCAGGTTGTGGTACCAGGCGGGGTGGCTCGGTGCGCCGAGGTTGGAGCCGACGAGCAGGATCAGCTCGCCGTGGCGGACGTAGCCGAGTGGGGTGGTCCGCTCGATCCCCGACCTGGCGCCGGTGGTCGTCAGCAGGAGGAGGTCGCCGCCCGCGAAGGGGCCGCCGACCTCGCCCCCGTTGGCGCGGAACTCCTCGATGATCGTTTCATTGAAGGACGTGGGCATACGGATGCGTGTCTCCGGAGCTTCGGTGATGTCCGCAGTGACTGCGGGTCATGGCGTGTGGTGACGTGCCCAGGACGAAGCGGCCGCACAGCCTCCCGAACGGGGCGCGCGTGGGCGCCGGGCGGCACGGGAGAGGTAATATGCGCGGCCTCGCCGCGTCAGCCGCAGGGCGCGGAGTGATGACTCATGACGGACCCCTGGGTGAAGGGTGTTCGCCCGATCACCGGCCGGCCCACTGCTCTTTGGCCGGCGTCACGCGACACCGCCTCCATTACACGTAGCCGCCCGCCGCCTGTCAACGCGGCCTTCTGCCGTCGAGCGGCTTCACCGGACACCGAAGCTCACCCACCGCCCGGCGCGGGAGGGCGTGCCTGCCTGACTACTACGTCATCAACTCGATGTGGGGATGCTCGGGCGCAGCTGGGCAGACGAAGAGCTGCTGCCTGTAGCCGCTGCCGATCTGGACCGAACTGGGCTGGCTGGCGTCGAAGCGGGCCGTGCCGGGCGACGGTTCAGCGGCAGGCTCCTCGTACGGGGACCAGCTGCCCGCCTCGTCGTCCCCCTCTTCGAACGTGGCGATGGTCAGCAGGACTTCCATCCCGGTACCGCATTCGGGGCAGGGGCCGCGGGGTGGGGTCGGTGGAGTTCCAGGCGGGCCAGCCGCCGACCTTCCAGCCGGGTGCGCTGGACAGCACACAGTCGTAGTACGTCGACGGCTCCATGTCCTCTTCGTCCGCCTGTGGCACGCTCCACTGCCTGAGCTGCTCCTGCAGCTCCGTACTCAGTTCCAGGTGGTCGGGGTATTCGGTGACCTGTTCCGGGCGGAGCAGGCACGGGTCGGGCAGGTAGCCGACGAACTGCATCGCGGGTGGCTCAGGTGGCGCGCTGAGGATGTCGGTGACCGCGGCTGCCGACCGCCAGAACAACACGGTCCTGGGCATGATCGGATGGCCGAAGGGGCACCACAGGACCTGCAGCAGATCGACCCCCTCAGGCGTGCGCAGATCGGGCACATCCCGCGCGTACAGCTGAGCGACGGGCAGCATCGCCATTGAGTCGTCGTACTGCCGGTCCTCCGGCCTCAACGGATACTTCCGAGGCGGCCTGATTCGCTCAAGGGCCTCCCGCTCCTCCGGCCTCATGTCCCTCTCGCACGAGGCGGCATGGATCAGTCGCTCCAGCCGCACATCTGCCGGGAACAGGGCCGGGTTCATTCCGTCCACTTCATGAGGGCCTTCGCAGTGGGGCCACGGCTCGCCGGCGGGCCACAGCAGCGGCCCGCCGATCGAGCTGTCGTGCCACGTCGGCACCGCGGGGCGAGGGTGCAACCGGGTCGCCGTGCGCGCCAGCGGGGCCGGCTGAGGGAAGACCGCGGCAACATCGATCGGCCTTGGCGGAGTGACAGGCGTGACGTTCATGGCCACGATCCTGCCAACCCCCTCTGCCAACCGCCGGGCGCGTACCGCCTCAGCGCGGCAGCACCACCCAGGACTTGTTGCCGAGCCGCTCCGGTTGCGGAGCCTCGCACGTCCCCCACTCGCCTCCCCAGTCGTCCACAACGGCGGCCAGCATCCAGAGCGCACGCCGCCTCCGCACCTCGCAGAGCGCGGCCGTGTCCGGTTCGGCATGGTGCGGGTGCTGGTCCCAGACCAGGAGGCGGACCGCGTCGTCGCGGTGGCGCAGCGACACGTACAACTCCTTGCCCGGAGTCATCCTCGCGCCCACCGCGAGGAGTTCGGACACGGCGTGCGTCGCGGGCCAGACGTACCGGGCGAGCCCATGGGCCTCCAGGGCCGCTCCGACCGCCGTCCGGCCGATGACCGCGCTGCGGGTGCTGCCGGGCAGCGTGAGACTCAGCGTGATCCCGGCCCCGTCCCGCCCGGCGCGACTCCTCGGGCGCAGGTGGGGCCGCGGGCGCTGTTCCGCTGGGGCGAGGGCCGGACAGAGTGCGGCGAGTGGAGATGAGTACACGTTTGACTCCCCTTTTACGGGTGCGAGTTGACGGCGTCCCTCTTCCTCATGGGTGCGCACGAATGGCTTACGCCTTACGGACGAACAGTGGCCTGTCTCCCTGGCGCGGCCCCGCCCTTCCCAGGGAAGGAGGTAGCGGGCAGGCCCGCGCGATGCACTTCCGGCTCGTCGCTGCGTGAGCGGTGCGTTACTGAATGTAGCGCGTCAGGGGTCATATTGGCCACCAAGGTCGGAAAAAATGCCCCTCGCACACTCAGGTCGTCATCTACACGGCAGACTTCAAGCAGATGGCCACGGAAGGACTGACATGTCATCGCGAACCTCACCGACCGAGCGTCAGAGGCGCTTGGGGCGCGAACTCCGCAAGATGCGCCTGGCAGCCGAAGTCTCCGCCGAGACAGCCGCCGGTCTCCTCGGGGTCGACCGGTCCAGACTCTCCAACATCGAACAAGGCATCCGAGCCATCAGTGAGGACCGCGTGCTCACCCTGGCCCGCGCATGTACCTGCCAGGACCAGCCGTACGTCGAGGCGCTGGCCGCCATGGCGAGGCGCGCGAGGAGGGGCTGGTGGGAGCGGTATCGCGACTCACTCCCTGACGGCCTGCTCGACATCGCAGAGCTGGAGGCCCATGCGCTCCGCATGCGGAGTGCGCACTCCGTCCATATCCCCGGAATCCTCCAGACCAGCGATCACGCCCTGGCCGTCTTCCGAGTGGTCGTCCCAACCCTCCCGGAACACGAAGTCGCTCTGCGACTCGCGCACCGTGTGGAACGACAGGAGGTTCTGGAGGGCACAACGCCGCCCGAGTACACGGGTGTCATACACGAGGCCGCGCTGCGCATGCAGTTCGGTGGCCGCAAGGTCGCCCGCGTGCAGCTCGATCATCTGCTCACCGCATCAGAGAGCCTCCACGTCACCCTGCGGGTAATCCCCTTCGAGGCGGGCGCGTTTCCGGGTGCCGGTCAGACGGTCAACTACGCGGAAGGGCCCACGCCTCAGCTGGACACAGTGCAGGTGGACAGCACCCATGGCCCCGAATTCCTGGACGGGGAAGAACAGTTGGCGAAGTATCGTTCCCATCTCGACTGGATGGAGCGGATCGCTCTGTCGCCCCGGGAGTCACGGGACTTCATCCATGGCATCGCACGCCACCTATGAGGGAGCCACCATGCGGGACGTCACGTGGGAAGAGCCCTACTGCGGCGAGGGCGCCAGCTGCTTCAGGCTCGGCACGGACCAGGAGGGCAACGGGTACATCGCCGTCCTCGGCTCGGAGGAGCACTTCCTCACCGACAGCCGCGAGGCGCTCCAGCAGTTGATCCGCGACATCAAGGCCGGCAAGGCGGACCACTTGCTGTGACAGCGGGGGCCGATGCGACCGGGCCCGCCGCCGCCGGCAACGGATCAGCGGGTCTCGTCACTCACTCTTCGACGACAGGGGCGCCCAGGTGTAGCGGACGCGTACGCCCCGGTCCTGGAGCCAGGCGGTCTCGCGGCGGCGGAGTTCGGGCGCGGACTCCGGCGCGATGGCGCTGGGCCAGCGGACGAGTACCGCGGTGACATGGCCGGTTCTCACCAGCTGTCTCACTCGCCGCCACCCCCGGCGCTGGGCCGGGTCGGGCTCGCCGTAGGTGTCGGTGACGACCTCGGCGATGGTCAGCCCGCGCTCCTGCGCGAACGCGTGGCCCTCTGTCCGTGCGCGCTGCGTTGCCGCCCCGGGCGCGCGGGGGGCCCTGTCCGCGCATACGTACAGGACGACGGGAGACGCGGTTTCACCGTGGGGGGTCATGGGTGCCTTCTGTAGATGCATCGAGGAACGGGGATTCCTCGCCGCGCGAAGGAGGCGTAGCGGGGCCGTACGGTTTCGATCGGGGTTTCCGCCGTTGAGCGGGGAGACCGGCCCGGTGCGCGGCAGGCGGGGCCTGTCCGCGCCGCGTTCGGGGGGTCGCCGCCGGGGCGGGCGCCGCACTCGGCGCCGGCCCGCACCCATGTCGTCAGGAGTTGGCCGTCAACTCGACCCAGACGACCTTGCCTTCCGCACGCGCCGAGCGTGCGGAGCCCCAGCGGTCTGCGAGTTGGGACACGAGGAGTAGGCCTCGCCCGTTCTCCTCGTCCGGGCCGGCGAGATGCTCGGGCGCACGGACCGGGGTGTGGCCCTCGTCGTGGAGTTCGATACGCAGGCGCCGCTCGTCGTCGGTCAGCGTGAGGCCGCACAGGACCCGGCCGCTGCCGGTGTGCAGTACGGCGTTCGTGGTCAGCTCGGAGACCAGCAGTACCGCGTCGCAGCACGTGTCGCCCGGCACCTTCCAGGCGCGGAGCCGGTCTCGCACGGTGTCGCGGGCGGCTCTCGCGCTGGTGCGCAGGGCGGGCAGGCCGAACCAGTACTCCCGACAGGGCTCGGTCGCGGCTAAAGCGGAGGTCGCGGGCGGGGCCGGGGCCGGGGACGTGTACAGAGTCACGGATGTCGCCTTCCAGTGCCTTCCGGGGGGCAGGCGCGGTGTGGGGGTGCGGGCTGCGGCCCGATGAGAAAGAGGCGCGTGCCGAGGCAGGCCCCCTGCGGTGAGGTGCCGACGACGGCATCGGCATCACGCGTCCTGTCCGGACCGGATGCCGCGTCAGAGCTGCGACTTGACCACTCACATGTCAACTATCGCGTGATAGGACTCACGCTGCAACCGACTCCCTGATAATTTCAGCAGTGCCGGTATCACCCTGGCGTCGTCTTCAAGCCACTGTAAGAATGGTGTTGTTGATGAACTCTCAGGAGGTTGGGCGTGAGCGAAGCCCGTTCCGGCACCAGCGCGCCGACAGTCCTGCGCATGATCCTCGGGCGTCGGCTCCAGGACATGCGGCTCGGAGTCGATGCGTCGCTGGAGGACGCGGCGAAGGCTCTGCGCGTGACACCCCTGACGATCCGGCGGCTCGAGAAGGCCGAGGTCGCCCTGAAGCCGCTGTACGTCGAGAAGCTTCTGGAAACCTTCGGGGCGGACCGCCAGGAGATAGACGAGTTCGTCGACCTGGCCGAGCAGGCCAACGAGCCCGGCTGGTGGCACTCCTACCGCGACGCCGTGCCGAGCTGGTTCACCGCCTATGTCAGCCTGGAGACCGGCGCCCAGACCCTTCGCACCTATGAACCCCAGTACGTGACCGGCCTTCTGCAGACTCCCGACTACGCCCGCGCCGTCCTGCGCGGCGGGCTGCCGAACGGCAGCGACGAGGAGCTCACGCGCCGCGTGGAACTGCGGCTGCGCCGCCAGAGCCTGCTGGAGCGCGAGGACGCCCCCACGTTGTGGGTGGTCATGGAGGAAGCCGTCCTGCACCGGTCGGTGGGCGGCTCCGACGTGATGCGGGAGCAGATCGAGCGACTCCTCGACGTGTCCGAACTCCCGCATGTCAGCCTGGACATCGTCTCGTTCGACGCGGGTGCGCACGTCGGGGCGTGCGCCCCGTTCACGTACTTCCGGTTCGCGGAGCCCGAGCTGCCGGACATCGTCTACAGCGAAATCCTGTCCGCCTCCGTCTACCTGGACCAGCGGGTGGACGTCGTCGCCCATCTTGAGGCGCATTCCCGAATGGCGCTGCTGACGTCGTCCGAGGACAGCAGAGCGCTCTTGAACCACATGCGCAAGGAGTACTCGTGACGATCACCGACAAGTGTGTCTACAACGGAATGTCGGCCCGCGATCTCGGGGAACAGGGCTGGGAGCGCCCCTGGAGCGGGCCGAACGGCGGTCAGTGCGTCGAAACGAAGAAGCTCGCTGACGGCCGGGTGGCCGTACGGCAGTCGACCGACCCGGCCGGACCGGCGCTGATCTACGCGCCGGAGGAGATCGCCGCGTTCCTGCGCGGGGTCAAGGAGGGCATGGCCGATCATTTGGCCGCCGGGTGAACCGGCGGCGGACAGCAGGAACGCCGACACCGGTCCCGTTCCAGGCCTGCGGGCTGACAGACACACGGACGAAGGGGAGCACATGACCACCAGGCAGGCCGGCCGGGACCTCGACACGAGCAGGCCGCACTCGGCCCGGATGTACGACTACTTCCTGGGTGGCAAGGACCACTTCGAGATAGACAAGGAGGCGGCCCTGGTCGCCGCCGAGGCCCACCCCGGCCTCTTCGTGACCGCCCGCGAGAACCGGGCGTTCATGCACCGGGCCACCCGGGTCCTGGCGCAGGAGCACGGCATCCGCCAGTGGCTGGACATCGGCACCGGCATCCCGACCGAGCCCAACCTGCACCAGGTCGCCCAGTCCGTGGTGCCCGAGGCCCGGGTCGTCTACGCGGACAACGACCCCCTCGTCCTCAAGTACGCCGAACGCCTCATGCGCAGCACGACGCAGGGAAGCACGACCTACATCGAGGCCAACGTCAAGGACCCGGACGCGTTGCTGGACGCCGTGCGGGCATCGGAGGTCCTGGACTTCGACAAGCCCATCGCCCTCTCCCTCAACGCGCTCATGCACTTCATCACCGAGCCGAGTGATCCGTACGACGTCGTCCGCCGGCTCCTCGACGCACTTCCGGTCGGCAGCGCCCTCGCCATGAACCACTGCACGCCCGACTTCGACCCCGTCGTCTGGAACAAGGTCGCGGAGGTCTACACCAGCTCCGGGACTCCCGTGGAGTTCCGTTCACACAAGGACATCAGCCGCTTCTTCGACGGCCTCGACGTGATAGCCCCCGGCCTGTGCTGCTGCCACCGCTGGCGCCCCGCCGGACCCGCCGACGGCACGGAGCCCGCGGACGCCCAGATCGGCCTGCTGGCGGGCGTGGGCATAAAGCGCTGATGGGGTCGGCCGTGCCCTGGCCACCCCCAGCGGGCGGGGTGGCCAGGGAAACCCGGCCCTCGCAGGCCAGGGTGGTGGCCATGCTCGCCAACCTCCGCCGCGGGAAAGCTCACTTCATGCTCCGGCCCTGCTGCGTGAGCGGTCGGGGCGCATGCGAGCGTGGTGACCATGACCACCGACACACCAGCAGATGAGCGAGTCACCCGGGCATGGAGCCGGATCGTGGAGTGGCTGGCCGAGTACACCCCGCCGTCGTACGCGGCTCTCAGGCCCGGCGCCTCCGATGCCGACGTCGCGGCTCTGACAGAAGCTCTCGGCGTGAGCGTTCCGGAAGAGCTGGAGGCGCTGTGGCGGCTGTCCGCCGGTGAGGACGGCGTAGCGGGTTCGGGGCTCATGCTGGGCGACTGGGCCCTGATGCCGCTGGACGCCGTGATCAGGACCCACCGGATGCAGATGGAGATTCAGGAGGCGCACGGCGAGGGCGACGACGCCTTGGTGCTGTGGAAGCCGTCCTGGATACCGTTCTGCTCGTTCAGCCCCCACGACACCGTCCACGGCCTCTACCTCAACGGTGAGACCGGGGAAGTCTGCAAGTGGACCAGATACGGGGAGCGCGAGCAGGAGTACGAGTCGCTGCCCGCCTACCTGGAACTCATGGCGGTCAGCCTGGAAGCCCCTCTGGCGACGGCCGGCCCGGAGAAGCCCGGCATGAGCGGCGGCGCCCTCGTGTGGGGGCCGCCTCCCGACGAGGTGCGCGGGGAGCAGTGGCAGCACCACCTCGGTCAGGCCCCGCCGCGCCATCCCGCGAAGACGCCCGGTGCGATCCGGGAAGCCCTGCCCGTCGATGAGCGTGCGGAGTTCGATGCGCAGCGCGACGCGCTCGACCTGGCCGACCCCGAGCGCGTCACCGCCTTCCGGGACCACTGGTGGGAGCGCGCCGTGCGGGCCCAGGAGGAACTGGAGGACGCTGTCGCGGACGCGCTGGGCGGGAACGTCATGGTGGCCCCCGGCCGCCGGCTGGCGCCGGAGTACGAGGCCATGCTCCCGCCCGCTGTCCGCCACCGTCCGCCCTCCCTCGACGACATCCGGTCCGCCCTGCGCCACGAGAGCATCCGCGCGCGGTTCGACCGGGACCATATGGGCGCGATCCCGCCGCACTATCCGGCGCTGCTGCTGCGGTGGTGGGACCTCGCCCGCCTCCTGGCCGACCCTCGCGGAGAGCGGGCCGTACGCGCTGTCGTCCATGGCCGCCGCGTCTCCGGGTGACCGTGGCGGCGGTCACCGCTGTCGACGGGGCCGCTTGGCCGTCTCCTCGGAGATGGCCAAGCACTCGGCGAGCGTGACCCTGTAGTCCCTCGGTCGTGCGGTCGTGCGGTCGTTTAGGGTCTCGCGGCGCACGTCATAGCGCGTCGCGCTGACCAGCTGTTTCTCGGGAGGTCTCACGCAGTGACCGGGGGCTCTCGTCTCAGGATGAGCGGCATTTCCTCACGACCGCCCTGGCGCTCATGACGGTCGGCCGACGATGTGCTGACGGGCGTTCTTCCAGACCTCTTCGAATTCCTCGGAGGTGAGCGGCAGCGGGTCGTGGCCTTCCCACTCAGAGATGGGCAGTTCGGCAGTGATCCCGAATCTGCTGTCGTACTCGTCAAGGCGGCCCGCGTCGTGGGCTCGCTGCCATTCCTCGAGGGAAGCAGCCGCGATCGGGGTCAGCGCAGGCCCTTCGAGCTCGATCTGCCGGATCACCCAGCCTTCGGCATCGACCTCGAAGTAGAACCAGGTGTCTTCCTCGTCCCAGTAGCAGCGCATCCATGTCGTCACCGGTCAATGATGACGAGGTCCTCCGTCTGATACCGAGTCGGTGTCAGAGCCGTGTTGGAGAATCCGGCCATGCTGATTGCAACTGATGAGGTGGGGCGCGTGGTGAAGAAGCCCACGAAGCCGGCGATAGGCAGGATGCTGGCCAACCTGCAGCGGGGGAACGCGCATCTGGTCCTGGAGCGCGCGGAGGAGGACATCGAGGGCAACTGGTACATCCAGGTGCTGCTGCGCGACGACAACACGTACCAACTCGAGTTCCGGGACGGTGCAGCGGCCGAGCACTATCAGACGCGGACCATCTCCGAGGCGAAGATCCTTACCGCCTTGCTCGGCTGGGCTGCTGGCAGGACGGAGTGGAGAAGCGACTTCATGTGGAACAACATCGGCTCGGAGTTCGCGGACTGAGCGCTTGCCCCTCGATTCGCAGTGGCACTGCGCGTTGCCGCGTCCGAACCATGCCGGAAGATGAGGGCGTGCTGCCCTACGTCTATCGCGTCACCAAGTACGACCCCGCCGACCGTGATGAACACGGAAACTACACCGGTGCCGAGGACACGATCAGCGACCACGGTCAGGTCGAGGGTGCCTACCTTCAAGCGATCGCGGCGTTCGCCTCGGACACTGGCGTCGAGCGCCTGGCCGTGCGCGAGCCGCACCTCCCGGTGCCGTTCGTGAGCTTCGGACTGGAGCCACCGATGGACGGCTTCGGGCTGGACGGTCTCTTCCCGACCGGGCCGGATGGATTTCACGATGGTGCGGAGGTGTCGGTCGGCACCGCGATGGATCTTGTACGGATCATGCTGCGCGACGGTGGCGCCTGGTGCAGGCTGGAGGTGGAGGACACCTTCACGGTGCACGTGGGCTGGGACCAGTACCTGTACATCGGCAGCAGTCGCCCCTGCGAAACCGCGGTGGCCCGGACCCGCGCGCTCGGGTTGTTCCCGGGGCGGATCGACGCCTCTCCGTACGATTTCGAACCCGAGGACGAGGGCCCCCAACGGCCGGCCGACGACGAGTTCTGGGAACATCTGCGCTGGTCGATGCAGTGGGACAACTCCAGAGTCCTGGAAGAGCAGTCCGCGTACAACTCCGCGCGTTGGCACCGCGTCACCCCCGACAACCTCGACACGGTCCGCGCCGGGCTCGCTCCCCGAGCCCGGCTGGCCATCTGGCCGGACCTGTCCTCCGACATCGACGCGGTACTCGCCACGCTCCCCGCCGAGGGCCACGTCGAGTGTGTCTGGCAGGACAGGGACGGGCGGATGCACAGCGCCGACGCTGACGAAGACGAGTTCCCGGAGCTGGCCACCCGTCTCTCCGACGCTTCCGCCGCGATGATCCTGCCCATGGACGCCGACGAACGCGTCCCGCTGCTCGCCGCCGTCCTACCCGACAGCGACGGAGTGGTACGCGCCCGCTGGGAGATCGACCCCACCCCCAGCACCCGCAAATGGGCCTTCCTCAAGACCCTTCACCGAGGTGCGATCATCACCGGCCGGGTGACTCGGATCTCCGATTCCTGGGTCACCTTCGTGGACATTGGCGGCTTCGAGGCGTTCATCAATATCCCCGAGCTGTCGTGGCGGCCCGTCCGCCACCCCTCAGCCGTCGCTGCCGTCGGCCAGGAGATCAGCGCCGAAATCCTCCACGTGGACCCGATTCGCGAACGCGTGTCGCTGTCGCTCAGGGCCCTGCACGAGGATCCGATGCCGCTGCTCGCCGGGCGGGTCGGTCAGACCGTCGTCGGCCGCGTCACCAAGCTCGTGCCGTTCGGCGTGTTCGTACGCATTGAAGAGATGGAGAACGGTTTCGAGGGGCTGGTGCACAACACCGAACTGGGCGACGGACACCTAGACCAACCGCAGTTGGGCGTCCAGGTCGGCGACGCACTCCCCGTGAAGATCCTGGACGTCGACCCGGCCCAGCGCCGCATCACCCTCTCGCACCGGCAAGCGGTCTCCCCCGGCCAGGACGAACCCGGCGCCTGATACGCGCGTACCCCGCAGCTGGAACGCACAGCGCGTCTTCCTCCCCTGATTCCCACGTTCCTGGCCCAACACCGCGCACACGACAGGCTCGGCCAGAACGAGATCACGACGCCGACCGGTTACCATCCGAATCGTCGGAATCGAGCGACGTGGCAGCAGTCAGACGCTCAACGAACGCCTGGAAGTCCACGGCCAGCGAGAGCTCCGTGCCGCCGTCCACGTCGAACCACGTCACGGACGGCTCTCCGCGCTTCCCGCACACCCGATAGTCGAGAGTGATCCAGCAGTGACCATCACCGGACAACAGAACCAGAGGGGACGGAAGACCCCACTCCTGGACCAGATAGGCAGTGTCCAGCAAGGACGACTGGCCACCGTGGCCGATGCCCATCATGTCGTCAAGGGGAACGTGTTTCTCGCTCCACGACGTCGGGACATCGGTCGGGAACGCATTCCACAGCTCCGCCACCGCACCGCCGTTCCGGACCCGCAGGATCTCCAGCAACGAAGCCGGCAGACGGACGCCGAGCTGGCGCTCGGCATCCTGAACGACCGCGTCGGTCAACGGCGGCTGAACCCCGTACCGGCCCTCGCCCCAGAACGTCGCCTTGACCTCTTCGAATCGCGCCACGAACGCATCCTATGAACCCCGCCCACGGGCTTGACGATCTATAGGAGCTTCGACGGCTCCTCTTGGGGTGGACGGCCTTCATCGTGATCACGGTGGAGGCCGAGCCGACCCTGTATTCCGAGTCCCATCAGAATCACGGTGCGGATAGCCAGCCAGTTGCGGCCCTGACGACCCGCTTGCCGAGTGGCGTGAGTTTCATGGGGCGGCCTCGTTCGGCTCGTTCGAGCAGTGGGCCACCCAGTTCGCGGGCCAGCCGGTTGATCTGAGTGACGAGGGTGGGCCCGTTGACCCCCATGTCCCGGGCTGCCACGCCGAGGGTGGGGTAGGCGGAAGCCTTCACGAAACGCAGGAGTCGCTCTTCGGCGGCAAGGCCGTTGAGTGCGGGTTGCAGCAAGCGGGGAGCCTGCCTGGCCTTGTCCTCGATGCGGAGGCTCTCGTCATGGCTTGCGCCGCCGCGAGGACGCAAGGGGATCTTGTGCATCCTGGCCCACTTGGCGACGTTCGACATGGTCATGCCGGTCTCTTCAGCGATGTCAGCGAGGGTGCGACGGCGTGTGACGTACTGCTCGTGGAGCCATTCCCGGGTGATCTCCTGGCGGTGTCGGTACTCCTTCGGTGTGCGGATCGGGATCCTGTACTCGTCGGCGATACCTCTGACCACGTCGACCTTGACGCCGTAGAGCTCTCCGATGGCGCGCAGGGACATCCGCTGGTCGATGTAGAGCCGCGTGAAGGTGGCTGGGTCAAGGGCTGCGCGGACGGCATCGGAGACAGGAGCGGGCCACGAGCGTCGTTCGCTTGTATCGCGTGCCGGGTGCCGGTCGAGGAGGCAGCGCACGACGTCGATCGTCGTATGCAGGCGGGCGGCGGCCTGGGTGGCCGTCATTTCTTCGTGGCGGATCAGCCTGTGCAGTTCCTTGATGTCGATCTCGGAGGGGCGATGTCCGGGCAGGCTGAGGTCGTGGAGGAGATTGTCCGGCGGGTACCAGGTCACTGGTTCGTCGGTGATGCGGTTGCGATGTAGGAACTCCTCGGCCGCATGGTCGAGATGCACGAGGAGTTCCGGCGTCAACCGGCGGTATCGCATGGCGTGTTGGGCGCGGGCCGAGTCGTTTTCGGGGGCGCAGGTGGGTGGTGCCATTCGGGCTGGCAGGCCACTGATACGCAGGAACAGGTAGCTCCTGAAGAGCCGGGCAAGCGTGCCCGTGCCGCGGACGACGTCGCATTCTCTAGCGATATCGGCCCACTGTTCATCGGGGAGCAGGAGGCTGTAGTCGATGCGCTGGCGCCGTTGGTAGTCGATCGGGGCCGGGTGGGTGTCGAAGTAGTCCGCAATGTGGATCAGTGCGGCTTGGATATCCGGCCACTGCTGATGCTCTCGCAGGTGACCGAGCAGGCGGGAAGCCATGAATCCGGTCGTGGCCTTGCCCAGGCGTTCGGCGATGACGTCAATGGACTGGCGGTTGCCGACAAGTCCGAGGAGACAGGACAGGGCCGGCCTCATGATCCGGTAGTCGTGGAGCTCGAGCGGTACGAGTGAGTCTCCCCTCGTAGCGTGGAGTCCGTGACTGCAGGGGAAGTTGAGAGTCATGGCGGAGAAGCGAAGGGTGTTCAAGCCGGAGTTTCGTGAGGGGGCTGTACGGATCGTGACGGAGACCGGGAAGCCGATCCCCGAGGTCGCGCAGGACCTGGGGATCAACGAGACAACGCTGGCGAGCTGGGTCTCGCGGGCCAAGCGGGCCGGCAACGGCCGGAGCGAGAGCGAGGCCGAGGAGCTCGCCCGGCTGCGGGCCGAAAACGCGCGGTTGAAGAAGGACAACAAGGAACTCGGCATGGAGCGTGATGTCCTCAAACGCTGCATGGTCCTGTGGGTGAAGTAGCTGCCGCGGACCCGGCCGTCGTGGCCGGGGTCATCAGCGACCAGAGGACCGAGCACCACATTCCGCATACCGTGGCCTGCCGTGCACTGGGCGTGAGCGAGTCATGGTTCTACAAGTGGCAGACCCGCAAGCCCACCAGCCGCGAGCTGCGACGGCAGCAGTTGACCGACGAGATCAGGGAGATCTTCAAGGAGTCCGGCGGCACTTACGGATCACCGAAGATCTTCATCCTGTTGGTCCGTAAGGGCTGGCGCATCTCGGTGAACACCGTCGCGAGGCTCATGGCCGAACTCGGCCTGATCGCCCGCGTAGTGAAGCACCGCAAGGGCCTGACCAGGCAGGGGAAGCGGCCCGCTGCCCCGGATCACGTGAAGCGGGACTTCACGGCCGAGGAACCCGACCTCGTCTGGGTCGGCGACATGACCGAGATCGTCACCGCCGAGGGCAAGATTTACCTCGCGACGGTCATCGACCTGTTCTCGCGACGCCTGCTCGGCTAAGCGATGGACGCCCACCACGACGCGGACCTGGTGGTGGCCGCACTGAACATGGCCGGGGCCACCCGGGGCGGAGACGTGCGCGGAGTGATCTTCCACAGCGACCGCGGCTCGGAATACACGTCTCGGAAGTTCGGCCGTGCCTGCCGCAAGCTCGGCGTCTTCCAGTCCATGGGCCGCGTCGGATCATGCTTCGACAACGCGGTGAGCGAGGCGTTCAACAGCGTCCTCAAGGTTGAGTACGTCCACCGGCGCACCTTCGCCACCCGGGCCGAGGCCCGGATCAGGATCGCCACCTGGATCACCGACTTCTACAACACCCGTCGGCTACACAGCGTGTGCGACTTCAAGAATCCGATCGACTACGAACGCGAGTACTGGGCCGGCCTCACCGTGAGGCTGGCTGCATAGGAAGGACTCCACAGTTCGAGGGGATTGACACCCTTGAACCAGCGGAACGTTCGCCACGGCGTCGCCGATGCAAGGAGCTCGACGGGCACCTCGCTCCAGGCCCGGTCCTCGACCACCGCGCGCCCCTCGGGACGGACGCTCACAGACGCAGCGAATTCCCCCACCGCACACCCCCCAGCCACAGATCAACTTTCTGTGCAGCCAAGGTGCCAGCGCAGCGAACGCAGGCGGGATAGATCACCGTTCTCGTCACCCGAATAGGTGACGCTCCGACCTGCGAGTCTCACGGCGACGGCATAAATGCCGCCGCCGTGCAATTCTCACTGAGATTATGCAGCGAGTTTTGAGACCCTACAGGTCGTGCGGTCGTGCGGTCGGGTCAGGAGGAGCCTCCGCGCGGGAAGGAGACCTCGACGCGGCGGTTCTTCTTCCGGCCCTCTTCCGTGGTGTTGTCGGCGATCGGGTACTGCTCGCCGTAGCCGCGGATCTCGAAGGTGATGTCGGGCCCGAGTTGCTTCGACAGGACTCCGTTCACAGCATCGGCACGCTGCTTGGACAGAACATCTCCGTGAGCGGAGGACCCGAGGTCGTCCGTGAAGCCGAACACACGGACCTTGGTGGCATTCTGCTTCTCGATCTCGGCACTGATGGCAGCGATACGGGAGTTCGCCTCGGGGCTCAGCTTGGCGCTGTCCTTGCCGAAGAGCACCTCCGCCTGGAGCGCGAACTTCACACTGGCATTCGAATCCTCGCGGCGCTCCTGGCCTCCCTCATCCTCGACCACCTGAATGATGTCGAGGACTCTGGCCGGAGCCAGGGTGCTGCCCTCCGGCATCTTGAGGTCGGGGTCGTTCCCGTCCACCGCGACCGGTGGCGTTTCCGAGGCTTCCGTCCCCGGGGGCACGCTCGGGCCGTCATCCGCCTGGGCCGTCGGCGCGCCGAAGACCGACACACAAGACAGCAGGAAGGCAGTGACAACGACTGTTCCTGCAATCTGCCTCGGCTGACGCGGTGATGTGTGAGTCATGTCAGACATCATCCAGAGATCTTCAGCGAAGTGGTCGCAAACGTCGGCAGGGTGAGGTCGACCTCGGTCGTCGTGCTCGGTGGCGCCGGGAACTGCATGAACACCGGGGTGGACTTGCCAGGCTGGACCGCCGACATGTCCGAGGTGCACAGACACCGGCCGTCTGTGTCACGA
The DNA here is from genome assembly GCF_043200175.1 of Streptomyces sp. NPDC048462. Taxonomy (NCBI): domain Bacteria; kingdom Bacillati; phylum Actinomycetota; class Actinomycetes; order Kitasatosporales; family Streptomycetaceae; genus Streptomyces; species Streptomyces sp. NPDC048462. Next base: position 61,556 of record NZ_JBICXG010000006.1, read on the forward strand.
AGGATGTAGTAGCGCTTCTTACCAGTCTTGTCCACCAGCGTCGCACCGGCGACGGAGTTTAGATTGCTGTTCACGATGGTGCTTTCGGTGCCGACCCAAGCTGAAGGGTTCACAGGCGTGTCGCCCTTGTTCGTCAGCTCACCCTGCACGGTGACGAACCCGCCCGAGTCGCGTTTCACCTGATTGATCACCAGCAACATGCCCTTGTCGCCCCTGGCTTGAGCCAGATTTGCATTCGGGTCCACTGGGTCCCCGGCGGCGGTGTCCTGCTGCGCCCCCTTGTCGCCGTCGGTGCCCCTTTCCGCAGGCTTCGAGGGCGCGGACGCTCCGGCGTCCTTCGCTCCCCCAGCGTCGTCCCCACCGCAACCAGTGACGATGAGGGCCAAGGCAGCCGCCATCGAGGCGGCCGCCACTGCCCTTTGGGACTTCGTGGTGCGCCGAATGCTCATGGGCTCAGAATCCTCTACTCGTCTGCTCATTGTTCGCTGTCAGTCGTCGGTCAGGTGCACGGCAAAGAGCAACTTGCCCAGTTCAGGGATAGGGCTCTTATCGGTCAGGTCGATCGTGACGTCCTGACCCCCATCACAACGGAACTCAAACGGCCCGAGTGCGCCGTTCGCATCGTCCTTACCCTTGTCGCCGTCGTCCTCGTCACTGCTCTCGCCCTGCCCGGGGTCAGGCACTTGAGGAGCGGACTTCAAGGTGCACCGAAACTCGATCACCGCTGTGGCCGATGCCGTGGCGTGAGCGTTCTTGGTCGAAGGGATCACCGAAGAACCCACTGTGTAGCGAGTCCTGACCTTGGCAGTGACTCTGTCCTGCCAGTACCCCTGTCGCCAGTAGAAGTCGGTCAAATCCGAACGATTCCTGGATGCAAGCCGAACGGCTTCGGACTCCCCCGCTCCGAAGTACTGATAGCCCCCCAAGAAATCATCGAGACCGTCAGGTTCCCGAAGCGCCTGGAGGAACGGCACTGTCAGGTCGTCGCGCGCCTGCTGGGCAGCAGCGAGTGCGGCAGCGTCGGCAGCACCCTGGGCCCCATTGCGTGCGGCCGCGGCCTGACCGACTGCGAAGAAGGCAAAAGCGAGAAAGAGCAGGCCCGTCACCATCACGATGTAGATGGGGAAAGCCTGCCCTGCCTCTCTGCGGTGCCTCGCAGCCACTAGCCTGCCTTGACCTGGGACACCAATGCAGTGATGCGAGTAGTGATCGCCGCGCCGATGCCCGAAGCCACCATGCCTCCGATGATCGCGACGATCACCAGGATGATCCCGAGGTACTCGAACGCCGTCTGGCCGCGGTCCGCGGTCCCGTAGCGCTTCTGGAGCCTCGATACCGCCGTGTTGGCCCAGCCGTTGACACGGGCGGCGGCCTTCAGAGTGATGTTCGACATGGTGTTCCCCTCCGGATTCGGCCAACCGATTGCCGGTGGGCGCGCAAGTTCCTTCGCTGCCAACCCCGTTACCGGCTTCCTCCCGGCCTCTGCCAAGGGTGACATGAGAAACATACGGCGGAACACCAATTGCGCCAGAGGGTCTCAGGGCCCTTTCCCGGGCCCATTCAGCCATTCGGGTACCGCTCCGCCCCCGCATGGCTACCTTCCCCGCTGCGGGCCGGGGCCCTGGGCGGGGGCCGTGCCCGGCCGGCGGGTGATCGATTCGCTTCGGCCGGCCCTGTGCGGCTTGGTGGAGATCCGGTTGAGGTGGCTCTTCGCGGTCTTCTCGCGGACGAAGCAGGTGGCGGCAATTTGCTGGTTGCTCATTCCTGACGCGATCAGCTCCATGAGCTCCACCTCCCTCGAACTATGCCTGTAGTAAAGCCTGTTACGGGTAACAGCCGCCCCCCGGTCACAGATGACTGTCCCATACCCAATTGCAAATGCGAAAGACCCTGTGATGCCCGTACGGAGCGATTCGCGGACGAGCACCTGGGAGGGCTGGGCGTGGCAGTGTGCTCATCCGCCTCATCCGGCTCATCCGGCTCATCCGGCTCATCCGCCGAGGAACGAGAAGTCGACGTCGGCCCCGTAGACGAATCCGACCGTGAGCAGCAGCAGGGTGCCGGGGAGCAGGAAGGTGGTGACCGCGAAGGTCGCCTTCGGGACGGCCTTGGCCGCCTTGCGGCGGGCGTTCTGGGCGTCGGTGCGGCGCATGTCGTTGGCGATCTGGATCAGCGTCTCGACGATCGGCGCGCCCAGTTCCTCGCCCTGCTGGAGTGTCGTGACGAACATCGCGACCTGCTCCGAGTCATTGCGTCTGCGGAGTTCCTCGAAGGCCTCGCGGCGGCTGACGCCCATGTCCATCTGGCGCAGGGTGATGCGGAGTTCGTCGGCCCAGGGGCCCTCGTACTTCTCCGCCACGCGTTCCAGTGCCTGCCGGAATCCGAGGCCCGCCGAGACGACGACGGCGAGGACGTCGAGGAAGTCGGGGAGGGTGCGCTCGATGTGGTCCCGGCGGACCCGGACGGCCGACCAGATGCCGACCTCGACCCAGAAGACGCCGAAGGCGACCAGCAGGACGGCGAGGAAGATCTGGCCGCGCATCAGCATCGTCAGGGCGCCGAACGCGCCGAGCGCCCCGTAGACGGCGCGGCGGGCGGCGTACCGGTCGATGGTGAGGCCGCCGGGGTTGCCGGCCATGTCGATCTGGCGGCGCTTCTTGCTGACGGCCTTGGCGCCCATCATCCTGAGCACCGCGGGGGCCCACCGCATGCCCATCCGGTCGATGACGGAGCCGACCGCGCCGGTGCGGGTGGAGCCGACCTCCAGGGCGATGGCGAGGTCGCCCGGGAGCTTGGCGTCGGCCCGGTACATCCGGATGCCGGCGATCGCGCCGTACACGGCGAGACCCACGACGAGTGCGAGCAACAGGTCCATGTCCGCTCCTCCCCTCAGACGTCGATACGGGACAGGCGGCGGATCACTACGAATCCGATCGCGTACAGGATGAGCGCGACGACGACCGCGGCCTGGCCGATCAGCGCGCCCGTCATCCGGTCGAGCGCGCCGGGCATCACGGCGTTCATCAGGAGCATGGCGGCGAAGCCGAACCCCGGGACGGCGTAGGCCGTGACGGTCACCTGGGAGAGCTGGGTCCTGACCTCGCGCCGGGTCTCCTTGCGCTCCTCCAGCGTCTCGGTGAGGTTGCGCAGCGAGCTGACGACCATGCCGCCGGCCCGGTTGGACAGGACGAGGGTGGTGACGAGGACGACGAGTTCGCGCGACGGCAGCCGGTCGGTCAGCTCGCTCAGGGCGTCGTCCAGCGATTCGCCCACGTCGAGCCGGCGCACGACCCGGGCCAGCTCCTCGCCGGCCGGGTCGTCCAGTTCCTCCGCCGCCATGGCGAGCGCGGTGCGCAGGGCGAGTCCGGCCTGGGTGGCGTTGGCGAGGATGCGGGAGAGCTCGGGGAGCTGGTTGATGAAGCGGTCGGTGCGCTTGGTCCGCTGCCAGTTCAGGAAGGCGTTGGTGCCCCAGAGGCCGATCAGGGCGGCCACGGGGCCGAAGAAGGAGGCCAGGACCGAGGAGGCGGCCAGCCAGAGCCCGGCCATGGCGATCAGTGCGTAGACGAAGAACTCGCCCGGCGTGATCTCCAGCCCGGTGGCCGTGAGCTTCAGCTCGATCCTGCGGCCGAGACCCGTCGTGCGCAGCCTGCGGTCGATGCCCTGGAAGCGGCGGTGGCGTCCCCCGGACGGCAGTTGGCCCGGGTGCGAGAGACGGTCGAGGAGTGCGTCGCGGTCGGCCTTCCCGCCGGCGTACGCGTGCAGACCCACGACGCCGAGTACGCCGCAGACGAGGGTGACGCCAATCGTGAGGAGGGCGGGATTGGTCATGGCGCGGTACCTACTTGGCCTCTCGGGTGGCGAGCTGTTCTTCGGACGTGGCGACCCCGAAGGCCTGCGGGATGGGCTGGCCGGCCATGTAGAGGCGCTCGGCGGCCTTCCGGGGCAGCGGGAGGTACTGGAACAGGCCGTGGACCCGGCCGTCGGCGGCCATCGGCCGGGCGTTGAAGCGGGCCACGCTGACGATGCGGTAGTTGTCCCGGCCGTGCGAGTCGAGCATGGCGATCTCGGTGACCTTGCGGGAACCGTCGGCGTGCCGGGTGAGCTGGACGATCACGTCGACGGCGCTGTTGATCTGGTCGTGCAGCGCCTCGAAGGGGATCTTGATCTCCGACATCGAGGCCAGGGTCTGCAGCCGCATCAGCGCGTCCTCGGCACTGTTGGCGTGCACGGTGGCGAGGGAGCCGTCGTGGCCGGTGGACATCGCCTGCAGCATGTCGAGCGACTCGCCGCCGCGGACCTCACCGACGACGATGCGGTCGGGGCGCATGCGCAGGGAGTTGCGGACCAGGTCGCGAATGGTGACCTGGCCCTTGCCCTCGACGTTCGCCGGGCGGGACTCCAGCCGGATGACGTGGTTCTGCTGCAGCTGGAGCTCGGCGGAGTCCTCGATGGTGACGATGCGCTCGTGGTCCGGGATCAGCCCGGAGAGCGCGTTGAGGAGGGTGGTCTTACCGGTACCGGTGGCGCCGGAGACGATGATGTTCAGCTTGGCCTGGACGAGCCCCGAGAGCAGCAGCAGCATCTGCTCGTCGAGCGAGCCGAAGCCGATCATCTCCGGGAGGGTGAAGGACCTGGGGAACCGCCGGATGGTGAGCGTCGCGCCGGTCAGCGAGAGCGGCGGAATGATCACGTTGACGCGCTCCCCGCTGGGGAGTCGGGCGTCGACCATCGGATTCGACTCGTCGACGCGGCGGTTGACGGTGGAGACGATGCGTTCGATGGTCTGCATCAGCTGTTCGTGCGAGCCGAAGCGCATCGGGAGCTGTTCGACCCTGCCGCCGCGCTCCACGAAGATCTGGTCGGGTCCGTTCACCATGATCTCGGTGATGGACGCGTCCTCCAGCAGTGGTTCGAGGATGCCGAGGCCGAGTGCCTCGTCCACGACCCGGCGGATCAGCTGGGCGCGTTCCACGGTCGACAGGACCGGGCCCTCGCGGCTGATGATGTGGCCGAGTACGCGCTCCAGGCGGGCCCGCCGGTCGGCGGCGGCCAGCGAGGACATCTCCGCGAGGTCGATCTCCTCGAGCAGCTTGGCCCGGTAGGAGGCGACCATGTGGCCGTCCTCCCGGCCCCCGCGGTGCTCATCGGGGGCGGTGATGCGTGCCCGCAGACTCATGGTGCCAACTCCTCGGTCCGGGTTGCTGGTGGTGCGGGGCTCAGTCGCGCGGCATGGTGGAGCTGCGGGTGGCCGTCCCCAGTGAGGAGAGGCCGGGGATGACGCTGGGGATGTCCACGTCGGCGGTGTAGGTGACGTCGCCGCCGCCGCCCGACGAGCTCCAGCTCAGGCCGTCCGCGAGCCAGCCGCTGATCGCGTTCGAGCCCGCCTGTTCGGGCGATCCGGCCTCCGGTTCGTCCTGCCCGGCCGTCCGGGCCGCGACCCGCGCGGCGGTGCCCGCCTGGTTCACGGTGTACGCGGCGATGCCGAGCTGGATGGCGCAGAGGCCGACCAGCAGCAGCAGCGGGATGAACCCCAGGTACTCGATGGCGACCTGGCCGCGCTCACGACGGGGCCTTCGTACGTTCCCGGTCATCGATCAGCCCTCCTTCACCGAAGCCGCTTCACCGGTGACCGTCGGCCCCCAGTCGAGTACGCCGGGCACCAGGACGGGCACGTCGAGGTGGACCCTGGCCCGGTACAGGCCGGGGCCGCCGTCGCCGCAGTCGATGGAGCCGCCCCGCCAGGCGTCGGGCAGGTCCTCGTCGGCCGCCTGATGGCAGGCGCCCGCGCGGTCCCCCTGCGATCCGCCTCCCGCCCGTGCCCCCATGTCCGCCGCGTTGCTCGCCAGGCTGAACGTGTAGCCGAACAGGGCGCACTGCCAGAGCGCGACGAGCAGCAGAATGATCAGAGGCGTCACCCCGACGAACTCGATCGCGGTCTGCCCCCGGTCGCGGTCACGCCTCCCGGCCGGGCCAGTGCCCGAGCCCGGCCCCGTGCCCGCGCCTATGCCGGCTTCCGCTGCCGCTGCCGCCGCCGTCCGCGTGGTTGCCATGGATCCGCCCGCCCCTCAGTCGGTTCTGCCACGGCCGGCGAGATCGCCGCGCCTGCGCGGACGGCCGACCGAGCCCCGGTCGGCCCGGTACTTCTCCTTGCCCGCCGGGGCGGCGGGGAGCTTCACCAGGCCCAGTTCCCCCGCCAGTGCCCAGAGCGCCTGCTTCACCACGCTCTTCTGGTCGAGTTCGTGCATCCGCCCGGCATCGACGGCGCTCTGGAGCTCCTTGAAATTGGCGGGGATCGCCGTACCGGCCATACGGGTCCCGGTGATCTTCCGGATCAGCTGCGGCTGGATCTCGGTGTTGCGGTTGAAGCGGTTGACGACCGTCGTCGTCTCCTCGGCCTTGCGGATCTGCAGCCGGTCCCACATCCGTACGATCCGCTTCGCGCCGCGCACCGCGACCACGTCCGGGGTGGTGACCAGGAGCGCGGTGTCGGCCATCTCGATGGCGGCGGCGTTGGCACTGCTCATCTGGCTGCCGCAGTCGATGACCACGGTCTCGTAGCGCGAACGCAGTGCGGTGACGATCTGCCGGGCCGCGCGGTCGCTGACCTCTTCGCCGCGCTCCCCCTCACCGGGGGCGAGGAGCAGCGCGACTCCGGTGCTGTGGCTGAACAGCGCGTCGGCCAGGACGCGCGGGGAGATGTCGCTGATCGCCGCCAGGTCGACGATGGAGCGGCGGAACTGCACGTCCAGGTACGAGGCGATGTCCCCGGACTGGAGGTCCATGTCGACCAGGGCGACCGTCCGTCCCGAGGCCTGGGCGGCGAGGGCGAGCTGCACGGCCGCGACGGTGGTTCCCACCCCGCCCTTGGCACCGCTGACCGTCACGACGGTGCCGCCCGGCCCGGTGAAGACGTCGCCGCCGACGCCGAGGTGCCGGCGTACGCCGACGGACCACTGGGCGGCCGACTGGACCCGGTTGGCCAGTTCCTCGTAGCCCAGCGGCAGGGTGGCCAGGCCGCGCGCCCCGGAGTCCATCGCGGCGGAGAACAGGCTGGCGCTCGCGTCGGCGGTGATGAGCACGACCCCGACGGCGGGGAAGCGCAGGGACACCTCGCGGATCAGCTCCAGGGCCGGTACCGGTCCGATCCGCTCGTGGACCAGTACCACCTCGGGCAGCTCGTCGAGCGACTCGCCCGCGAGACGCGCGAGTGTGTCGATGAGCTGGGTCGAGTCACCGACCGGAGCCGCTGGTTCCGCGTCGGGGAGCTGGCTGAGCAGGGTGGTGACGGACCTGGCCGCGTCGGCGTCACCGACGGCCGGGAGGATCCTCGTGGTCATCCGATCCTCACTTGTCCTTGTCGAGCGTGTAGGTGCGGTCGCCCGGACGGATCTTGCTGTCGCTGCCGGGGGCGACGAGCGCGAGGCGTACGTGCTGCGCGAACGATTCCGCGTACGCGATGCGCTGGGTGTCGAGGGTGTCCAGCGCGAAGGTGATCGGCACCGCCTCGGTGGCCTGGCTGCCCTTGCTGTCGCGGCTCGGGTCCAGCGGGGTCAGCTTGCCCACGTCCAGGACCTTGGCGTTGGAGACGATGACCTTGGACTGGGCCGGGTCGCCCTCGCGTTCGCCCGCGAACGTGGCGTAGACGTTGACCGTGGCGCCGGAGGTGATCTTCCCCGCCACGCCGGTGGCGGCGTCGATCATGATCGCGATCTCCTGCTCACCGGGCTTCAGGGCGGGGCGGGACTCCATCATGTCGGACTGGAGCAGCGAGCCCTTCTTGAGCGTGGTGAGGGCGATCTTGCCGTTGACGTCCGAGATGTCGGTCACCGCGTTGGCCGAGAGCCACCGCTTCGGCATCGACACCTTCTCGAACCTGTCCGGAGTCAGGCCGGTGAAGGGGGCTATGTCGCTCTTCAGCCGGTAGGCCGAGACCTCGGGTCCGACCTTCGAGTTCACGTCACTGATCACCGAGAGCACACCGGCGAAGGCGCCGAAGGCGCACAGGACCGAGAGCAGCAGGAGTATCACGCCACGGCGCTGTCGGGAGTTCATGGGCCGGACAACCTCGTTCGGGTCGGATGTGTGGGGGCGGACGGAGGGAAAGCGCGGGGGCGGGCTGTCTCGGCGTCGGGAGGCCGGGGCGCCGGGCCGGTCCGGGTGTGCGGTGCGGACGGGCGTCCGGACCGCGCGGGGGATCCGCGGAGGGGGAATCCGTGGCGGCGGGATCCCCGGCCGCTACGACCGCGGCGGTGCGGGCGCCCCTTGGTTCATGACACCCGACGACAGCATTCGGGTCTCGGCGACGGGAAGGGGTGAGGAACAGAAACCGCAACGATCACCGATCAGCTCCATTCCGCACCAGTGACAAGTCACTCGCCTTACTGAGGACACGAGTTGATACAGGACGGAGATATCCGGAAGGTAGGCGGCGAATTCGATCAGCTTCCCGGTTCCCCACCAGCGGGGCGATTCCGCGGGAAGTTTCGCTTCCTGAATCGCCTGCACCTTCCAGGCGGGCGCCAGGGTCTGCCGCACCCAATCGGACTGCAACTGCCCCACCGCCACCTGGAGATGGGTACCGAACTGGGGGCCGGCCAGTCGCTCGGCCGCCGGGCCGACCTTGACGAGCTGGGGATTGAGTCCCGCGAGTACGGCGAACTGGGAGCCGGGAACCCAGGAATGGGCGTGGGTCTTCAGGCTGACGGGGACGCGGTCGAGCCTGGCCACCGAATTCAACAGGGCGCCCGCGTGGATGTAATGGGACAGAAGCCGCACGGAGGAGGCGATCACTCCGGGGCTGAAGTCGCAGACGGACAGCTGCCGTAACTGCCTGACCAGCACCGCCACGCCCAGCGGCGGCAGATCCACCTTGAGCAGCGCGATGCGATCGCTCTCCAGCACCGACCGGACGGCATGGAGCCGCCGTTCGTGCGCGAGTGCGATTCCTGTCGGGTACACAGCGATTACGTACCCGTGCCGCTCCAGCATCATGTGCATGTCGCCGATCGCCAGGTCCATCGCCTGGGCATCGGGCGCCTGCAGTACGGCCGCTGTCGGCGTCTGCTGGTCTGTAGGCGGCAGGACCAGATCGGCACTGGTCACTGCTATTGCGGTCGGCACGCTGTTCCCCGTTCGGCTCCGGTCGGCGTCGCCTTGACGTCGGCCGCAATCGCTGCTGCGCCGCGCTTCCGCCTCAGCCCCTCCTCCAGCACTTTAACCGTGTCCTACACGGCAGAGAACACCCAAAGGAACCCGGTACAGCAGCACTCTCGCGCGGGCCGCACAACGCGCGGGTACGAAATCGGACCAAACCGAAGGTTGTTAACTCCCGTACCACTGCGGAGGGTTACTGTCAGGCATTCCCATTTCCGTACCGCTGGAATTCATTTGCGCACGTCACTGTGGATCTTGACATGTTCTCGCCACATCAGAACCCCTTGAGAACCGTTACTGTCCGGCCCCGCCGCCGACGTCACCCGTGAGTGGGTACGCACGCCGGGCGGCCGGTTGCCTTCCTCGGCCGGCGGGGTGCGCGAACAGCTGCCGCTGCCAGAGGTCTTGACAACTTGATTGGTCTGGACCAGTTTATCGGCCAGCGGTGGCCACCGTTCCTCGATTCCACACCCCCGACATCCCCGTGTCGCTCTCCCGCCATCCCCAACTCCCCCACGGAGGCAGCAAGTGGAACGTTCCCCCGTAACCAGCCGAAGAGGGCGCCGCACCCGTCAGGGGCTGGGCGCCGCCGTGGCCGTCGTCGCCGCGGGCGCCCTGAGCATCACCGGCCTCACCGGCAGCGCGCAGGCCGCCGACGTCAACGTGGCCAAGAACGCGGGCTTCGAATCGGGCCTCGCCAACTGGACCTGTTCCGGTGGCTCGGGCGCCACCGTCTCCTCCCCCGTGCACGGAGGCACCTCGGCCCTCAAGGCGACGCCGGCCGGGCAGGACAACGCCCAGTGCACCCAGACCGTCGCGGTCAAGCCCAACTCGACCTATGCGCTGAGCTCCTGGGTCCAGGGCGGGTACGCCTACCTGGGCGTCACCGGTACCGGCACCACCGACGTGTCCACCTGGACCCCCGGCTCCAGCAGCTGGTCCCAGCTGAAGACCAGCTTCAAGACCGGGGCGAACACCACCTCGGTCACCGTGTACACACACGGCTGGTACGGCCAGTCCGCCTACTTCGTCGACGACCTCTCGGTGAGCGGCCCCGACGGCGGCGGCGGAACGGACCCCGGCCCGGCCATCCCCGCGGCCCCGGCCGGTCTCGCGGTCGGCGCGACCACGGCCTCCTCCGTCTCCCTGTCCTGGAACGCGGTGTCCGGCGCCACCGGCTACACCGTCTACAAGGACGGCGCGAAGGCGACCACCACCACCGGGAACTCGGCCACCGTCACCGGGCTCACGGCCAACACCGCGTACCAGTTCACGGTGAGCGCCACCAACGCGGCCGGTGAGTCCGTCAAGTCCGCGACCGTCAGCGGCCGTACGGCCGTCGGCGGCGGCGGGACCGACCCGGGCGTGCCGTCCACCTCGGTGCCCAAGCACGCCGTCACGGGCTACTGGCAGAACTTCAACAACGGTGCCACCGTCCAGAAGCTCAGCGACGTGCCCGCGAACTACGACATCATCGCGGTCTCCTTCGCCGACGCCACGACCACGCCCGGCGCGGTCACCTTCAACCTGGACTCGGCGGGTCTGAACGGCTACACCGTCGACCAGTTCAAGGCCGACATCAAGGCGAAGCAGGCGGCCGGGAAGAACGTCATCATCTCGGTCGGCGGCGAGAAGGGCTCGGTCTCGGTCAACAGCGACGCGTCCGCGACCAACTTCGCCAACTCCGTGTACTCGCTCATCCAGGAGTACGGCTTCAACGGTGTCGACATCGACCTGGAGAACGGCGTCAACTCCACGTACATGACGAAGGCGCTGCGCTCGCTGTCACAGAAGGCGGGCTCCGGCCTCGTCATCACGATGGCGCCCCAGACCATCGACATGCAGTCGACCGCCGGTGAGTACTTCAAGACGGCGCTCGGCATCAAGGACATCCTGACCGTCGTCAACATGCAGTACTACAACAGCGGTTCGATGCTCGGCTGCGACGGCAAGGTGTACTCGCAGGGTTCGGTGGACTTCCTCACCGCCCTGGCCTGCATCCAGCTGGAGGGCGGCCTCGACCCCTCGCAGGTCGGCCTCGGCGTCCCCGCCTCCACCAGTGGCGCGGGCAGCGGCTACGTGGCCCCCTCGGTCGTGAACGCGGCCCTGGACTGCCTGGCCAAGGGCACCGGCTGCGGCAGCTTCAAGCCGTCGAAGACCTACCCCGGTGTGCGTGGCGCGATGACCTGGTCGACGAACTGGGACGCCAAGTCGGGCAACGCCTGGTCCAACGCGGTCGGCCCGCACGTGCACGGCCTGCCGTAACCCCGCCCGTCCTGCATCCATGACGCAGCAGCGCCGCCGCTCCCCCGGCGGCGCTGCTGTGTGTCAGGGAGCGCCTTTCAGCGCCGCCTAGTGCCGCGTCAGTCAGGGTTTGCCCGTCAAGGAGCGGCGTCAGGTGCGTGCTCTCGGCGTGCCGGCCGGAAGCCCTTGTACTGGATGTACTTGGGTTTTCGGCCGGTGCGGCGAGAGTGCGTGCCGGGCGTCGCGACGGGGCGGACCTTGGCTGCCTCGGCCCTAGATCACCAGGCTCAGCAGCGCCGCGACGACGAAGCCCGCCACGGACAGGACCGTCTCCAGCACCGTCCAGGACTTCAGGGTGTCGCGCTCCGAGATGCCGAAGTACTTCGACACCATCCAGAAGCCGCCGTCGTTGACGTGCGAGGCGATGATCGAACCGGCCGAGATCGCCATGATGATCAGCGCCAGGTGCGGCTGCGACATGCCCTGGCCCTCGACCAGCGGGACGACGATGCCCGCGGTGGTGACGATGGCGACCGTCGCGGAGCCCTGGGCGATGCGCAGCACCGCGGAGATCAGCCAGGCCAGCAGGATGACCGGCAGGCCGACGTCGTTGAAGGTGTCCGCGAGGGCGTCCGCGATGCCGCTGCTCTTGAGCACGGCGCCGAAGATCCCGCCCGCGCCGACGACCAGCAGGATGTTGCCGACCGGCTTGAGGGACGAGGTCGACACCGACTCCAGGGACTTGCGGGACCAGCCGCGCCGGATGCCGAGCAGGTAGTACGCCAGCATCAGCGCGATCGTCAGGGCGACGAACGGGTTGCCGAAGAACTCGACGACCGAGCGGAGCGTCGAGGGGTCGAGCGCGATGGAGGAGAACGTCGCGGCGAGGATCAGCACCAGCGGGGTGCCGATGATCGCGAGTACGGTGCCGAGCGCGACCGGGGCCTCCTGCGGGGTGACTCCGGCGGCGCGCTGTTCCGCGACGACCGCGGCCTTGGCCTCCTCGGCGGCCTCGACCATGTCCTGCGGGACGTCGACGAAGATCCGCTTGCCGATCCAGGCGGCGTAGACCCAGGCGGCCAGCACGGACGGGATGCCGACGACGGCGCCCATCAGGATGACCCAGCCGAGGGAGACGTGGAAGAGGCCTGCGGCGGCGACCGGGCCGGGGTGCGGCGGCAGGAAGGCGTGGGTCATGGACAGACCCGCCAGGAGCGGCATCGCGTACAGCAGGATCGACTTGCCGGAGCGCTTGGCGGCGGCGTACACGATCGGTGCGAGGACGAAGATGCCGACGTCGAAGAAGACCGGGATACCGAAGATCAGACCGGTCAGGCCCATGGCGAGCGGGGCGCGCTTCTCACCGAAGGCCTTCAGCAGACGGCCGCTCAGCACCTCGGCTCCGCCGGAGACCTCGAGGATCGCGCCGAGCATCGTACCGAGGCCGATGATGATCGCGATGTGGCCGAGGATGCCGCCCATGCCCGATTCGATGACCGAGACGGCGGCGGACTTCTGCACCGTGCCGAAGAGCTCCGTGACGGAGAGTCCGGCGCCCAGGCCGACGGCTATGGAGACGGCGAGCAGCGCGACGAACGGCTGCAGCCTGACCTTGATGATCAGGAAGAGGAGGAGCGCGATTCCGAGTACGGCGACGGTCAGGAGACCGGCCGTCCCGTCTATGAGGAGGAGGAGTCCACCGGTGTGGGGTGGCGTCTCGACCGGTGGGGGGCTGGCGGCGAGCTGCATGGGTAACTCCGTTGTCGTCCATGGGGCTTCGGGTAGGGAGGAGCGGGGGGCGGCCCCCGGCGGGGGGGGGGGGGGCGGCCGTGCTGGGGGGGTAGGGGGGGGGGCGGGGGGGGGGGGGGGGCGGGGGCCGCCCCCCCCCCCCCCGGGGGGGGGGGGGGGCCCCCCGCCCCCCGCGGGGTGGTGCGGTGGAGCGGGTGCGGCAAGGGGATCAGGCTCAGGCGGTCGGTATCAGCCGAGGACGGCGAGGGCGTCGATCTCGATGAGCAGGCCCTTGGGCAGTCCGACGTAGACCGTCGTACGGGCGGCGGGGGCGGCCTTGAGGTTCTGCTCGCCGAAGTAGGTGTTGTAGATCTCGTTCATCTCGGCGAAGTGGTCGACGTCGGTGAGGTAGACGCGCATCATCATGACGTCGTCCCAGCTCGCGCCGCCCTCCTCCAGGATCGCCTTGACGTTGGCGAAGGTCTGGAGGGTCTGCTCGCGCAGGGTGGGACCGGCCGGGGTGGGCGCCTGGCCCTCGACGGCGGGCAGGAAGCCGACCTGGCCGGCGACCTGGAGGATGTTCCCCTTCTTCACCCCGTGCGAGAACTTCGCGGGCGGGGCGGTGTGGGTGCTCGGGGTGAGTGCGGTCTTGTCGGTCATCGCTGATCAGGCTTTCTTGGGTCGGGTGGTGCCGGAGTACTCCCGGCTGATGGAGTCGGCGGTGCGCCGGACCAGTGGGAGCAGGGTGAGGAGTTCCTCTGCCGTGACGACCACGTTCGGTGCGGAGACCGACATCGCGGCGACGACGCGCCCGTCGGCGCCGCGAATGGGGGCGCCGACGCAGTTGATGGACTCCTCGTGGCCACCGAGATCGGTGGCCCAGCCCTGTTCGCGTACGGCGGCGAGTTCCTTGAGGAACGCGCCGGCGCCGGGGGTCGAACGGGACGTGTACATGGGGTAGTCGAGCTTCTCGGCGACGGCGCGCCGTTCCGGCTCGGTCAGGTCGGCGAGCAGGAGCTTGGCCACGGCGGCGACGGTGATCGCGACGGGCTTGCCGATCCGGGAGTACATCCGGACCGGGTAGCGGCTCTCGACCTTGTCGATGTAGAGGACCTCGTTCTCCTCGTACACCGCGAGGTGGACGGTGTGTCCGCAGCTCTCGTTGAGTTCGGCGAGGTGCGGGTGGGCGATCTCACGGACGTCGAGGTTCTCGACGGCCTCCTGGGCGAGCGCGAAGAGGCGGGCGCCGAGCCGGTAGCGCTGGTCCTGCTGGCGGTAGACGAGTCCGTGCTCGTGGAGCGTGCGCAGCAGCCGCAGCGCGGTGGACTTGTGGACGCCGAGCCGCTCGGCCACCTGCCCGAGGTCGGCGGGTCCCTGCGCGAGCAGCGGCAGGATGCTGAGCGCCCGGTCGACGGTCTGGCTCATTGCGTACGTACCTCCGTGTCGTCCCCCGTCCAGCCGGGGCCGAGACGCAGTCTCCCCCAGGCGGCGTCGTCGAGGGCCACGAGGTGGTCGGCCCGGTCGCGCGCGGGCGGGTCGGTGAGGTCGCCGGGGACGGTGAGGGCGGCGGCGGCCATCAGGTGGCCGTGCCGGGCGCGGTCGCGCACGGGCAGTCCGCGCAGGGTGGCGGAGAGGAACCCGGCCGCGAAGGCGTCACCGGCGCCGACGGGCGCGACGACGTCGACGCGCAGCGCGGGGACGTCGGTGACGGTGTCGCCCTCGATGACCGTCGCACCGTCGGCGCCGCGCTTGACGACCAGCACGGCCGGTTCGGGAAGCGCCGCGCGGATCGCCCCGGTACCGGTGATCCCCCAGGCCTCCTCCGCCTCGTCCTCCCCGACGAAGACGAGGTCCGCGCCCCGGGCCAGGTCCAGCAGGACGCGCGGGGAGGCGTCGCCCTCGCGCCAGAGTCCGGGCCGGTGGTTGACGTCGAAGGAGACGAGCGGGCGGCCGGGGCGCGGGGCGGTCAGCTCGCGCAGCAGCGCCAGGCAGTCGGCGGAGAGCGCGGCGGTGATGCCGGACAGGTGCAGGACCCGGCCCGCGAGCAGGGCCTCGTGGGGGACGTTGGCGGGGGACATCGCGGAGGCGGCGGAACCGGCCCGGTAGTACGCCACCTCGTGGATGTCGGCCGCGCGGTCGGTGGCGGTGCGGAAGTAGATGCCCGTGGGCCGGGCGGGGTCGCGCCGCACGGCGGAGGTGTCGACGCCGTAGCCGGCGATCGTGTCGACGAGGTGGTCGCCGAAGCCGTCGGCCCCGACCCGGCTCACCCAGGCCGCCCGGTGCCCCGCCCGGGCGAGCGCGCAGGCAACGTTGGACTCGGCGCCCCCGATGCCCCGCCCGAAGGACGGCACGTCGGCCAGTCGCCCCGGCTGCGAGGGCAGGAACGTCACCATGGACTCACCGAGGCACACGACATCTGTGGTCGCGGCGTCGGCGGCGGTCCTGGCCGGGGTTCCGGACACTCGGGGCTCCTCTGGGTCTGCGGGCGGCACCGGTTCTCACCATTGACCGGGCGTCGGCTCGGATGTTAGACAGCCCTGAGCGATATACGCAATGGGTGTTGCATATGCTGCAACGCAATACAGTACAGATGACCGACGACGACCCAAGACGATCTACTTCGATCGAGGAGGCCCCCATGGCTGCCGAGGCTGCCGACCGTCCCGTGGCCGGACTGGCCGGACTCGCTGATGAGCGGGTCGACCACCGGTTCAAGGCGCTCCCGCCCGACGCGCAGGGGCTGACCGTCGCCGAGCTGGCCGCCGAACGCCGCGACCTCTTCACCGGCGGGTTCACCACTCCCGTGCTCGCCCTGTCGGCCGAATCCGTCGAGCACAACCTCGCGCTCCTGGAGACGTACGCGCGCCGCCACGGCCTCGCGTTCGCCCCGCACGGCAAGACGTCGATGTCCCCGCAGCTGTTCGCCCGCCAGCTGGAGCACGGCGCGTGGGGCATCACCGCGGCCGTCCCGCACCAGGCCCGCGTCTACCGGGCCTACGGGATCCAGCGCATCTTCCTCGCCAACGAGCTCGTCGACGCCGCCGCGCTGCGCTGGCTCGCGGGCGAGCTGGACGCCGACCCCGGCTTCCGGTTCGTCTGCTACGTCGACTCGGTGCGCGGCGTCGAGCTGATGGACGAGGCCCTGCGCGCGGCCGGCGCCTCCCGCCCGGTCGACGTCGTCGTGGAGCTCGGTGCCGGTGAGGGCGCCCGCACCGGCGCCCGGACCGGGGCCGACTGCGCCGAGGTCGCCGACGCGGTGGCCTCGGCCGGGAGCCTGCGCCTGGTGGGCGTGGCCGGTTACGAGGGCGAGGTGCCCGAGGCCTCCGGCGAGCGGGTACGGGACTGGCTGCGCCGGCTCGTCGCGCTGGCCGCGTCCTTCGACGCGCAGGGGCGGTTCGCCGCGCTGGAGGCCGGTGAGCAGATCGTGATCAGCGCGGGCGGCAGCGCGTGGTTCGACGCGGTGGCGGACGTGTTCGCCGAGATCCCCGAACTGTCTTCCCCCGTATGCAAGTTGCTCCGCTCGGGGGCGTACGTCTCGCACGACGACGGCCACTACCGCCACCTGACGCCCTTCAACCGGGTCCCCGAGGAGGGCGCGCTGCAGCCCGCCTTCCGGCTCTGGGCGCAGGTCGTCTCCCGCCCCTCCCCCGGGCAGGCGTTCCTCAACGCGGGCAAACGGGACGCCGCCTACGACCTGGACCTGCCGCAGGCGCAGGTCGTGCGGTCGGGGCGGGACGGATCGGTCCGCGAGGCCTCCGGGATCGAGATCACCGGACTGTCCGACCAGCACGCGTGGGTACGCACGGCCGAGGGGGCCGAACTGGAGGTCGGGGACTGGGTCGGAATGGGCCTGTCGCACCCCTGCACCAGCTTCGACAAATGGCAGCTGATTCCCCTGGTGGCGGCGGACGGCACGGTCACCGACTACATCCGCACGTTCTTCTGATCCCGAAGACCGCCCTACCCGGCCCCTCGGGCGACCGAGGGGCGGGGGGTGCCGGGGGCCGGGCCCCCGTACTCCCCTGAAAGGCACTCCCATGGACCTGGTCATCCGCGACACCCGCGTCATCGACGGCAGCGGCACCCCCTCCTACCGCGCCGATGTCGCCGTACGCGACGGCCGCGTCGCGGAGATCCACCGCGAGGACTCCCCGGGCCCCCGCCCCTCCGCCGCCCGCACCCTGGACGCCGACGGGCTCGCCCTCGCCCCCGGCTTCATCGACATGCACGCCCACAGCGACCTCGCGCTGCTCCGCGACCCCGACCACAGCGCCAAGGCCGCACAGGGCGTCACCCTCGAAGTCCTCGGCCAGGACGGGCTGTCGTACGCCCCCGTCGACGACCGCACCCTCGCCGAGGTCCGCCGCTCGATCACCGGCTGGAACGGCGACGGCAGCGACATCGACTTCGACTGGCGCACGGTCGGCGAGTACCTGGACCGGCTCGACCGCAACTTCGGCGGCCGGGGCATCGCCGTCAACGCCGCCTACCTGATCCCGCAGGGCACCGTCCGGATGTACGCGGTCGGCTGGGACGACCGGCCCGCCACCGACGCCGAGCTGACCCGGATGAAGCAGCTCGTCGCCCGGTCCATGGCCGAGGGCGCGGTCGGCATGTCCTCCGGACTCACCTACACCCCGGGCATGTACGCGGACGACGCCGAACTCACCGAACTCTGCCGCGTGGTGGCCGAGCACGGCGGCTACTACTGCCCGCACCACCGCTCCTACGGGGCGGGCGCGCTGCGGGCGTACGAGGAGATGGTGACGCTCACCCGCACCGCGGGCTGCGCCCTGCACCTCGCCCACGCCACCATGAACTTCGGCGTGAACGAGGGGAAGGCGCCGGAGCTGCTCACCCTCCTGGACCGGGCCCTGGACGCGGGCGCCGACATCTCCCTCGACACCTATCCGTACACCCCGGGCTGCACGACGCTGGTCGCCATGCTGCCGAGCTGGGCGAGCGAGGGCGGCCCGGAGTCGATCATGGCCCGGCTGGCCGACGACGCGACGGCCGCCCGGATCCGCCACGACATGGAGGTCGTCGGGGCCGACGGCTGCCACGGCGTGCCGATCGAGTGGGACCGCATCGAGATCTCCGGCGTCAGCGTGCCCGGCCACGAGGCCTACGTCGGCCGTACGGTGGCCGAGTCCGCCCGGCTGCGCGGCGAGGAGCCCTGGGTGACCGCACGGCGGCTGCTCGTCGACGACCGGCTCGGCTCCACGATCCTCCAGCACGTGGGCCACGAGGACAACGTCCGGCAGATCATGCGCCACCGCGTCCACACCGGCGGCAGCGACGGCATCCTCCAGGGCGACAAGCCGCATCCGCGCGCCTACGGCACCTTCCCGCAGTACCTCGGCCGGTACACCCGGGAGCTGGGCATCCTCTCCCTGGAGGAGTGCGTCGCCCACCTCACCTCCCGCCCGGCCGCCCGGCTGCGGCTGGCCGACCGGGGCCTGGTCCGCGAGGGCTACCGCGCGGACCTGGTGCTGTTCGACCCCTCGACGGTGGCGGCCGGCTCCACCTTCGACAAGCCGCGCACCCTGCCGTTCGGCATCCCGCACGTACTGATCGACGGCCGTTTCGTCATCGAGGACGGCAGGCGGACCCAGACCCTGGCCGGCCGTTCGGTGCGCTCCACACCCCGCACCTAGGACCTTTCGTTTGGATCAGGCGCCCGCCGCCCGCTCCCGCGCCCAAGCCAGGTCCTCCTCGGTGGGGGCGTCGTCCTGGGTGAGCGCGCGGCGCCAGTAGCCGCTGAACTCGACGGCGGACCTGGGCAGTCCGCGCTCCTCGACGAGATGGCGGCGCAGCGCCCGGACCGTGCCGGCCTCCCCCGCGAGCCAGCCGGCCACGCCCTCGCCGGGCAGCGCGGCCGACCGGACCGCGTCCAGCAGCGACTCGCCCCCGTCCCGGTGCACCCAGCGCACCGTCACCTCGGCCGCGCTGTCGAACCGCTGCTCCTCGGCGGCGTCGGCCACCTCGGCGCAGACCGTCGCCCGCGCCCCGGCCGGCAGGGCTTCGAGGATCGTCCCGATCGCCGGGAGCGCCGACTCGTCACCGGCCAGCAGCAGGTGCCCGGCCTCGGGCAGCGGCCGGGCGTACGCCGAGGACGGGCCGACCATGCCGACCACGTCCCCCGGCTCGGCGGCGCGGGCCCAGCGGGTAGCGGGCCCGTCGTCGCCATGGAGCACGAAGTCGACGGCCATCAGGCCGGAACCGGGGTCGTACGAGCGGACGGTGAAGCTCCGCATGAGCGGCCGCTCCGCCTCGGGGATCGCGAGGTACGCCTCGTACCAGCGCATGCCGTAGGTGTCCTCGGCCTCCGGCTCCGGCAGCCTGGGCACGCGCTGTCCCGGCCGGGGGAAGCAGAGCTTCATCTGCTGGTCGGGCCGGTCCTCCATGAGTGCCGCCAGCGCGTCCCCGGAGAAGCTGATCCGCAGCATCCGCGGGCTGATCCGCTCGACCCGCGCTACTCGCACGTACGAAACAGCCAACGCCTGCACCACCACGGCCACACCACACCTCTCATCGGACCGGAAACCTCACGCTCGACACCCACGTTTGATACTTTACGTCGTAAGGATTTGCCGGGCCGAAGTTACTTTATGGCGTAAGGAGTCGCAAGTGGTGGTCTATGCCGGGCAGGGCGACGCCCGCCGGTCGATGTCACTGCTGTGGCGCTCGGCCGCACCGCCGGAGCCGGGCCGCACCGCCGGTCCCGGCCCGAGGCCGGGGCTGACGGTCGACGCGATCGTGACCGCCGCCATCGCCGTGGCCGACGAGGACGGCATGGCCGCGCTCTCCATGCGGGCGGTCGGCGAACGGCTCGGGCGCACGGCGATGGCGCTCTACACCTACGTCCCCGGCAAGAGCGAGCTGCTGGACCTGATGTACGACGCGGCGCACGCCGAACTACCCGCCGGCCGCGCCCCGGGCGGCGAGTGGCGGACGGACCTGACGGGGTGGGCGCGGGACACGCTCGCGTTCTACCTGCGCCACCCCTGGGTGCTCCAGGTCTCCCAGGCCCGTCCGGTGCTGGGCCCGCACGAGTACGCCGCACTGGACGCGCTGGTGCGCCTGCTGCGCGGCACGGGGCTCGACGCCGGGGTGCTCCGGCGCCTGGTCGGGACGCTGTTCCACTTCGTGCGGGGCGCCGCGCAGACCGTCGCCGACGCGCGCGAGGCGGCGTCGGCGACGGGGCGGCCGGACGAGGAGTGGTGGTACGCCCGCTCGGCGGCGCTCATCGAGCTGGTCCCGGACTTCGCGGACCGTTATCCGGAACTGAGCCGGATGGAGCGGGACTCGGCGCCGCCGCAGCCGGCCACCGACGACACGGTGCCGTATCCGGAGCGGGAGGCGCGGGAGATGTTCGACGCGGGCCTCGGCGTACTCCTGGACGGCGTCGAGGCGGCGGTCCGGCGGGGAGCCGGGCGGGCGGACCCGCCCTGACTCCCCCGCCACGCCATCGGTACCGGCTTCACCACCGGTACCAGCGGCCGCGACTGGTGCCGGACCCCGAACGCAGGAGGAAGCCGAGCAGCCACAGCACAAGCACGATGCCTGCGATCCACCAGAGCAGATTGAGCGCGAACCCGGCACCGAAGAGCAGCAGGACGATCAGAAGAACCACGAGCAGGGGAACCATGTTTATCAACCTCCGGAGACCCGGGTGCCCGGGTCCCGACGGTCCACACCTCGGCGCCTGAGCTCCTTCCCGACCGGGGCGGAATCGTTTCCCGGTCGCTTTGCCGGGCAACCGGAGGACATGAATACATCTGCGGCAGCACAAAGAGGCAAAGGGAAGGCCCGCCAGGCCGGCGACAGCAAAGCGGTCGAGGTGGGCGGACGCGCGGGGTTCATCGCTCGCGGAGTGATCTATTTCCTGGTCGGTTTCCTCGCGCTGCGGATCGCCTTCAACGGCGGCGGCAGCAAGAAGCAGGCCGACCGCGGCGGCGCCCTCTCTGAGATAGCCCAGAAGCCCTTCGGCTCGGTCCTGCTGTGGGTGCTCGGGACAGCCGTGGTGGGCATGGCCCTGTGGCGGCTGTCCGAGGCGCTGTTCGGGGCCCCCGGGGAGGACGGGGACAAGGCCACCAAGCGGCTCACGTCGGCGGGCCGGGCCGTGTTCTACGGTTTCGTCGCCTACTCGGTCCTGTCCTTCGCCGCGGGCAGCAAGAGCAGTGGCAGCGGTTCCAGCGACTCGAAGTCCCAGGACGTGACGGCGAAGGTACTGGACCTGCCGGGCGGCCGCTGGATCGTGGGCGTGGCCGGTGTCGTCGTGGTCGGCGCGGGCCTGTGGATCGCGGGCCGAGCCGTGATGCGCAAGTTCCACAAGCGTCTGCGGATGGAAGCCATGTCGCGGGTGCAGCGGCGCGGGGTCGACGTGGTCGGAGTCTTCGGTGGCCTCTCGCGAGGGATCGTCTTCGCGGTCGCCGGTGGATTCGCCGTGTCCGCCGCGCTGAAGGCCCGTTCCAGCGAGGCCAAGGGCATGGACGACACCCTGCGCTCCTTCGCCTCGACCCCCGCCGGGCCGTGGCTGCTGGCCCTGATCGCCGTCGGACTGGCGGCCTTCGGCCTCTTCTCCTTCGCGAACGCCCGCTGGCGCAAGATCTGAGATACGGGTGGGGCGGGGTGTCAGCTGCCGCCCGCCCCGCCCCACCCGGTCCACCTGACCGCCCGGCCGTCCCAGGCCGGGCGGTTCGTCGTGTCCGGGCCGTTACGGCTTGGGCAGCTCACAACCCGCTGCGTCCAGGTCGAACTTGTTGCCGGCACCGATGCACGGCACGATGCCGTAGGTCTCCTGGGCGTAGTTGATGCCCTCGCGGACCGTCACCTGGCCGTTCTCGTCGACCTCGCACGGGTTGTTGTCCGTGCACTCCTGCCCGTCCTCGTTACCGGTGTTGTTGACGGCGACGACCTTGCCGGTGGCGTCGTCGATCACCGGCGAGCCGGACGTGCCGCCGATGGTCTGGCAGGCGGAGGTGTAGCGGACCGAGTCCTTCCAGGTCCACTCACCCTCCTTCAGCCGGTAGACGAACCCGTCGACGTCGCAGCTGTAGGTGCGCTTCCAGTACCCGGACGCCACGGTGATCGCGGCGCCCTGCACCGGGTGCGCCGTGTTGAGCTCCAGCGCCTCGATCCCGTAGTCGCTCTCGATCTCGGCGTAGGTGGAGGTGAGTTGGTACACCGATATGTCGGTGTCCGTCATCGTCCCGTACGCGATCTTGCTCGCCCACACCGTGCCGAGGTCGCCGCCCGCGTTGTCCAGCAGGGTGAAGCTGCGGGTGGACGGCTGGTCGATCACGACCTCGCCGGGCCCGGGGAAGCCGGACTCCATGCAGTGCCCGTTGGAGAGCACGAGCGCGGGATCGTCCGGCTGGGAGCCGGGCGTACGGACCACCGATCCCGAACAGTTGCTGAGCGCCACGGTGCCGGCGAAGCCGACCGCCTTGGTCCGGGCCTTCGCCCGGACCGCCGTGTGGCTCGATGACGCCGCCGCCCTGACCGTGCTGGGCGCTGTCGCGTCGTGGCTCGTGGCCGCGGTCGCGGGTGCGGTGCCGGCTCCGAGGAGCAGCACGGCGAAGAGCGCACCGACGAGAGGCTTTTTCATGTGGGGGTCCCCTCAAGTGACCTGCGCAGAGCGTGTGGGGCCTCTGCGACCGGAGTTCTTCCGGTTTTGACATGCGCATGGTGGCGCATTGCCGGAAGTCGCACAAGGGGCGGATCAGGTCACCGGGCCCTGCCGGCAGGCGTGGACGACCGCCCGGACACGGTTTCGCGGCTGCGGATCCGGGCGGCTGTCAGACCCGTCTGGGAGGCTTGCGCCATGACTGACGCAGTGAAGGGCCCCGCGAGCTATTTCCCGTCGATCGAGCAGAAGTACGGCCGTCCGGTCGCGGAGTGGAAGGACCTCATCCGCGCCTCGCCGCTCACCAGGCACATGGAGATCGTGGTGTGGCTCAAGTCCGAACACGCGATGGGGCACGGCCATGCCAACGCCCTGGTCGCGCACACGCTGGCCGAGGACAAGGGCGAGTAGCCGGGACGCGGGCACGGGCCCGTCCCGGCTGCGTACCGTCTGGGTATGACTTCCGATCACGAGCACGTTCTCGACCTCGACGCCTACCTCGCCCGCATCGGCTGGAGCGGGGAGCGCCGCCCCACGGCGGCCGTGCTGCGCTCGGTGCACCGCGCGCACGCGCTGGGCATCCCGTTCGAGAACGTGGACCCCGTCCTCGGCACCGTGCCCTCGCTCGCCCCGGCCGATCTGGAGGCGAAGCTCGTCCGGGGTGATCGCGGCGGCTACTGCTACGAGCACAACACCCTGCTCACCGCCGCGCTGCGGGCGCTCGGCTTCGAGGTCACCCTGCTCTGCGCCCGGGTCGTGCTGGGCGCGCGCCCGGGGGACGTCCGGCCCCGGACACACATGCTGATGCGCGTCGGGGTGCCGGGTGAGCCGACGCCGTACCTGGCCGATGTCGGCTTCGGCGCGATCGGCTCGCTGCTTGAGCCGATCGCGCTGGCCACCGGGACCGAGCTGGAGGACGGCCCGCGCCGTCACCGGCTCGCGCACCCGCCGCACGACGGGCCGCTGGAGCTGTGGGAGCTCCAGGCCGCGACGGACGGCGGGGCGTGGCAGGCGCAGTACGCGTTCACGGTGGAACCCTTCGAGGCGCCCGACTTCGAGGTCATCAACTGGCACATCGCGACCAACCCGCGTTCGCCGTTCGCGCGGGTGCTGTACGTCCAGCGCACCACCGAGGACGCCCATCTGGCGCTCACCGGCCGCACCCTCGTGGTGACGGCGAACGGGGGCGGCCGCGAGGAGCGGGAGCTGGCGGACGGGGCCGAGGTGGAGCGGGTCCTCGCGGACGCCTTCACGATCAGGCTGCCGGAGGGGGCCCGACTGCCGGAGTGACGGCCGGGTGCTGGAGTGACGGTCGGGTGCCGAGTACCGGTCGGGTGCCGGAGCGAGGCCCGCCCGACGCCTCCGTGGCGCATCTCACCCGCCCCGCCCGCTCGCACCCCGGCCCCACACCTTTCCAAGCCCGTCCCCCGTCCGCGCCCCGGGTTCCCACGGTTCGCGGGCGGTGGGCGCATGGGATGGAAGCCGGGCGGGGCGGGCCGGACGACCCGGCTGGGTCAACCTGCGGGGAAAGGCCGGGCACCCCGCGAAACACAGTCGTAAGCTCGCAGACATGCAGGTCATCCAGTCCACGAAGCTCGCCAACGTCTGTTACGAAATCCGGGGCCCCGTGCTGGAGGAGGCGATGCGGCTGGAAGCGGCAGGCCATCGCATCCTCAAGCTGAACACCGGCAACCCCGCCGCGTTCGGCTTCGAGTGCCCGCCGGAGATCCTCGAGGACATCCTGCGCAACCTCTCCGGGGCGCACGGCTACGGCGACGCGAAGGGGCTGCTGTCCGCGCGGCGGGCGGTGATGCAGCACTACCAGACCAAGGGGATCGACCTCGACGTCGAGGACGTCTACCTGGGCAACGGCGTCTCCGAGCTGATCCAGATGTCGATGCAGGCGCTGCTCGACGACGGCGACGAGGTGCTCGTACCGGCCCCGGACTACCCGCTGTGGACGGCGTCGGTCTCCCTCGCCGGCGGCACGGCCGTGCACTACCGCTGCGACGAGCAGTCCGACTGGATGCCCGACCTCGCCGACATCGAGCGGAAGATCACCGACCGCACCAAGGCCATGGTGATCATCAACCCGAACAACCCGACGGGTGCGGTGTACGACGACGAGATGCTGCGCGGGCTGACGGAGATCGCCCGCCGCCACAACCTGGTTGTCTGCTCCGACGAGATCTACGACCGGATCCTGTACGACGGAGCGACCCACACCCCGACCGCCGCCATCGCGCCCGACCTGATGGTGCTCACCTTCAACGGGCTGTCCAAGAACTACCGGGTGGCCGGCTACCGCTCCGGCTGGATGGCGGTCTGCGGCCCGAAGGCGCACGCCTCCTCGTACATCGAGGGGCTGACGATCCTCGCCAACATGCGGCTCTGCGCCAACATGCCCTCGCAGCACGCCGTGGCGACCGCGCTCGGCGGGCGGCAGTCGATCAACGACCTGGTACTGCCGGGCGGCCGCATCCTGGAGCAGCGGGACGTGGCGTACGACCTGCTGACGCAGATCCCGGGCGTGACGTGCGTGAAGCCGAAGGGTGCGCTGTATCTCTTCCCTCGGCTCGACCCCAAGGTCTACAAGATCAAGGACGACCGGCAGATGGTCCTCGACCTGTTGCGGGCCGAGAAGATCATGGTCGTGCAGGGGACGGGGTTCAACTGGCCGGAGACCGATCACTTCCGGGTCGTGACGCTGCCCTCGACCGAGGACCTGACGGACGCGATCGGCCGGATCGCCCGCTTCCTGGACGGGTACTGCCAGGTGTAGACGGCAGGCGGAGCCAGTGCGGACGCGGCCGTGGCGAGGGTTCGCACCGGCAGATCGCGAATCTGGACAACTTTAGACTGAATCCAAGCTAGGATGGTTCCACAGCAACACCAGGAGGCCATCCATGTACGAACCGATCCGCACCAAATCGGTCCACACACCGGCCGACCACGCCGACTTCCCGCACCGCAGCCGCGAGGAGGAGCTGGACATCCAGCTCGCCGGACATCTGGCCGCACTGCTCGCGGTCACCGATGAGCTGGGACTCGGCGAGGCGGGCGACCGCATCGCCGAACAGGTCGCACGGCTGCGCGGCACACCGCCCGCCCGGCACGCCGGCCTGACCGAGGCCCCCGCACCGGCCCTGCACCGCCGCGCCCACGCCCTCGCGGGCCGCGCGCTGGTGGTGGCGGCGTCCCGCGCCGACACGGCCGCCGCGATCCTCTCGGCCGAGCGCATGGACGCCCACGCGGCGGCGGCCCCGGTCGCCACCGGCCCGTCGCACCTGGTCGGCGCCCTCTAGACGGCCCCGGTCCACGTGCCGTAGAGGCGTGTGGACCGGGTGCCACCGCACAACACCGACGGCCCGGCCTGTTCCGCAGTTCACGCGGAACGGGCCGGGCCGTCGGTCTGTCAGTGCCTGCTTGCCGTCACTGCCTGTCAGTGCTTGCCGCGGGTCCGGAAGCGGACCATGGCGAGACCGGCCAGGACCAGCAGTCCGGCGGCGATGCCGATGCCGGTCGTGGCGCTGCCGGTGTCGGCGAGGTCACCCGGGTGACCGGGCTTCCCGTGGTGCGTCGGGTGCGGGCCGGGACTCCAGGTCGGACCGTCCGAGTGCGTCCAGGTGGGAGCCGGGCGGGGCGAGTGCGTCCAGCTCGGGTGAGGGTGGGGCGAGTGCGTCCAGCTCGGGTGCGGGGTCGGCGTCGGGCTCGGGCTCGGGCTCGGGACCGTCACCGGGACCTCCACCTCGCAGGGCAGGTCGGGGGCGTCCTGCGCCGCGCAGCGCGCGCCGGGGGTGTCGGAGGTGACGGCGTTGCGCAGGACCGCGTCGCCGCTGTCCGGGTCGTCGACGGTGACCGTGTAGGTGATCGTCGCGGTGGCGCCGGGGGCCAGCTCACCGGACCAGTCGAGGGTGTTTCCCGTGACCTCCGCCGTGCCGGTGCTCGCGGTGGGGCCGGCGGTGATCTTCGCGTCGTCGAGCACACCGGACAGGTCGTCGGTGAGGTGCGCGGGGCTCAGGGTGGTCTCGCCGGTGTTGGCGGCGGTCACCGTGTAGGTGACGGTGTCGCCGGGCTCGGCGCTCGTCGGCGTGGCGCTCTTGGAGAGCTCCAGCACCTGCTCCTGGCGCTTCACGGGCACGGAGGCCGAGGACTCGTTGGAGACGACATCGTCCCCGTCGTGGTCTCCCTGCGCCGTGGCGGTGTTGGTGAAGGTGTCGCCGTTGACGACGTCTTCCTCGGTCAGGACATGGGTTCCCTCGCACACCATGGACGAGGTGCTGGAACCCATCACCCCGAGGGTGTCGCGGGGGCAGGTCACGTCGGTCACCGACGGGTCCACCACATGGACCCCGTCGAGCTGCGTGGTCCCGGTGTTGGTGACGAGGAACTGGTAGTGCACCGTGTCACCGGCCTCGAAGGGCTCCGTCGCCGCGTTGTCCGGCGGCGCCACCGTCTTGACCAGGTTCAACTGGTCCAGCCCGACGACGGAGTTGGCCTTGAGCCCGCGGATCAGGTGGGTGTCGATGCTGCCGCCGGTGGAGCCGGAGAAACCGAACTTGTACGTGGGCGGCGCGTCGGCCGTCATCTGCGTCGACAGGACGGGCTGGAAGCCGGCGCCGTCGTTGAAGTCGATCTCGACGTCCACGGTCGGCCGGGCGTCCGGGCTGACCATGATGTGCACGGTGCGCTTGGCGGGCAGCGGATCGGTGCCCTGGTGGCGGAGGCTGCCGGGCAGCGTGGAGCGGAAGCCCGACTCCTGGGTGTCGTCCGCCGCGATGGTGGAGTCGAGGTAGCAGTAGCCGTCGTCGCCCTGCCCGGGTCCGCGCAGGGTGACGGTGTCCGTCACCGGGAGCCCGCTGGTGACCGGTGAGCGCTGGGATTCGGGGCAGCCGTTGCCGCGCAGCTCCTCGTCGTTGGCGAAGTTGCCGTACGCGTCCAGGCCGACGCCGAGGTAGCCGCCGTTGACGCCGGGATCCAGATTGCGCTGGGCGTAGCCGAGCGAGCCGCCGTCGGCGCCCGCGTCGGTGAGGTCCACCGAGCCGTCGACCAGGAAGAAGCCGATACCGTCGGCGCCCGAGTCGTTGGTGCCGTACTGGTACTGCTCGAAGGTGACGTCGAGGCCGCCGTTGCCCGGGAGCGGCCGGTTGTAGAGCATCCCGCCGACCCGGTAGTTGGCGTGGTCGGTGAGCTGGAGCCAGCCGGGGGTCTCACCCGGGGTGGGCACCGGCGGGGTCGTCTGGGTGGCGGGGTCGTCGCACGGCCCGACCTGGGACTCGCCGGCGGGCGGCTCCGCCGAGGCGCCGGTCAGACAGGCGTTGTCCAGGGGGACGAAGCCGGGGTCGGGCACGGAGCTGCCGGTGAAGTCCTCGTCGAGCAGCACCGATTCGCCCACCGCCCGCGGCGAGGGCGGCGCAGCTGCGGTCGGAGCCGCAGCCAGGAGCAGGCCCAGGGCCGTTCCGGCGGACGCCATGACGGCGAGCGATGGGGCACGCCGCAGACGTTCATATCTTTTCATTACATTACGTTAAAAAAAGCCGCACAGAGTCCTAGTTGCGCACGTCGCCGACACGCCGCAACGGCGACCGAATGGCGGCGCCCTCCGAAGTGCGTCCGGATCAGGGCGCGGCCGAGGCGGACGTCCGGGCGGCCAGGGCGGTCGAAGGAACATCCCAGGACGGGAAGCGCAGGCCCTCGTGGTTCTCCCCCCAGGCGTGGAAGAAGGCCGCCACCAGAGCGACCGGGGACAGCACCAGCAGCGAGACCGTCACCACGATCAGGGTCACCGCCCAGCGCGGCATGCCGGTGCGCCGCCGCCGCGGCATGCGGGTGTGCTGATCCGGATACGGCGGTATCGCCGACAACGTCATGGCCCCCCACAACCCCCGCACCCCCCGGCACGGTCGGGTCCAACGTAGGCCGGGGCCCATCCCGCCGACAGCTCCGGCTGGTCACAGCCCGACTACGAACAGGGCCTGCCGGTCCACGCGCGGCAACCGCCTCCACGGGGGCGGCCCCCGGAACCGCATGCCGGTTCCGGGGGCCGGGGCCGTGTTCGTGCACGTCCCCACCGCGGCAGGCCGTTGACTCCACAGGTCGGGGCGGATGTCGGGAGCCGGGCCGCGGAGTTCGAAGGGCGGGCTCAGCCCAGGCGCTGGACCAGGGCGCGGTACTCGTCCCACAGCTCCTTCGGCGTGTGGTCGCCGAAGGTGTTGAGGTGCTCGGGGACCAGCGCCGCCTCCTCGCGCCAGACCTCCTTGTCGACCTTGAGCAGGAAGTCCAGGTCCGACTCGGAGAGGTCCAGGCCCTCGGTGTCGATGGAGCCCTTGGCCGGCAGGATGCCGATCGGGGTCTCGACGCCCTCGGCCTTGCCCTCCAGGCGCTCCACGATCCACTTCAGGACGCGGCTGTTCTCGCCGAAGCCGGGCCAGACGAACTTGCCCTCCTCGTTCTTGCGGAACCAGTTCACGTAGTAGATCTTCGGCAGCTTCGACTGGTCCGGCTTGTCCGCGCCGACCTTGATCCAGTGCTGCATGTAGTCGCCCATGTTGTAGCCGCAGAACGGCAGCATGGCGAACGGGTCGCGGCGCAGCTCGCCGACCTTGCCCTCGGCGGCGGCGGTCTTCTCGGAGGCGACGTTGGCTCCGAGGAAGACCCCGTGCTGCCAGTTGAACGACTCGGTGACCAGCGGTACGGCCGAGGCGCGGCGGCCGCCGAAGAGGATGGCGGAGATCGGCACGCCCTTCGGGTCCTCCCACTCGGGCGCGATGATCGGGCACTGGCCGGCCGGGACGGTGAAGCGGGCGTTGGGGTGGGCGGCGGGCTCGGGGGACTCGGGGGTCCAGTCGTTGCCCTTCCAGTCCGTGAGGTGCTTGGGCAGTTCCTCGGTCATGCCCTCCCACCAGACGTCGCCGTCGTCGGTGAGGGCGACGTTGGTGAAGACGGAGTTGCCCCACATGGTCTTCATGGCGTTGGCGTTGGTGTGCTCGCCGGTGCCGGGTGCGACGCCGAAGAAGCCGGCCTCGGGGTTGATCGCGCGCAGCCGCCCGTCCTCACCGAACCGCATCCAGGCGATGTCGTCGCCGATGGTCTCGACGGTCCAGCCGGAGATCGTGGGCTCCAGCATGGCGAGGTTGGTCTTGCCGCAGGCGCTCGGGAACGCGGCGGCGACGTACTTCGACTCACCGCGCGGCGGCGTGAGCTTGAGGATCAGCATGTGCTCGGCCAGCCAGCCCTCGTCGCGCGCCATGACGGAGGCGATGCGCAGCGCGTAGCACTTCTTGCCGAGCAGGGCGTTGCCGCCGTAGCCGGAGCCGTAGGACCAGATCTCGCGGTCCTCGGGGAAGTGCGAGATGTACTTGGTGGAGTTGCAGGGCCACGGAACGTCCTCCTGGCCCTCCTCAAGGGGCGCGCCGAGCGTGTGGACGGCCTTGACGAAGAACCCGTCGGTGCCCAGCTCGTCCAGGACCGGCTGTCCCATGCGCGTCATGGTGCGCATGGAGACGGCGACGTACGCGGAGTCGGTGATCTCGACGCCGATCGCGGAGAGCGGCGAGCCGACGGGGCCCATGCAGAAGGGCACGACGTACATGGTGCGGCCGCGCATGGAGCCCCGGAAGACGCCCTGGTCGCCCACGAAGATCTCCCGCATCTCGGCGGGGGCCTTCCAGTGGTTCGTCGGACCGGCGTCCTCCTCCTTCTCGGAGCAGATGAACGTACGGGTCTCGACCCGTGCGACGTCGCTCGGGTCGGAGGCGGCGTAGTACGAGTTCGGGCGCTTGATCTCGTCGAGTTTGGTGAACGTGCCCTTGGCCACGAGCTCCCCGCACAGGCGCTCGTACTCGGCCTCGGAACCGTCGCACCAGACCACTCGGTCCGGCTCGGTGAGGGCTGCGATCTCGTCGACCCAGGAGACGAGCTCCCGGTGATTGGTGGGAACAGTGAGGGGAGCCGCGATGTCGCGCGCCACGATCGCTCCTTGATGAGGGTGGGTGTTTGGTAGTTGCCCCGTGGGGGCCGCGACCCGGATGCTTCTACCCCTTCGAATTTCCCCTGGCGCTCATCCGGTGCCGACCGCACTCATTTGATCATCCGACCGTTCCGCCCATATGTCCAGAGGGCCGCCCACGTGAGCATCGCCACTCATATCCGCAACCTACGGTGGCGTAGGTACGATGCGGGAATGACTGCTGCCGCCGCCGCCGCGCCCGAACCCGCCGGGCTGGAACCAGCCGGAACCGATGCCGTCGAGCTGAAACCACGGATGCGCGGCTGGCTGCACGCCGGCATGTTCCCGGCGGTCGTCGTCGCGGGCATCGTGCTCATCGCCCTCACGGACACCACCCGCGGCCGGATCGCCTGCGGCATCTACATCCTGACCGCGTGCCTGCTGTTCGGCGTGAGCGCCGTCTACCACCGCGGCACCTGGGGCCCGCGCGGCGAGGCGGTGCTGCGCAGGCTGGACCACGCCAACATCTTCCTGATCATCGCGGGCACCTACACCCCGCTGACCCTGCTGCTCCTGCCCCGCTCCACCGGGACCCCGCTGCTCTGGGCGGTCTGGGGCGCGGCGGTCGCGGGGATCGCCTTCCGGGTGTTCTGGGTCGGCGCCCCGCGCTGGCTCTACACGCCCTGCTACATCGCGATGGGCTGGGCCGCGGTCTTCTTCCTGCCGGACTTCATGCGCACCGGCGGGATCGCGGTGCTCGTACTGGTCGTCGTCGGCGGACTGCTGTACAGCGCCGGCGGCGTCATCTACGGCATCAAGCGGCCGAACCCGTCGCCGCGCTGGTTCGGGTTCCACGAGGTCTTCCACTCACTGACCCTGGCGGCGTTCGTCGTGCACTACGTGGGCATCTCCCTGGTGGCGTACAGCCAGAGCTGACCCCTCACCGCCCCCACCCCCTTCCCTCTCATGGCCGCGACTCCCGAGTCACGGCCATGACGCATGTCAGGACACATTCGACGCCCTCGATTGACACTAACAACCTTTTGAGAGTTACTGTCACTTGACTGCAACTCTCAAAGGAGTAGGACATGAACCGACGCTGGTGGGCCCTGGGCGCGCTGGTGGCGAGCACGCTCGTCCTCGGCTTCGATATGACGATCCTCAACGTGGCGCTGCCGACGATGGCCGGTGAGCTGGGCGCCGGCACCGGAGCACAGCAGTGGATGGCCGACGCGTACGTCGTCGTGTTCGCCGCGCTGATGCTTCCGGCGGGACTGCTCGGCGACCGCTTCGGCCGCCGCCGGATGCTCATCGCCGGGCTCGGCGTCTTCCTCGTCGGCTCGGTCCTCGGCGCACTCGCCGGTGACGTGTCCACGGTGATCGCCGCCCGCTGTGTGATGGGTGTCGGCGGCGCACTCGTGATGCCGCTCGCCATCGCCGTACTGCCCTCGCTGTTCGGCGAGCCGAAGGACCGGATGAAGGCCATCGGAATCGTCTCGGCCGCCTCGGCGCTCGGCCTGCCGCTCGGCCCGATCCTGGGCGGCTGGCTGCTCGACCACTTCTGGTGGGGCTCGGTCTTCCTGGTCAACGTCCCGATGGTCGGCATCGGCATAGCCGCCTGCGTGTTCCTGCTCCCCGAGACCCGCGACCCGGCCTCTCCCCGGGTCGACCCGGTCTCCACCGCGCTGACCGCGACCGGCCTCGGCACGCTGATCTACGCGGTCATCGAGGCACCGGGCCGCGGCTGGGGCGACCCGCTGATCCTGGCCGTACTGGCCGCGGGCGCGGCCCTGATCGCCGCGCTCGTCATGCGCGAGCGCAAGGCACCCCGCCCGATGCTCGACCTGCCCCTGCTGCGGCAGCGGACGTTCCTGCTCAGCACGCTCGCCGCCACGCTCGTGATGTTCGTGCTGGCGGGGCTGATGTTCATCCTGCCCGGCTACCTCCAGGCCGTGCTGGGCAACGACGCCTTCGGCACCGGCTTGCGGATGCTGCCGATGATGGGCGGGCTGATCGTCGCCACCAGGGCCGGCGGCCCGGTCAACGCGCGCTTCGGGCCCCGCGCCGCGATGTCGGCGGGGCTCGTCGTGCTCGCCTTCGCCGCGTTCCTCGGCAGCCGCACGACGGTCGACAGCGGCTACGGCTTCACCGCGCTGTGGCTCTCCATCGCCGGGGCCGGCTTCGGCTTCGCCGTCGTCCCCGCCATGAACGCCGCGCTGGCCGCCCTGCCCCCGGACCGCTCGGGCAGCGGCTCGGGTCTGCTGATGACCGTGCGCCAGACCGGCAGCGCGCTCGGGATCGCCCTGCTGGGCAGCCTGCTCGCCGGTGCCTACGGCGACCGCCTCGACACGACGGGGCTGCCGGCCGCCGCCGCGGACACCGCCGGGGACTCGGTCGTCGCCGCCCACGCCGTCGCGGCGAAGCTCGGCGCACAGCGCCTCGCGGAGTCCGCCGACGCCGCATACCTGCACGGCATGAGCCTGGTCCTGCTCGTCATCGGCGCCACCGCCCTGGTCAGCGCCCTGCTGGTGGCGGCCCTCCTGCCCGGCACGAAGCCGGGACGCGACGAGCCCGCCGACGTGGCCGCCACCCCCGTCGATGCCTGACAATGGCGACCATGGCCGCCACTCCCCGTACCCCTTCCCTCACCGAGCCCGGCGCGCAGCCCCCGCTGGGACTGCGCGAGCGCAAGAAGCTCAGGACCCGGGTCGCCATCCGGCAGGCGACGTACCGGCTGATCGCCGAGCAGGGGTACGACGCGACGACCATCGAGCAGATCGCGCAGGCGGCGGAGGTGTCGCCGAGCACGGTGTTCCGGTACTTCGCGACCAAGGAGGACATCGTCCTCACCGACGAGTACGACCCGGTGATGGAAGCCTCGCTGCGGAGCCGGCCGGCCGATGAGGCGCCCCTGCTGTCGGTGCGGCTGATGATGATCGAGTCACTGACGTCGTTCATGGAGACGGAGAACGAGGAGCTGCGCCAGCGCACCCGGCTGATGGTGGAGGTCCCCGCCATCCGGGCGCGGATGACGGAGACCATGTCGGACACGGCGAAGATCCTCGCCCAGGTCCTCGCGGACCGCACCGGCCGCAGCGCCGACGACCTGAAGATCCGGATCTTCATCGCGGCGGTGCTCGGCGCGCTCCGCGAGGTGACCCTCTACTGGGGCGAGCACGACCAGGAAGGCGACCTGATCGCCATGATCAACGACGCTCTGGACACCCTGGAGGGCGGCCTGCTGCTCTAGGCCCTCTCGTTTGGATCATGCCCCGTCATCCCCGAGGGCACGGGCCAGCACCGCCGGGTCGGTCGTCGGCGCGTCGCACACGAAGTGCCTGCACACGTACGCGGTCGGCGCTCCGCCCAGCATCGGACGACCCGCCAGCAGCGGGAACTCCGAGCCCGACGTCTCCCCCGCCGCGACCACCGCGCCCGGCGCCCGTCCCAGCAGCGCCGTACGGTGCAGCTCACCGCCGACCGGCCCGGCGACGGCCACCTCGCGCGGGCCGTCGAGCAGCGCCTCGGCCACCGCGAGCCCCCAGCCGATGAACCGCGGCGCCTTCGGCCCGAGTGCCTTCACCACGCCCAACGCCTGCTCGGCGGCCGCGCGGTGGGGTTCCGATCCGGTGTACGCGGCGTACGAGAGCAGCGCCCCGGCCGCCGCCGTCCAGCCGGCCGGGGTGGCGCTGTCGGTGGGGTCCTGCGGGCGGCGGATCAGCTTCTCGGCGTCGTCCGCGGTGTCGTAGAGCTGACCGCCCTCGCCGGTGAAGTGCTGGAGCACGATGTCCAGCAGGAAGCCCGCGAACTCCAGCCAGACCCCCTCGCCGGTGACCGAGGCCAGCGCGAGGAAGCCCTCCGCCACATCGCCGTAGTCCTCCAGCACACCCGTGTGCTCCCCGGCGCGCCCGTCCCTGGACGTCCGGACCAGCCGGGCGACCGGGCCCATGTGGAGCCGCACCAGCAGGTCCGCGGCCTCGGTGGCGCGCTCGATCAGGTCCGGGCGGTCGAAGTAGGCGCCCGCCTCGGCCAGGGCGGCGATCGCCAGCCCGTTCCACGCGGCGACCACCTTGTCGTCCCGCCCCGGCCGGGTACGCAGCTCCCGGGCCGCGAGCAGCCGGGCCCGTACGTCGGCGGCCCGCGCCTCGTCCACCACCTCACCGGTGCGCGGCGGGTGGTGCGGTCCCTTCGGCGGCAGCTGGAGCACCGAGGACCCCTCCTCGAAGGTGCCCTCCTCGGTCACCCCGAAGTGCTCGGCCGCGAACGCGGCGTCGTCCTCGCCCAGCGCCTCGCGCAGCTGCGCCGGCGTCCAGACGTAGTACGCGCCCTCGACATGCTTGCCCTGCCCGTCCTCGCTGTCGGCATCGAGCGCGGAGGCGAAGCCGCCCTCGGCCGTACGCAGCTCCCGGACCATGAAGTCGGCGGTCTCCAGAGCCACCCGCCGGGCCAGTTCGGAGCCGGTCGAGCGCCACAGGTGCGCGTACACCCGGCACAGCAGCGCGTTGTCGTAGAGCATCTTCTCGAAGTGCGGCACGATCCACTCGCGGTCCACCGAGTAGCGGGCGAAGCCGCCGCCGAGCTGGTCGTACATCCCGCCCCTGGCCATCGCCTCGCAGGTGTCGGCCGCCATCTGGAGCGCACCGTCCGCGCCGGTACGGGCGTGGTGGCGCAGCAGGAACTCGATCACCATCGACGGCGGGAACTTGGGCGCGCCGCCGAAGCCGCGGTTCTTCTCGTCGTACTCCCGGGTCAGCCCGAGCAGCGCCTGCGCCAGCTCCGACTCGGCCGGCAGCCCCTCGCCGCCGTGCGCGAGGGAGCGCTGCGACAGGTCGTGGACGATGCGCCCGGCGACCTCCCCGACCTCGTCGCGCCGGTCAGTCCAGGCCGCGACGACGCCTTCGAGCACCTGCCGGAAGGAGGGCAGGCCGTGGCGGGACTCGGGCGGGAAGTACGTCCCGAAGTAGAAGGGTTCCGCGTCGGCGGTCAGGAAGACCGTCATCGGCCAGCCGCCCTGCCCGGTCGCCGCCTGCACGGCCTCCATGTAGACGGCGTCGACGTCGGGACGCTCCTCCCGGTCGACCTTGACCGGCACGAAGTGCTCGTTCAGATACGCCGCGACGTCGTCGTCCTCGAACGACTCATGGGCCATCACATGGCACCAGTGACAGGCCGAGTAGCCGACGCTGAGCAGCACCGGAACGTCCCGCCTGCGCGCCTCCTCAAAGGCTTCGGGCGACCACGGCCACCAGTCGACCGGGTTGTCGGCGTGCTGGAGGAGGTACGGGGAGACGGTCTGCGCAAGTCGGTTGGCCATGGCCCCAATCCTCGCGCACCCTCCCCCAGGACACCCGCGCGCCACGGGACGACGGGCGAACGGGCAGGTGAAGCGGGTGGTGCGCCCTGCCGAAGTCCGGCGGCCTACCGTCGGCCGACGGTAGGCTGACCCCAGCAGCGCCGGGACTGCCGAGGCTCCTCGAAGGAGGTACGCCATGACCGCCGAGATGGTGGCGCCCGCGTGGATGCACACGCAGATCAGCGCGGAGCAGTACGACTCCTGGTCCGAGGAGCAGTGCGCCGGCATCGAGATCGTGGACGGGATGGTCGTCGTGAGCCCGAACGCCTCCAAGCGCCACAACCGGCTGGCCCGCATCCTGGCCAACGCCCTGGACGCCGCCGCGGGCCCGGACTGGAACGCCGACACCGACTTCGACGTCCGCCTTCAGGACGTCCCCCTCACCAACCGCCGCCCCGACGTCATCGTCTACCGGGCGGAAACCATCGACCTCACACCTACCCGCCCCGAGCACGTCCTCCTGGTCGTCGAGGTCGTGTCGCCCGGTTCGGAGACAACCGACCGGATCGTGAAGGTGGACCAGTACGCCAAGGCCGGCATCCCCTTCTACTGGAGGGTCGAGCAGGCCGCCACCGGGGTTCCGATCGTGTACACCTACGTCCTCGATCCCGCCACCAAGGCTTACCGGGACGGCGAGATGTTCACCGGCACGGTGAGGGCCACCGCACCTTTCCCCATCACGGTCGATCTCGGGCTCTTGTAAAGTACCGA
The DNA here is from genome assembly GCF_043200175.1 of Streptomyces sp. NPDC048462. NCBI lineage: Bacteria > Bacillati > Actinomycetota > Actinomycetes > Kitasatosporales > Streptomycetaceae > Streptomyces > Streptomyces sp. NPDC048462. Next base: position 98,324 of record NZ_JBICXG010000006.1, read on the forward strand.
TAAGCCGCCACGCTACCGACTCTGGACCATCCGCACTCGCCTCACGGTGTTTCGCCGACTCATCAGGGCATTCTCCGGCTGCGGATCGGATGTACCACGTGCGAATGCGACTCCAACTCGCACACGATCGCTTAGCCGCGCCCTGTTAAGAACTATTCAAGGGCACGTGGGCGGACGGACGCCAATAGGGAAGCCCTCCAAAAAAAGCGAGCCAATTCCTGTTATCCAGTTGCGGTTCATCAACCGTAACGGGCTGACATCACCGTCGGCGGCGATACAGGAGGGAACGGAAAGGTAGGCCGACCCTTACAAGTCGAGCGGAGAAGCTCGTGTGATGATCCTGGCTGTGCGGGACAGTGGAGGGGCATCCCGCACAGCCATGTCGGTTCAAGCAGAGCTCAGGTATGTGCTGATCGCCATGCTGGCCGCTCCAGGGCGGGAAAGCCGCGTTTGCGCCTTTGAGGCTACACAAGCCTGGACTCGCTGCCAGAGGAGGGTGATCGGCAGACCGCGTCGGCCACACCTGACGCGACGTCAGGAACCGACTCACGCGTCTCCGCCTCGGCCTTCCTCAGCTACCCCGTGGAGGGTGCGGTGATAGGCGAGCGCCTCCCTGTCGATCCGGTGTTCAGCGGTCTCGCGGAGGACGCCGAGCACGCTGCTGTCCGCCCGGCTCACGACGGTGAGGTCGTCGTTGATGACCAGCGCCCCCCTGTCCATGAGCACGTGGCAGTTGGGGCACAGGCACAACACGTTGCCGATCGTGTCCGCGCCTCCGTGTGGGCTTGGCAGCGACCGGATGTGCGCGGCTTCGGCATACGCGCTACCGGCGCTCAGCTGAAGGCGAACTCCGCAGACCTGGCACCTGAAGTCGTGGATCCGCTTGACGAGGTTGGCGACAGCCGTGCTGCGGACGACGCGCTGGATCGAGAGGGGCGACCGCACAGCGCCGACCGACCCCGGCCCGTCGGCCTCATCGGGTTGCGGACCGTCCGCCACACCCTGCTCGGCGGGCACCCGTCGGACGAGGCGGAACCGCCACACGCGTCGCCCGTCCGGACTCTGCTCGGACCAGTAGTCCTCAACCGTGTAGAGCCCGTCGTAGAGGTAGGCCCGGCCGCCGGCGGCGGTCGCGATCGGGCGCACCACACGGACGGGGGCCCGCGTGGACGCACTCGTCGCCAGTGCGGCATTGCCGCTGGTGAGTTGCTGGTCACCCGTCGCCCCCTCACCGGTGAGGACGATGACGTCACCGTGGTCCTCGTCGCGGGAGTGCTCGTCACTCAGGACGACCGACTCGGCTCCGCGTTTGCCGCCGCCCGCGATGGCGCTCATCAACTGCCGATGGACCCCGGCCCGGACCAGGCCTGCCCAATCGTCGAACCGACGCCCCGGGAGAACGCCCGGCACCAGACCGAACCCTGCGGAGGAGGACGGCATATCCCGCTCCGGCCCCGACTGCCCGGCGGGCAGGGCCGTGGCCAGTTCACGGACCCTGGCGCGTTCCGCGGATCTTCGCGCAGGAGTGGGGCCGCGGGGTCAGACGGCCGACCAGCCGTCGTCCACGGGGAGGATCGCGCCGTTGACGAACGAGGCGGCGTCGGAGGCGAGCCAGACGATCGCGGCAGCCTGTTCAGCGGCGGAACCGAGGCGGCCGATGTTCGTACCGATGAGCCGGCCGATGAGCGCGGGGCCGTGCGCGTCAGGGCGGCTGTCGACACTGATGCCGGTCGCCGTGGGGCCGGGGGCGATCATGTTGGTCCGGATGCCCTGCCCCCGGTACATCACGGCCAGGTTCTTCACCAGCCCGGTGATCCCGTGCTTGGCGGCGGTGTACGCGGCTCCTGCGGCTCCGCCGCGCAGGCCCGTCTCCGAGCCGGTGAAGACCAGACATCCGGTGCCGGCGGCCAGCATGTGCGGGAGCACTGCGCGGGTCAGGAGGAAGGGAGCCGTGAGGTCGATCCGCAGTACCCGTTCCCACTCCGCGTCGTCGGTCTCGTGTGCCGCCGACATGCGGTCCATGATGCCCGCGTTGTTGACCAGGACGGCGATCCCGCCGAACTCGTCGACCGCACGAGCCACCAGCGCGTCCACCACCCGCTGCTCCCCCAGGTCGCCGACGGCGGCGAGGGCGACACCCCCGGCGGCCGTGATCATACGGACCGTTTCCTCCGCGCCCTCCGTGTGGACGTCGGCGGCCAGGACGCGGTCGCCCCGGGCGGCGAAGGCCAGGGCGGCGGCCCTGCCGATTCCGGAGGCGGCTCCGGTGACGATGACGCTCCGGGGTGCGTGGGGGGCGGTGCCCGGCTCGGCTGGGGGCGTGGTCATGGGTGGTCCTCCAGAGGTGTGGCGATGAGTGGGGCCGGGGTGCCGGGAAGGGCCGGCATGAGGGCCGGCAGGCACCCCGTACGGCGACGGTATTTCGCCGGGCGCTGTCGTGCGTTGTGGGGCCCACCGGTGGGTCCGGGTCAGGCGCGAGGAGTGGTCCCCGGCCGGAGGACTTCGCCCATCGAGGTGTCGCGCCACTCCTTCAGCAGCTGGTGGAAGGCGACCGCGCCGTGCGGGTAGCCGCCCGGACCGTTGCGCCGGCCGCGGCCTTCCGCGTTGTAGTAGCCGGGGGTGCATTCGGCGTGGAACCACTCGTGGTCGGGGGCGTCCGCGGCCAGAGTGGCGAGCCAGGCGTCCTCGGCCTCGCGGGACGGCTCGATGCGGGCACCCGCTGCCTCGGCGGCGGCGACGAGCGCTGCCGCGTGCACCGCCTGCTCGTCCAGGATGTGCGAGAAGTTGACGCTGCTGGCGTTCTGCAGGGGGCCCAGCTGGATCAGGTTGGGGAAGCCGTTGCTGGTGAGGCCGTGGAGTGTGCGCGGGCCCTGCCGCGCCCAGCGGTCCAGCAGTTGGACGCCGTCCCGGCCGTGGACGGGGAGCCTGCCGGAGTGGATGCCGGAGGTCCCGACATTGAACCCGGTGGCGAAGACGAGGCAGTCGAGTTCGTACACCGTGTCGCCGACCACGACTCCGTCCGCGGTGACGCGCTCGATGCCGTGGGTGTCCGCGGTATCGACCAGCGTGACGTCGGCCCGGTTGAACGCCGGGTAGTACAGGTCCGAGAAGGTGGGGCGTTTGCAGGCGTAGCGGTACCAGGGCTGGAGCCTGTGGGCCGTCTCCGGGTCGGTGACCGTCTGCTCGACGCGGGAGCGGAGTTCGTTCATCTTGGCGGCGTCGGACGCCTCGTAGGCGGCTTCGAAGGGCTCGCGGTCGCCCTGGCGCCGGAAACTGGGCAGGAGCTTCTCCAGCAGTCCCGCCGAAGCGGTCCAGGCGTCGGCCACGAGGTCCGTCTCCGCGCTCTCACCGGAGACGATCCGGAGGTAGTTCTCGCGCCGTTCGCGGGCCCAGCCCTCGCGGTCGGCACCGACGTCCCCGGGGGTCGTGCGGCGGTTGCCCCGAACGTCCACGGTGGAGGGGGTGCGCTGGAAGACGTAGAGGTGTGCGGCGTCCTGGGCCAGCATCGGAATGACCTGGACCCCGGTGGCCCCGGTGCCGACGATGCCCACCCGCTTGCCCGCGAGGCCGCTCATGCCGCCCTCGGGGGTGCCTCCGGTGTAGGCGTAGTCCCACCGGGAGGTGTGGAAGGTGTGGCCCTTGAAGTCCTCGATCCCGGGAATCCCGGGAAGCTTCGGGTCGGTGAGGGTACCGGTGGCGGTGACGACGTACGTGGCCCGGAAGGTGTCGCCGCGGTCCGTGGCCACGATCCACTCCCCCGAAGCCTCGTCCCAGGTCAGGCCGGTGACTCCGGTGGAGAACAGTGCGTCCGCGTAGAGGTCGAACTTCCGCGCGATCCGCATCGCGTGGCGGCGGATCTCGTCGCCGGGGGCGTACTTCCACTCCGGCACGTACCCCGTCTCGTCGAGCATCGGCAGGTACACGTGCGCCTCGATGTCGCAGTGGACACCCGGGTACCGGTTCCAGTACCAGGTGCCCCCGAAGTCGCCGCCCTTCTCGACGACCCGGACCCGTTCCACCCCCTGCTGCCGCAGCCGCGCCCCGGCGAGGATGCCGCCGAACCCTCCGCCGATCACAGCGACGTCGACGGTGTCCTGGAGCGGGGCGCGCTCCACCGGTTCCTCGATGTAAGGGTCCGCGGCGTAGTAGCCGAACTCGGCTTCGGTGTCGCGGTACTGGGCGGCACCGTCCGGACGGACCCGCCGTTCGCGTTCGAGGCGGTAGCGGCGCCTCAGCGCGGCGAGATCAGGGGGGACCGGCTCGTGAGCATGCGTCAGGTGAGGGTTCGTCATGTGGGGTCTCGTTCCTCAGCGGTTGGGTCGTTCCGTCCAAGCGGACATCCGCTACGGTAACAACACCGGACAGCATTGTCCGGTTGGGTTCCGGTGCCTCGTCGGCATGCGGCCAGGGCGCGTTGGCGTCCCGGCGCGTCATGGGACGTCGGCTGCGCGACCCACGCGGCGGACAGGAAGAGTGATCCCCATGCAACGGCATACGGCCCGGTCCCTGGCCGCGCTCGCCACGATCGGCACGCTGGTTCTCACGGGCTGCGGCACGGAGAGCGCGGGCTCCGCGCCTGCGGCGGAGGCACCCGCCGGCGCGGGCAGGACCATCCACGCGCAGAAGTTCATGCAGCTCGCCCGGGTGCCCGGCGACACCGGCAGGGCGCTGCTGGAAGGCCCCACGTTCGGCAAGGACGGCGGCCTCTTCGTCGTCGACGTCACCGCGCCCGCCGGCGGGCCCAAGGTCATGCGGGTCGACGTCGGGAGGAGGACCGTCCGGACGGTCCACACAGACGACCGGGGGGCCTACACCTCCGCACAGTTCAGCCCCTACGACGGCCGGCTCTACCTCAGCGACTTCGCCCACGGCGAGATCGTGAGCCTGGCCCCCGGCGGCGGCGACAGGCAGACCTTCTTCTCCGGCAAGGTCGACGGGGCCCCGATGAACCCCGACGACATCGCCTTCGACGAGGCGGGCAATCTGTACGTCAGCGACGCACGCGGCATGTCCGAGGGCGAACCGGACGGACGGGTGGTGCGGATCAGCCGCGACGGCACGCGAGCCACCGTCCTGGCCAAGGGCCTCGCCGCGCCGAACGGGATCTCGTTCGACCTGGACTACGGCGGGCTGTGGTTCAGCGAGCTCACCGAGAACCGGATCTCCTACCTGCTCCTGGACGGGGAAGGGAAAGCGGCATCCCGTCACACCGCCATCCGCGTCGACGGCGGGATCGCCCAGACCGACTCGATCGCTGTGGACGCCGACGGCAACCTGTACCAGGGGCTGCACGGCCGGGCGGCGATGGCCGTGTACGACAGGCACGGCGACCGGCTGGCGACGATCGAGATCCCCTCGCGCGACAAGGGACTGGAGTCGGCGACGAACGTGGCCATCACGCCCGGCGGGACCAAGGCGTACGTGACGGTGAGCGGCCCGGCCGGCGGGTACCTCTACACCTTCGACGCACTCGCCGCCGGAATCCGGCAGTCCAACGGCGGCTGATCCCGGCCCTCAACCGCCGTAGGGCCGCACCGCTCCCACATCCACGCCCAGCAGCCGCCACGCCGCCAGCGCCCGCCGCTCCCGCTCCTCACGAGTGACGCCGGTGACGGCCGCGGAGACCATGGCGACCGAGAGCACCAGGTCGTCCCCGGCGCTGAGCCGGTGCCCGGCGGGCAGGTGTCTGCGCAGGGCGCTCTCGACGCGGGCGGACAGGGCCAGGGCGTGGGCCCGGATGCCGGACCGGTCGCCCGCCCGGACGGCGTGTAACAGGCCGATGAAGGCCGCCGACTCCGCGAGGTGCCACGTGAGCACGCCGAGGACATCGGCGAAGGCCACTCCTTCGGTGCCGGCCGTCTGCTCGACCTGGCGCACGTTCTCCTCCAGGACCGCGGCCACGGCGGCGGTCCGGTCCGGGAAGTGCCGGTAGAGAACGGCCTGCCCCACCCCGGCCCTGCGGGCGACCGCGGACAGCGGTGCCTCCAGGCCGTGCTCCGAGAAGATCTCCCGGGCGGCGGCGACCAGAGCGGCCCGGTTGCGGGCGGCCGCCTTCGGCCCGTCGTTCGTGGGCCGCCGCCCCTCCTGCCCGGTGTGCTCCGTCACCCCGGAAGAGTACCGGCCGGGCGGACGGGCCACCGGGGAGGCAAGTGGCCGGGCAGGTGGTCGTGGAGAAGTGGGCCGCTGGTCACGGAAGACGGCGTCGGCGGCCGCTGTGTCACGCGCCCTCGCGCTGTTCCTCCGCGATCTCCCCGGGCTCCGGTACGCGGACGCGGGCGGCGGGGTCCCGGTCGACGAGCCGGGGGCGTACGCAGGCGAGAGCCACGACCAGTGCCGCCGCTCCGCAGAGGCAGGTCAGCAGGAAGGCGCTGTGGTGACCGGAGCGCTGGGCCCACTGTCCGGCAGCCAGCGCGGCGACGCCCTGGCCGAGGATGAGGCCGCTGCCGAGGAGCGCCATGGCCTCCCCCATGCGCTCCATCGGGGCGACGCGTTCCGCCAGGGTGAACAGCACGATGAGGTGCGGGGCCACGGCGCAGCCGATGGCCGCGAGGGCCGCTGTCGCGCCGAGGAAGCTGCCGACGCCGAGGAGGGCCGGCAGCAGGAGCGCCTGCGCGGCGACGGCGAGGCGCAGTTGGAGGGTCAGCTCCAGGCTGCTCGGCCGCATCGTCATGAGCAGGCCGGCGAGTGAGCTGGTGACGGCCATGGCGCCCCAGACGAAGCCGGCCGTGCCGGTGTCGCCGAGGTGCGCGGCGAGCGCGCTCGTACCCGCGTTGGCACTTCCCAGGATCATGCCCTGGAGCAGTGCCATGGTGAAGAGCGCCAGCAGGGCCGGGAGGAGCAGCCGGGCGCCGGCGGCGTCCTTGGCGGGTGTTCCCCGGGGCGCGGTGGGATGCAGGGCGAAGAGTGTGCCGAACACGGCGATGAGCACTCCGGCCAGGACGAGTCCGGCCACGGGGTGGATGAGGACGACCATCACGCCGCCGAGGGCCGGTCCCGCCATGAAGCTCACTTCGTCGACAGCCGTGTCGAAGGAGAGTGCGCGACGGGTCAACTCGGCCCTTCCTGAGGTGTTCTCGCCGGCTGCGGGTTCTGTCAGGACCACCCATCGCGTACGGGAGAGCGGACCGATCTGCGGCACGGTGAGGCCGACGACGGCGGCGAGCGCGGCCTCCACCGCGAGCGGCATCGCGGCCAGTGCCGAGGCGACGAAGGCGGCGATGGCCACGGCGTTGGCGACGGAGGCGGCCAGGATGACCGGGCGGTGGCCGCGGCGGTCGGCGTACCGGCCGAGGAACGGCCCCCCGACGGCCTGCCCCGTCCACAGTGCTCCGGCGGCGACGGCCGCGGTGCCGATGCCGTTGAGCTCGGTGAGCATGAGGAGGGTGGCGGTGGGACAGATCGCGGCGGGCAGACGTGCCGCGAACGAGATCGCCGGAAGGGCGGGACCCGCGATCCGGGTAACTGTGCGAGGAGCCGGTACTGCTGACACGTGGGCACTCCCTTCTCAGGGTGCCGCGCCGCTCTTCACGCACGTCACCTGTGGCCAGGGCGCAGGCGGCCCGGCCACAAGGGGGCCGGCCGGGGCGGCGAGCGAACGAGGCGTCGCTCAACTCGGCTGTCAGGCAACCCTGTTCGGTCTGGCGAACCTAACCGGAGCCGTTCCGGTGGTGATGCCTCAGCCGCCGAATATCTCAGAGTGCGGACAATCTGGGAGGAGGACACAAATACCGGCTCCGTTCGCGGGCCGATCTTCGTCAGTTGTGTTCCTGTTGCGCGCGGCCGCCGCACCCTCGCGCTGACGGACCCCAGGCAGGACACTTGGCGGCGACGGCCGCCGAGCCTGGGGCGGTCGCCGTATCCGGAGGGGGACACACATGCGGGACAGCCATCGCGCGGATGCCGAAAGGCTGTTGGTACGGGCCGTGGAGGAGGAGGCCAGGCGCACCGGCGGCCGGACGGACTCCGACGTGCTGATGACGCGGGCGCGGGGCGCCCTGGACTCCATGGCCGCGGGGGCGGCCGAGGAGTACGCCTCGTACGTCCAGGCGCTGGACGCCGAGACGGCCGGGAAACAGAAGTTCAACCGGGCGGCGCTGGGAACCCCGCTGCTGGTGACGGGCGTTGCCGCCACGGCCGCCTTCGGGGCGGACCTGGCGCTCGGTACGGCGTCGGGTCTGGCGCTCGGCGCGGGAGCCGTCGTCGCCGTCGCGGGCGCCACCGCGACCGTCGCCAAGGTCACCGCCGCGCACTGGCCGGCCGCATCGCGCCGGGCGGGGGCACTCGGACAGCCGGGCGGGACCGAGCAGTTGCGGCTCCAGTGGCTGACGGCACTGGAGGTACGGGGCATCCGCCCGTTCCTCGACCAGCAGCGGATGCTGACCGCCTCCTCGCGCACCCCGGCGAAGAAGGCCGCCGCCGTCAAGGCCCGCACCGCGCCGGCCCTGCGCGGCGGGGACCGCAGTGCGGCGGCGCGGATGCGCTCGCTCCTGGAGCAGTCGTTCGGCCATCTCCCCTCACCGGAGGCCAAGTTCGCCGGCCGCCGGGCGGAGCTGGCCCGGATCGCCCAGTGGGTGCACGCGGCCCGTGCGTCGACGGAGACGAAGCCCACCGTGGTCGTGCTGCACGGCCCGCCGGGCGCCGGGCGCACCACGCTGGCCGTGCGGGCGGCCCATGACCTCAAGGACCAGTTCCGGGGCGCGTGCGTGGTGGACCTGCGCGGCGGCGCGGACGGCGAGCCGCCGCTGCCGACCCGGGACGCACTGCTCCACCTGCTGAACCGGCTGGGCGCGCCGCGCGAGCAGCTGCTGTTCCGGGACGGGGGCTCCGCAGGACGGTCGGCGGGGTCGTCCGCCGAGCAACAGGTGCGCAGGCTGAGCGAGTTGTACCACCAGCACCTGACCGGGACGCCGGTGACGGTCGTCCTCGACGACGCCGGCGACGCGGAGCAGGTCCGCACCCTGGTCCCGGAGCGTTCCGACAGCCTCGTCCTGGTCACCGCCCGCGAGCCGCTCGACCTGCCCGGGTCCCTCCAGGCGTGGGTGTACCAGCTGGAGGTCGGGGCGCTGGACCCGGCGGGCGCGGAGGAGCTGCTGCGCGAGGCCTCCCAGAACGAGGCCCCGGGGCCGTACGACTACCCGTCCACCGAGGCGATCACCGAACTGTGCGGCGGGCTGCCGCTGGCGCTGCGGATCGCGGGTTCCTCGCTCGGGGAGCGCGGCCCGAGCGCGCTGGCCGCCGATCTCGGCGCGTACGGACCGGTGACGCCGGTCGAGCGGGCACTGTGGCTGCGGTACACCGACCAGTCCGAGCCGGCGCGGCGGCTGCTGCGGCGGCTCGCGCTGGCCGGGCGGGCCAGTCTGGGCGCGGCGGCCGCCGCCGCGCTGCTCTCGGCCGACGAGCAGGAGGCCGGGCGGCTGCTGACCGCCCTGGCCGGGGCCGGGCTGCTGGACCACGTGCGCGGCTCCCGCTACCGGCTGCACGACCTGGTGCGGGGCTTCGCCCTGGCCCGGCTGCTCGACGAGGAGGAGCCGGCCGAGCGCACCGCCGCCCAGGAGCGGCTGATCGTGAACTACGCGGAGCTGGCCGGTGCGGTGATCCGGATGGTGGACGGCAAGATGTCCACCCGGGCCGGGCAGTTCGGCCCGCACGGCTTCACCTCGCTGGACGCGGCGCTGCGCTGGCTGGACGAGGAGTCGAGCTTCATCACCTCCGCGCTGCGGCACGCCGAGGGCGTCGACCAGGCGGCGGTGCTCGATCTGCTGGGCGCGCTGTGCGACTACTGCCTGCTGCGCGGCGACCTCTACCGCCTGGGCGAGATCAGCGAGTTGACGCAAGCCGTCGACCAGGGACTGCTGGAGCGGTCGGTGCAGTGGCGGACCGGGATCGCGGCCCGTCAGCTGGGCGAGCTGGACAAGGCCCGCACCACGCTGTCCTCCGTCGTCGGCCTGTACCGCGAGGCGCAGAACGACTCGGGTACGGCGCTGGCGCTCTGTTCGCTCGGCATCACCCTGCACCACCAGGGCAATCTGAGGGAGGCGGCGGCGCGGCTGCGGGAGGCGCTGGAACTGCAGACCTCCGAGGCCCAGGCCGCGGACCGGGCCTGGTCGATGCACGCGCTGGCCGCGGTGGAGCGCGACCGGGCCCACCCGGCCGAGGCGCTGGCGCTGCTGGACACCGCGCTGGTCCTGCACCGCGAGGGCGAGTCGCTGCACGGGGAGGCGTGGACGCAGTTCCAGCTGGGTCAGGTGCTCCTGCGGATGGGCGATGTGGAGCGGGCCGAGCTCGCGCTGCGTACGGCCCTGGATCTGTACGGGCGCACCCGTGACGAGCGCGGCGAGGCCTGGGCGCTGACCCAGCTGGCCCGCGCCCGGCTGCTGGACGGCGATCCGGTCCCCGCGGTCGAGCAGCTGAACGCCGCGCTGTCCCGGCACCGCGACAACGAGGACGCGCGGGGCGAGGCGTGGACGCTCTACTACCTGGGCCAGTCCCTGGAGGAGAGCGGCGAGACCGATTCTGCGGTGCGGCAGCTGGAGCGGTCGCGCACGATGTTCTCCCGGATGCGGGACGTGTACGGGCTGGCCTGCGCCCGGCACCACTCGGGCCGGGTCACCCGCGACCAGCGGGCCGCCCAGACGGGCAACCTGCGCAACTCCGGGTTCGCCCGCCAGCTCCTGGCGGACGCGCGGGCCGACTTCCGGCGGATCGGGGTCGCCCACGGGGAGGCCTGGACGTGTCTGGAGCTGGCCCTGATCGACGCGGGCAACCATCGCGCGCCGCAGGCGCTGGACCTGTGCGGCGAGGCGGCCGAGCTGTTCGACTCGTACGGGGACGGGCGCGGCGCGGACTGGGCCCGCTTCCTGCGCTGCACGCTGCTGCCGTACGCGTCCCCGGGCGGCATCGAGGTGGGCACGGTGGTGGCCCAGCAGGAGCTCGCCGACCTGGCCGCGGCCGGCCACCCCACCCGGGACGGCAAGCTGGAGGAGTGCGCGGAGGCGTTCCGGGTGGTCCTGAACCGGGGAGTCGACCTGGAGGACGGCTGGCAGGCCTGGCGGCTGGGCCTGACCCCGACCCGCCATGCCCGGGAGATCATGGGCGTCGCGGTTCCGGCGAGGCCGTGAACCGGCCGGCCGTGCCAGGCCCGCCCGGCCAACCCGAGCCCGCCCGGCGATTGAGAGCACCCCTCAGCCCGCCCGCCGCTCGGTGGCGGAGCGGCCACCGGGCCCCGGTGCCGCCCCGCCCGTCCCCGCTGTCCCGCCGCTACTTCCGCTTCGCGGAGCCCGGGGACCGCGAGGCGCCGGACGCCTGCGCTGTCCCCGGAGCCTCCGGGGCCTCCTCGAAGTCGACCTTCCCCATGTGCCGGTTCATGGACTTCATCAGCAGCCACACGCCGACGGCGAGCGCGGCGAAGACGATGAAGCCGAGGACCCCGGGGGTCACCTTGTTCTTGTCCAGTTCCTCGGCGAGCGGGACGAGGTGCGGCAGTGCCTGAGTCGCGTACATATCAGGCATTGTCGCGGATGCCCGCGAAGAGGTCGCTCTCGGGGAGGGAGGTATCGACGAGAGACTTCGCCAGCTCGTACTCCTCGGTCGGCCAGACCTCCTGCTGGATGTCCATCGGAACCCGGAACCAGCCGCCGTCCGGATCGATCTGCGTCGCGTGCGCGATCAGCGCCTTGTCGCGGATCTCGAAGAAGTCCGCGCACGGAACATGCGTGGTCAGCGTGCGTTCGGCGCGCTCGAACTCCTTCCAGCGCTTCAGCCAGTCCTCGTACGGGGACTCCAGGCCGCGGGCCAGCAGCGCCTCGTGCAGGGCCACCGTGCGCGGCTTGTTGAAGCCCTGGTTGTAGTAGAGCTTCTGCGGCGCCCAGACCGGGCCGTACTCCGCCTCGGGGAACCTCTCGGCGTCGGCCGCGCCCTCGAAGGCGATCATGGAGACCGTGTGGGTCATGATGTGGTCGGGGTGCGGGTAGCCCCCGTTCTCGTCGTACGTGGTGATGACCTGCGGCCGGAACGCGCGGATCTTCGCGACGAGACGCCCCGCCGCCGTCTCCTCGTCCTCCAGCGCGAAGCAGCCCTCGGGCAGCGGCGGCAGCGGGTCGCCCTCGGGCAGTCCGGAGTCGACGAAGCCGAGCCACTCCTGCTTGACGCCCAGGATCTCGCGGGCCTCGTCCATCTCCTTCCGGCGCACCTCGTGGATGTTCTCCTCGATGTACGCGTCACCCTGGAGTTTCGGATTGAGGATGGAGCCGCGCTCACCGCCCGTGCAGGTGACCACCAGCACGTCCACCCCCTCGGACACGTACTTGGCCATGGTGGCCGCGCCCTTGCTCGACTCGTCGTCGGGGTGGGCGTGCACGGCCATCAGTCGAAGCTGCTCAGTCAAGACTCGTTCCTCAGTGATTCGGTCGCCATCAGGTGCCGTCCCGCAGGGACGTCGGTGTGGGGTGGCGGTCGGGTGGCGGGTGGAGGCTTCTATAGTGACCGAACCGGGGGGCGGAAAATTCCTTCGATCCCCGGCACGGGAGGAACGATCATGACCGCGGTGCGCGAGGCGCCCCCCGAGAACCGCTACGGCCGCTCCGCGGACCAGCGTGCGGACCGCAAACTCAAGATCATCGGCTCGGTGCTGGGCGTTGCCCTGCTCGGCGTGATCGGCTGGATCGGCTACGACTACGTCTCGGGCCAGGGTGTCAGCGCCGAGGTGATCAAGTTCAAGGTCGTCTCGGACTCCCGGGTCGAGGTGCATCTGGAGGTCCGAAAGGACCCGGACGCCAAGGGCTACTGCACGATCCGCTCGCAGCGCGAGGACGGCACCGACGTCGCCCGCAAGGACTTCCGTTTCGACGAGAGGACCGACCGGATCGACCGCGTCCTCTCGCTGCGTACGACGTCCAGGGCGACCAGCGTCGAGCTGCTGGGCTGCACGGACGACGACGGGGCGTCGGGTTGACCGGCGCACGCACGTCCTGACCCGCTCTTGACGCCGCTGACCTGCGGCTCGACAGGATCGGTCAGTATCCTTCTCCCCCTTTTCCCGGCGAATTGTTAGGCTCGTGGTTTCGCCCACCCGTGGAAGCGCATGCTTCGGGGTAGGGCGATGCTTTGTATTCCCAGTACCGACGAGGAGCACCCTGTGACCCAGACCAGCGAAAACGTCACCTGGCTCACGCAGGAGGCGTACAACCAGCTCAAGGCCGAGCTGGAGTACCTGTCTGGTCCCGCGCGCACGGAGATCGCCGTAAAGATCGCGGCGGCCCGTGAGGAGGGGGACCTGCGTGAGAACGGCGGGTACCACGCGGCCAAGGAGGAGCAGGGCAAGATGGAGCTCCGGGTGCGCCAGCTGACCCAGCTCCTGGAGCACGCGAAGGTCGGCGAGGCGCCGGCCGACGACGGTGTGGTCGAGCCCGGCATGGTCGTGACGATCGCCTTCGACGGCGATGACGACGATACGACGACCTTCCTCCTGGCCTCCCGTGAGTACGCGAGCGCGGACATCGAGACGTACTCCCCGCAGTCCCCGCTCGGGGTGGGCGTGAACGGCAAGAAGATGGGCGAGACCGCGGACTACGAGCTGCCGAACGGCAAGACCGCCACGGTGAAGATCCTTTCGGCGAAGCCGTACTCCGGCTGATCCGCACAGCCCGGCAGAGAACAGCGGGCAGAGAACGAGAGCCCCGGCCGCAAGCGGCCGGGGCTCTCGCGCGTACTGCGGGCTCAGACAGCGACCGAGCGGTACTTGCGCACCGCCAGGGTCCGGAAGAACACGATGATCAGCACGGACCAGATCAGCGACGCCCAGATGGGGTGTTCCATCGGCCAGGCCCCCGTCACGGACTTCGGGACGCCCTCGATCGTGTTGCCGAACAGCTGGCGGGCCGCGGCCACCGTGGCGCTGAACGGGTTCCACTCGGCGACGTACTGCAGGAACCTCGGCATGCCGTTGACCGGAACGAACGCGTTCGAGATGAAGGTCAGCGGGAACAGCCAGATCAGACCGCCCGAGGTGGCCGCCTCCGGGGTGCGGACGGAGAGGCCGATCAGGGCGCCGATCCAGGTGAACGCGTAGCCGAGGAGCAGGAGCAGGCCGAAGCCCGCGAGCACCTCGCCGATGCTCTCGTGGGTGCGCCAGCCCACGAGCAGGGCGACGGCCGCGAGTACCGCGAGCGTGATGGCCGTCTGCACCAGGTCGGCCAGGGTGCGCCCGGTCAGCACCGCGCCCCGCGCCATGGGCAGCGACCTGAACCGGTCGATGAGCCCCTTGTGCATGTCGTCCGCGATGCCCGCGCCGGCGCCCGCGGTGGCGAAGGTGACGGTCTGCGCGAAGATGCCGGCCATCAGGAATTCCTTGTAGGCACCGGCACTGACGCCCGCGCCCGGGATGGCGATCGAGCCGCCGAATACGTAGGTGAACAGCACCACGAACATGACCGGCTGGATGATCCCGAAGAGGATCATCTCGGGAATCCGGGTCATGCGGATCAGGTTTCGCTGGGCGATGACCAGCGAGTCCCGGACGGACTGTCCGATGCCGCCGCTCGCCCGGGGGGCGCGGGTGGGGGCCGCATCGCTGAGGGCGCTCACTTCACGGCCTCCGATCCGGCGGCCTCGGCCTGTTCGTCCGCACCGCCGCCTTCGTTCTTCTCCTGTTCGGCGACATGGCCGGTGAGGGAGATGAACACGTCGTCCAGGGTGGGGCGGCGCAGCCCGATGTCGTCGATCTCCACGCCTCGGCTGTCGAGGTCGCGGATGATCTCGGCGAGGAGCTTGGCTCCGCCGTCGACCGGGACGGTCAGTTTCCGCATGTGCGGGACGACGGCGACCTCGCCCTTGCCCAGGCCGGCCAGGACCGCGCGGGCGGGGTCGATCTGGTCGGGCTGGTGGACGACGACCTCGACGCGCTCGCCGCCGGTGCGGGCCTTGAGCTGGTCGGAGGTGCCGCGGGCGATGACCAGGCCGTGGTCGATCACACAGATGTCGTGGGCGAGGCGGTCGGCCTCCTCCAGGTACTGCGTGGTCAGCAGCAGTGTCGTGCCGCCTGCCACGAGTTCCTCGATGACCTCCCAGAGCTGCTGCCGGTTGCGCGGGTCGAGGCCGGTGGTCGGCTCGTCCATGAACATGACCGGCGGGGAGACGACGAGCGCCGCCGCCAGGTCGAGGCGACGGCGCATACCGCCGGAGTACGTCTTGGCGGGCCGGTCCGCCGCGTCGGCCAGGTTGAACCGCTCCAGCAGCTCCGCCGCCCGGACCTTCGCGTCGCGCCGGCTCATCTGGTAGAGCTGGCCGACCATCTGCAGGTTCTCGCGGCCGGTCAGGTATTCGTCGACGGCGGCGAACTGGCCGGAGAGCCCGATCGAGCGCCGTACCTCGTTGGGTCTCTTCAGTACGTCGATGCCCGCGACGAAGGCGCTGCCGCTGTCGGGCATGAGCAGCGTCGTCAGGACGCGCACGGCGGTCGTCTTGCCGGCCCCGTTGGGGCCGAGAAGTCCGAGGACGGTGCCTTCGGGAACGTCGAGATCAACACCCCCGAGTGCTCGTACGTCGCCGAAGGTCTTCACCAGACCTTCGGCGTAGATGGCGCCTGGCATATGGGGCTCCCCCGGTGCGTTTGGGTGGCTTCCTCACAGATCCTAGATTTGCCCGTCCCCTCTTGCCCGGCGAACACCCGAAGCGAACGCGTGTACACCGACGGGCCAGGCGATGGCACAGTAACGCGATACATCGCGATACACAAGGTGTTCAGTTCAGTACGAGGTACCCCGCGTCGCGCAGCGCCGCCGCGACCTCCTCGCAGTGCTCCGGGCCCTTCGTCTCCAGATGCAGCTCCACCTCGGCCTCGGTGAGGCCGAGGTGGGGGTCGGTCCGCACGTGGCTCACGTCCAGGACGTTCGCGTCGGCCACCGAGAGCACGCCGAGCATCGTCGCCAGCGCGCCGGGCCGGTCCGTCAGCCGCAGCCGCAGGCTCAGGTAGCGGCCGGCCGCCGACATGCCGCGGGTCAGGATGCGCTGCATCAGCAGCGGGTCCACGTTGCCGCCGGAGAGCAGCGCCACCACCGGCCCGCGGAACGACTTCGGGTCGCTCAGCAGGGCGGCCACCGGGCTCGCCCCGGCCGGCTCCACGACCATCTTCGCCCGCTCAAGGCAGAGCAGCAGCGCGCTGGAGAGCTCGTCCTCGGAGACCGTACGGACCTCGTCGACCAAGTCCCTGATCAGCGGGAACGGGACATCGCCGGGGCGCCCCACCTTCATGCCGTCCGCCATCGTCTGGAGCGAGCCGATCGACACCGGGCGGCCGGCGGCCAGCGAGGGCGGGTAGGCGGCGGCGCCCGCCGCCTGCACACCGACGATCCGCACGTCGGGCCGGACCGCCTTCACCGCCACCGCGATCCCCGCGGCGAGGCCGCCGCCGCCGATCCCGACGACGATGGTGCGCACCTCGGGGCACTGCTCCAGGATCTCCAGCCCCACCGTGCCCTGGCCGGCGATGATGTCCGGGTGGTCGAAGGGGTGGATGAAGACCGCGCCGGTCCGCTCCGCGTACTCCTGCGCCGCCGCCAGCGTCTCGTCGACGACCTGGCCGTGCAGCCGCACCTGTGCCCCGTACTCGCGCGTCGCGGCGACCTTGGGCAGCGGCGCCCCGACCGGCATGAAGACCGTCGACCGTACGCCGAGCAGCGCGGACGCCAGCGCGACACCCTGCGCGTGGTTCCCGGCGCTCGCGGCCACCACGCCCGCCGCCCGTTCCACCGGGGAGAGCCCGGCGATCCGTACGTAGGCGCCCCGCAGTTTGAACGAGCCGGTCCGCTGCAGGTTCTCGCACTTGAACTGGACGGGAGCGCCCACCAGCTCGGTGAGATGGCGGCTGCCCTCCATGGCGGTGACCCTGGAGACACCGGAGAGCATCTTCTGCGCCCCCTTGATGTCGTCGAGGATCAGCGGGGGGAACTGGGTGGCCGGCGGGAAGTTCATACCGCAAGTCTTGCAGCCGGCGGGGGTGGCGGCCGCCGCGAGGATGCCGTCCTGCGCCGATGTCCGCAGGTTTGTGCAGCGCTGGTACGCGTTGCCCCGGGGCCGCGTACTCTGTCCCCCACCCATCCGACACCGCACGAAGAGAGCCCCAGGCCATGCCCCCTCAGGACATGACGACTGCCGCGTCTCCTTCCGGGGGCGCAGCCCCGGAGAACCCGGGTCCCGACCACCTCCTCGACGCCCTGCAGCACCAGGTGGCGGTCTTCGCCCGCCGTGCCGAGCAGACCCGCCTCGGCGGTGTCGGCCAGGTGCGCAACTCCATGGACCGGGCCGCGTACCTGCTGCTCAACCGGCTGGACCGGGAAGGCCCGATGGGCGTGAAGGCGCTGGCCGCCGGGATGGGGATCGACTCCTCGACTGTGACCCGGCAGGTCGCGCCGCTCGTGGACACCGGCCTGGTCAAGCGGACCTCGCACCCGGAGGACGGCCGGGCGGTCGTGCTCCAGCTCTCCCCGCGCGGCCAGGCCCGCCTGGACGAGGTCCGGGCCTCGCGGCGCGAGCTGATGTCCCAGGTGACGGGCGACTGGGACGCGGAGGAGCGGGACACGTTCTGCGCGCTGCTCACCCGCTTCAACGCGGCGCTGGCCGCCCGGCAGAGCGCGAACCAGCCGCCCGCCGCTGAATAGGACGCCCCGGCGGATCGGGGCGGTCCGGAACCGGGACCGTACCCAGGCCTTGACCGGGGGCCCGTGGAGCGCTCGGATAACAGGGTGCGAGAGCGCCAGGCGGGCCGACAGCGGCGCCGCGCCCAGGAGTTCGAGGCCTTCGTGGCGGGCGCGGCCGGCCGGCTGCTGCACGCCGCCACCCTGCTCACCGCCGAACCCGCCCGGCCGCCGGGTGCCAACGAGCGCGCGCTGCGGCTGCTGACGGCCGCGCTGGCACGCACGTACGCGGACTGGGACCGGCTGCACGGCGAGGACCCGTACGACCGCACCCGGCAGGAGCTGGCGGGCCGGTTCGCGCGGGAGGCCTGGCGCCACCACCACCCGCGCGGCGGGCTGCTGGACGGGCTGACCCCGCAGGAACGGCTGGTCCTGGTGCTGCGGCTGCACGAGGGCGTCCCCGAGGAGCAGACCGCGGCGCTGCTCGGACTGCCCGCGGACCGGATCCGCGCGATCTGCAACCGCTCGGTGGCCACACTGCGCGGCACCCGCGGCCCCACCGTCCGGCGGGAGGCCACGTCATGAGCGGGGCCGGCCGCAAGGAGGACGAGGTCCGGCGGATGCTGGAGGGACCGCATCCGCAGGTGCCCGCCGATCTGGCGGAACGGGCGGCGGAGCTCGGCGGCCGGGTGCTGCGCCGGCGGCGGGCGCTGCGCCGGCTGGGGCTGCTGGCGCTGATCGCCGCGGTGGCGGTGTTCACGGTGTGGGCGCTGATGGTCCAGCCCTGGCAGGCGCCGCCGGCCGAGACGACGCCGCCGCTGGGCGGCTGGTAGCCCCGGCCGGTGGGCCGTGCCGGATCTATCCTGGAGGGAAGCGGCCGGCGCCAGACAGGACCGGCCCGGAAGGCCGTCATGACCAGGAAGACCGCTGACTGTCGCAAGTATCCGAGCGAGTCGAACTGCTCGCTGACCATCTCCGGCGAGGAGGACGAAGTCGTGCGGGCTGCGACGGAGCACGCCGTCTCCGTCCACGAGCACGCCGACGGCCCCGAACTGCGTGAGCAGGTCCGGGCCATGCTGGAGGACGAGCGGGCCACCGTCTGAGACGGGTCCGACGCACCGGGGCGGGGCCGGAATTCCGGCCCCGCCCCAGGAGTGCCCGCGCGCCGTGGAGTGCCAGGCGTCGCCACGCGGACGGGACACTCGGGACACGCCTAGGGCCTCTCGTTTGGATCACGCCGGGCTCGCGGTGTCCGGCACGCACATCTGCGGCGTTGTCGTCGGTCGCCAATGCTCCGCATTCACTCCCTCCTCCGCCTTGCAGCCGCACGCACCGGACACCGCTCCCTGATCCGGCCTGATCCAAACGAAAGACCCTAGCCGAGCGCCTGCGTCAGGTCGGCCAGCAGGTCGTCGCCGTTCTCGATGCCGACGGAGAGCCTGACCAGGTCGGCGGGGACCTCCAGGGGCGATCCGGCCGCCGAGGCGTGCGTCATCCGGCCCGGGTGCTCAAGCAGCGACTCGACGCCGCCGAGGGACTCACCGAGCGTGAAGAGCTTCGCCCGGTTGCAGACGTCGACCGCCGCGCTCTCGCCGCCCGCGACCCGGAACGACACCATGCCGCCGAACGCCTTCATCTGCTTGGCGGCGACCTCGTGCCCCGGGTGGTCGGGCAGTCCCGGGTACAGGACGTGGGTGACCTTGGCGTGCCGGGTCAGCAGGTCGGCGACCTTGGTGGCGTTCTCGGTGTGCCGGTCCATCCGGACGGCGAGGGTCTTGATGCCGCGCAGCACCAGCCAGGCGTCGAAGGGGCCGGCGACGGCGCCCATCGCGTTCTGGTGGTACGCCAACTCCTCCGCGAGTTCCGGGTCGTTGACGATCAGCGCGCCGCCGACGACGTCAGAGTGGCCGCCCATGTACTTGGTGGTGGAGTGCACCACCACATCGGCGCCCAGCGCGAGCGGCTGCTGGAGGTAGGGGCTGGCGAAGGTGTTGTCGACGACCAGCCGCGCACCCGCCGAGCGGGCGACACCGGCGACGGCCGCGATGTCGGTGATGCCGAGCAGCGGGTTGGAGGGGGTCTCCACCCAGATCGCCTTGGTGCGCGGCTGGATCGCGGCGCGTACCGCCGCCACGTCCGAGGTGTCCGCGACCGAGAACTCCACGCCCCAGCGCGAGGCGACCTTCGCGAACAGCCGGAACGTGCCGCCGTAGGCGTCGTTCGGGATGACCACGTGGTCGCCGGGCGTCAGCAGTGTACGGAGCAGGCAGTCCTCGGCGGCCAGACCGGACGCGAAGGCGAGCCCGCGGCGGCCGCCCTCCAGGGCCGCCAGGTTCTCCTCCAGTGCGGTGCGCGTCGGGTTGGCGCTGCGGCTGTACTCGTAGCCGCCGCGCAGCCCGCCCACGCCGTCCTGCTTGTACGTGGACACCTGGTAAATGGGCGGAACAACAGCGCCGGTGAGGGGATCGGCGGTGTTTCCCGCGTGGATCGCGAGAGTCTCGAAGCTGTGCTGGTCGCTCATGGGGCCCGAGCGTAGTTCGTCACGAGGGCGCTCACTGAGCACCGGGGCCGTCCGGGGACAATGGGGGCATGGAGATTCTCTGGTTCCTGCTCGCGCTGTGCCTGCTCGCCGCCGTCGCCGGCCCCTACCTGCTGCGGCGCCGCGGCGGTATCCGGCAGGTGGCGCCCGGTTCCCCGGACGCCGCGGACCCGGACACCTACGGCTTCGCGCGCCAGGAGGAGCTGGACATCCGGATGCCCGGCCCCGACCAGGACCTCCTGGACGTCCTCGATGTCGTCCAGGGCACCCAGGAGTGGCGGGCCGCGTCCCAGCTGCTGTCCGGGACGCCGAAGGAGGGCGAGGTGCGGTGGCAGCGGGTACAGGCGTTCGCCGGGGCAGCCTCGCTGGAGCTGGCGCAGCGGCCGGGCGAGGGCGGGGCGTGGCTGCGCAAGTGGCGGGCCGAGTCCCCGAAGGACGCGGGCGGCGCGGCCGTGCACGCCGAGTTCCTGGTCCAGCAGGCCTGGCGTTCCTCCACCGTCGGCACGGACGACTTCCGGATCATCCTGGAGGAGGCCCGTACGGTCGTCGGCGAGGCGGCCCTGCTGGCCCCGGGCGACCCGGTGCCGTACCTGGTGGAGCTGGCGGCGGCCCGCGGGCTCGGCTACTCCCACGAGGAGTTCGACCAGCTCTGGGCGAAGATCATCGACCGGGCGCCCGCGCACATGGGCGCGCACATCGCGGCGCTGCACTTCTGGTGCGAGAAGTGGCACGGCTCCCGGGAGGAGGCCGACCGCTTCGCCACCTCGGCCGCGGCCCGCGCCCCGCAGGGATCGCTGCTGGCCGCGCTCCCGCTCTTCGCGCTGTACGAGCACCTGCCCGAGGTCAACCTGGTGCGGGGCTTCTACCAGAGCCAGTCGGTGACCAAGGCGGTCGAGGGCGCCCTGTACGCGGTCCACTCGGCCCGCCCGGACGACCCGATGCTCGCCCACGCCCGCCACCTGCTGGTCCTCTTCCTGGTCCGGATGGAGCGCTGGTCGGAGGCGATGAACCAGTTCGTCCACATCGACGGCCACGTGGGCGCGCTGCCGTGGACGGAGAGCTCCGACCCGGCAGCCGAGTACACCGTGTACCGGGCCCTGGCGGTGGCCGGCTACGAGGCGAACGGCGGCAGCCCGGCGACGCTGCCGCGATAGGGCGCCCGGCACGGCGGGTGTGCGACGGTGGGCAACGACACGGCGACCGACCGACTGACTGATGGGACCGGTACACCTCATGGCCCGACTGATACCCCTGATCCTGATCGGCCTCGGCCTCTACTTCTGGTTCAAGGCCCGCAAGCGGACCGCCGCCTACGTCGAGGACGCGGAGTCCGAGAACGGCACGCCCCGCCGCTGACCGTGGACGGCGCGGACAGCTGCGGGCGGCGGCGGAATCCTCGGCGCTCCGGGTGCGTTGTACGGACAGCACGCCGACCCTTGAGGAGCCCCCGCATGTTCCTGCACCGCCGTACCCCGCAGCTCCCCACTCCGCAGGAGGCGCTGCGCGGACGCCCCACCCCCGAATTCACCGTCCCGTCCCGCCACACGGTCCTGGCCAACCCCCTGCTGGGCCCGTACCCGGACGGCCTGGAGGTCGCGGACTTCGCGATGGGCTGTTTCTGGGGCGCCGAGCGCAAGTTCTGGCAGACGGAAGGCGTCTGGACGACGCTCGTCGGCTACCAGGGCGGCTACACGGAGAACCCCGCGTACGAGGAGGTCTGCTCCGGCCTGACCGGCCACACGGAGGCCGTCCGCGTCGTGTACGACCCGAGCGTCGTCACGTACGAGCAGCTCCTGAAGCTCTTCTGGGAGTCCCACGACCCCACCCAGGGCTTCCGCCAGGGCAACGACGTGGGCACCCAGTACCGCTCCGCCGTCTACACCCACTCCCCCTCCCAGGCGGCGACCGTGGCGGCGTCCCGCGAGGCGTACCAGAAGGTCCTCACCGGCTCCGGCCACGGCGAGATCACCACGGAGATCCTGCCCGCGGAGGGCCGCCCCTTCTGGCCGGCGGAAGCAGCTCACCAGCAGTACCTGGACAAGAACCCGGCGGGCTACTGCGGAATCGGCGGGACGGGCGTCTCGTGCCCGATCGGGGTGGCTCCGGCCGGAGAGTGACGCGCCTCCCCCTGCGCGAGGCGATACGGCCTCGTACAACCAAGCCCCGGCAGAGATCAGCCGGGGCTTGTCGCTCGTCTGGTGGCTCACAGGCTCCAGCACCGATGACTGGGGTACCTCACGCACAGTTCAGACAGACGCCTTCGCGCCGCCGATGAAGTCGTCCCAAGCACGAGTACCGAAGCTGAGGACCGGACCAGCAGCGTCCTTGCTGTCTCGGACGCCGATCCCGTCATCGAAGCGGGCGGTCTCCACGCAGTTGCTGTTGGCTCCGCTGTAACTCGACTTCTGCCAGTCAATGATTACAACCTGGAGGCCGGGGGGCAAGGTGTTCACTGATGCTCTTCCTTCTTGCTGGCGATGAGGGACATCGACTTGTTGAACGGCAACGCGGCTGCGGTCAACCGTTCGTACGCCTCGGAGTACCGAGCAACGTCCGCCTCTTCCTCGATATAGAGGCTGCTATCAAGGTGTTCGAGCAAGGTGACGTCGAGCGCCCGTTGACCGAAGCCCAGGATG
Organism: Streptomyces sp. NPDC048462; assembly: GCF_043200175.1. NCBI lineage: Bacteria > Bacillati > Actinomycetota > Actinomycetes > Kitasatosporales > Streptomycetaceae > Streptomyces > Streptomyces sp. NPDC048462. Next base: position 121,126 of record NZ_JBICXG010000006.1, read on the forward strand.
GTGAAGCCGCCCGTTGTCCCAGGATGCAATTCAGCTTCCATCGGCAGCACCTGAATTCTGACGTGCGGATACTCGGCTACGTCCAGGAGGCGTTGCAGTTGATCGCGCATGACCCCAGCGCCCGGGACCCGTGCGGTGAGGGCTGCCTCGTGAATGATGGCTCGAAACGTCAGGGGCCTGGGTCGGCTGAGCACCGCCTGTCGCGCGATTCGTACCTCAACAAGAGGGTTGATCTCATCCGGCGTCGCGGACATGCTGATAGCCGTGATCGCTGCGCGGGCGTACGCGGCGGTTTGTAGCAGGCCAGGAATGAGCAACGGTTCGTAGGAGTTCATGGACGCCGCGTCGGATTCCAGGCTGATGAGGTCTGCGTATACCGGGGCCAGATCGTATGTCTGCCACCACCCACGCTTGCCCCCATCGCGCGCCAGGGTGAGAAGGAACGACCTGACGTCGTCGTCCTCAACGCCGTAAACGCTCATGAGTAGTTCAACGTCCGTTGGGCGTGCACCTCGGGTGGCACTTTCCAAGCGCGAAATCTTGGATGCGCTGAGCCCGGACCGGGTCTCGGCTTCATCCAGCGTGAGCGCAGCTTGTTCGCGCAATCGACGTAGACCTGATCCAAGTCGACGACGTCGCACGGTGGGCGCGGTCATGCCGTACCACCCCTCTGGTCCTTCTCCGGCAGTGCTACATGCTCGCACACGGGCCCGATCCCCCCACTCCGTCGAGTGTCAATATTGCCAACCTAGGCGACATGCTTGCCGATTCATCCGGCTAGGGTCACACTGAGTTGGCAAGCATCACCCGATTCTCGGTGTGAGCGACATGCCTGTGTCCGGTGCGCCCGGACGCAATGCAAAGCCCCGGCAACGGCTGTAACCGTCCCGGGGCGTGGCCAACGCTTTGAAGGAGCGTCCGCATGCATAATCTTATCGCCCGGTTACTCGAACGGGTGTGCCTACTTCTCGGCTTACGTCGCCGGGAGTTGCCGGCTGAGAGGTTGGCCCCTCGGGCGAACTTTCGGCCCGCGAGAATCGGCCCCCGCCGCCTTGTGATGTGCCGCTCCGCGATGCCGAAGAGCATGGTTCCGCGTCCACCCAACGGCCCGTACTCACAGGCCGCGTACGACCGTTGGGAGCGTGCGGAGATCCGGATGCGCCGAGAGGCGGCGGCGCGCGTTCTGGCTGACGTCGCACGGGATCGATGTGGGGCCCCGCGTCATCCACGGCGCGGCGAGGCGCTGATGGACTCCGCACTACCCCAAGGCGCCGACTACCCGGCACACAAGTCGCCGCTCACGTTCCCTCCGTGCGACTGCGGAGCCCCCGTCTGCCCGGATCGCCGCACTCCGCCCTACCCCGAGGAGTCGCGTCCCGCTCGCCCTGTCCCCAGGCCCGACAGCCCCCTCCTGCTCGGCCTCCGCTCACGAATCCGCGAGGAGAACCAGTTCCGCGCCTGGTTCCGGGAGTTGGGATGAACACCCCACGGCCGAGGGCCCCGACCCCGGCATCGGACCGCCCCTCCCCGACTGAGGCCACCCGCCCCAAGAGGCCATTCGTCCCGGCGGGCCTGCGGCCGGGGCAGGTCATGTACGAGCGGGTGAAGGGCATGCCCTGCATGGTGATCAGCGCGACTGGCACCCGCGTGCGCGTCGTACGGCCCGGGGGCCGGCCCTGGGAGACGGAGCTTAGGTTCCTCTTGCCGGGCACCGCCTACCACTGCCGACAACTCGACGCATTGGCGCGGCACGTCGCCTACCAGCGGCGCGGCGAAGAGCGCCCTTAGCGAATCGGCCCACAGCGCTTGTCGACTTGTCTCGGGACCACTTGCTGATCGTTGGGGCCGTGCGTGTCGACGCGAAGTGACCGCACGACTGGCTCAGTCCCACCGACGGGCGGGCCTCCGGGTTCGGCGGCTGATTTCCGCCAGCGCGTCGCCTTCCGCACTCCTACGGTGCCGCCATGTCATACCCCTTCGTCGGCATCATCGACCGCTATCTGCTCTCCGGCTCCGAGTTCGCCCACAGGCTGCGGACGGTACGGGCCGAGCAGTGGACGGCGCCCACCCCCTGCGCGGAGTGGGACGTACGCCAGCTCGTCAACCACATGACCCGGGGAAACCTCAACTACATCTCCCTGGTGAATGGTGGCCCGGCCGCCGACTTCCTTAGGCTCCGGGACGAGGACGCTCTGGGCGGCGATCCGGTGGGCGCCTACATCCGGTCGGTACGGGAGTGCGCCGACGCGTTCCGGAGGCCGGGCGCCCTCCAGCGGACTCTCGACTACCCTCTCGGCCCGGTGACCGGAGAACAGGGCCTCGCGGTCCGCACCACGGACGCGACCATTCACACCTGGGACCTGGCCCGAGCCGTCAACGCTCCCGAGATGCTCGATCCGGGGCTCGTCGCCTGGATCGAAGAGCATCTCGCCGAAATCTACGCCGGCTTGGCGGAGTCACCCGTCGCCGACGACACCACCCACCGCTTCTTCGCCGCGCCAGAGGCTCCGCCCCTGGCCGGGGAGGCCCGCCAAGCCCGGTTGCTGCGCCTGTTCGGCCGCTGAGCGACGGGCAAGGCAAGCTCGGCCTTCGGCATCTGCGGCCTGCCCAGCGTTTTTCACCGGCCCATGATCATCGCGCTCCAGTTCGAGGCAACCCATGGCGGGGATTCACTGGGCGCACCGCGCCCAGGTCAAGGCGGCCGCGGCACCTGTCGAGGAACGGGCTCGCTCTGGCCCGACTCCGTGAATCGCGGCCCATTCGGAGCCCCGATCCCGCCGGTGACCGGCCTGCGGGTGATCACTGGCTGATAGTGCATCAGCCGTGATGCACAGCGGCGCATGGTATGACAATAAGCTTTTTGGGTCTGTGGATACGGGGGACATAGTTGTGGCTGTCACAGTGCCGGATTGGGCGGACACGCTGCTGGATCTGATTGGTGTCGCGTGGCCGAACGTTGACGAGGATGCCTACCGGGACATGGCTGACGCGCTGCGCGAGTTTGCCGAGGATCTTGAGGACGACGGACAGGTCGCCAACAATCACGTCTCACGTTTGCTGTCGTCCGGGACCGGTGAGTCCATCACCGCTCTGAACGATCACTGGAGCAAGGTCAAGGGCAAGCACATCAGGGAAATCGCTGATGCGGCCCGGACGATTGCCAGTGCATTGGATCTGGCAGCGGGTGCGGTCGAAGGTATGAAGCTTGCCGCAATCGTGCAGCTCGGCTATCTGGCCTCGGAAGCCGGCATCGCGCTCTCATTGATCCCCGTGACCGGCGGACTGTCACTGCTCGTTGGCGCGGGGGCGATGCGGGCCACGCAGGAAGTCGTCAAGCGGTTGATCAAGGAGTGTGTCGAGGAAGCCGTCGGATATGTGGTGAGTGCGATGACGGAACCGGTGGTGGCCGCTCTTGAAGAGATGGCCGCAGACCTTGTCGTCCAGCTCGGCTCAGTGGCCATCGGGCTGCAGGACAATGTAGACCTCGGCCAGACCAAGGATGCCGGAACCGGCGGGTTCAAGGAGGGGGTGCAGTCGGGGAAGAACTCGATGCACCTTGCTTCTGCGGACGGCTCACCGGGAAGCGGTAGCGGGCTCAAGGATCTGCATATCGAGCACAGTGAGCATGATCGTGCCGCGACTCAGCTCAATGGGGTCAGTGTCTCCATCCATGGCAAGACCGCAGGGAAACTCACCAAAGCCAGGACTGCGCACGGCCGCACGCGTGGCCGGGACTCCATCGCCAGCGCCATCGATCCGGTCGCGGACAAGGCACTGGAAGCCCTGGGCAAGGCCACCAAGGCGATGGGCGAGCACGTAGGCACCACCCTTCCCAAGGCCGTCAAAGAGATATCCACCGCTCACAAGGCGACGGATGACGACATCCGTGACCGCTTGGCGCGCCTCCATCAGCGTGACAAGGGGCCCGGCACCGCAGCGGGCGGAACAGCCTCGGGAGCCGATCACCGCAAGAAATCAGCCGATTCCAGGGCCAAACCGGAGCCGCTCGACAAGGCCAAAGCCGACCCGCGACGCCACTCCATCCCCGGATCGAGCAAGACGTGCAAAAACGACCCGGTCGACGTCGCGACCGGCGAGATGATCCTGACCCACACCGACCTGTCGCTGGCAGGTGTCCTGCCGCTGATTCTGGACCGGACGCATCTGTCCAACTACCGCCACGGTCAATGGTTTGGACGCACCTGGGCTTCGACTCTCGACGAGCGTATCGAGGTCAATCACATATCCCCTGGAGCCGTCTGGGCCCGCCAGGACGGCTCCCTGCTCATCTACCCTCGCGTTCCGCAGCCGGGCGGCGATCCTGTTCTGCCTGCCGAAGGCCCTCGTCTCTCACTCGCCTACGACCAACAGGATGAGGACAAGACCACCTACGTCGTGGCCGACTCCCGCACCGGCACCACCCGTTACTTCACTGGCAGCCCCTACCAAACGTCGAGCGCGTACTGGCTGACCGGCATCGAAGACCGCAACGGTAACCGGATCACCATCACGCGGAGCTCCGACGGCGCCCCGGCCACGGTTAGTCACGACGGTGGTTACACCGTCCAGGTCACCACCAGCGGCGAGCGGATCACCGCACTTCACCTCCTTACGCCCGACGGTCTCTGCGAGCTACGACGATTCCGCTTCAATGGCGACGGTCACCTGAGTGAGATCGTTAATTCCTCCGGGCTGCCACTACGCCTCACCTACGACCACGACGGCCGCGTCACCTCCTGGACTGACCGCAACGACTCAACCTTCCGCTACGTCTACGACGCCGCGGGCCGCGTCTGCGCCACAGAAGGACCAGACGGAATCCTCTCGTCGTCCTTCCATTACGGCGGCGTGGACAGTCAGACCCGGCACCGCATCACCCGCTACACCGATTCCACTGGTGTCACCAGCGTCTTCCACATCAACGAAGCCTTCCAAGCCGTCGCGGAGACAGACCCCCTCGGCAACACGACTCTCTTCGAGTTCAACGCCCAAGACCAACTCCTGGCACAGACCGATGCCCTCGGCCGCACCACACGCTTCGAGCGCGACAACCGAGGAAACCTCACCGCCCTCCTCGCCCCCGACGGCGTGCGCACCACCGCCACCTACAACGTCCTGGGCCAGCCCCTCACCATCACCGAGCGGGGTGGCATCACCCGCCGCTTCACCTACGACGAGCACGGCAACCGCACCAGCGTCACCGAACCCGACGGCGCCACCACCAGGTACGAGTTCGATCTCTACGGTCACCTCACCGCCATCCACAGCCCCTCCGGCACGACCTCCCGGATCGTGAACGACAACGCAGGCCTTCCCCTGCGGATCACCGCGCCGGACGGCGCCCAGGCTCTCTGCGCACGCGACCCCTTCGGCCGCCTCACCACCGTCACCGATGCCCTCAACAACACGGTGCGCATGGGATGGACCACCGAAGGCGGACTCTCCTGGAGAGAACTGCCCGACCTCACCCGCGAGGAGTGGACGTGGGACGGGGAGAACAACCTCGTCACACACACCGACCGCATGGGACGCACCAGCACCCACACAGCCACCCACTTCGACCGCCGGTCCTCCACCCACACCCCAGAAGGAACCGACTACAAGTTCACCCACGACACGGAACTACGCCTGACGAAGGTCACCAATTCCCAGGGGCTGGACTGGAACTACACCTACGACGCAGCCGGCAGGCTCGTCTCCGAATCAGACTTCGACGGCCGCACCCTCACCTACGAGCACGACGCGGTCGGTCGCCTGACACGCCGCACCAACGCAGCCGGACAGAGCCTCACCTACGAACGCGACGTCCTCGGCCGCGTCATCCGGCTCCTCCACGACGACGGCACCGCCTCCACATTCACCCACGGAGAGAGCGGACACGTCACCCGCCTCACCAACGCCCACACCGACATCACCCTCGATCACGACCCCACAGGCCGCATCGTCACCGAGACCGTCAACGGACGGTCGCTCTCCTTCGCATACGACTCGGTCGGCCGCCGCACCCACCGGCGTACCCCCTCAGGCGCTCGGAGCACCCTTACCTACACACCGCACGGCCTTGCCACCCACAGCACCGGCAACCACACGTTCCACTTCACGCGCGATGCCCTCGGCCGCGAGACAGCCCGCACACTCGACTCCCACGTCACACTCCGGCAAGTCTGGGACAGCGTCGGCCGTCTCGACCGCCAGTCCCTCACCACACCGGAAACAGAGATCCTGGAACGGACCTTCACCTATCAGGCCGACGGCACGCCACTCACCGTCAGCGACAGCAGCGCCGGAACCCGCACCTACACCCTCGACACCGCCAGCCGCGTCACCGCCGTCCACGCCCACGGCTGGACCGAGCAATACGCCTACAACACCAACGGCGACCAAACCAGCACGGCCCTCCCGGCACAGGCACCCCATCAGGAAGACGCCGGCACCCGCCGCTACAACGGCACCCGCCTCACCCACGCCGGCCGCACCGACTACACCTACGACGCACAGGGCCGCATGACCCGGCGTACCACCCGCACCCTGAGCGGGAAGACCCTCTCCTGGCACTTCACGTGGAACGCCGAGGACCGGCTCACCCAGGTCCTCACCCCGGACACCGACACCTGGCACTACCTCTACGACGCGCTCGGGCGCCGTACAGAAAAGCAGCGCACAAGAGTCGACGGGACGCTCACGGAACGGATCACCTACTGCTGGGACGGAGCCCAACTCGCAGAGCAGAACAACGGCACCACCACCATGGTCTGGGACTACGCCGGACTCCGACCCCTGGCGCAAAGAGAATCCAAACACTCACGGGACGAGACCGACCGGCGCTTCTTTGCCATGGTCACCGACCTGGCCGGCAGCCCCAGCGAACTCGTCGACCCCGATGGCCACATCGCATGGAAGGCCCGCAGCACCGCCTGGGGAGCCACCCAGTGGAACCGCGGCAGCATCGCCTACACGCCGCTGCGCTACCCGGGCCAGTACTTCGATGCCGAGACGGGCCTCCACTACAACGTCAACCGCTACTACGACGCCGGCCTCGGCCGCTACATCACCCCCGACCCCCTGGGCCTAGCTCCCGCCACCAATCACTACGCCTACGTCCCCAACCCCTTCACGATGGCCGACCCTCTCGGCCTGGCCGGATGCACGGCCGACCCCACCTGGGGCGGAAGAGTCACGTTCACACGGGACGAACACGGCCGCCCCTTCGAAATGAACGCGACGGTCACCCGGGACATGCTCGACGAGGGAACCGACGCCCGCCAGGCACTCCATCCGCCAGGCTTCCTCGGCGGGGTACACAACCAAGCCCGCGGACACATGCTGGCCAACCGGCTCGGCGGCTCGGGAGACACCCTGGACAACCTGTTCGCTATTACACAAAACCCTACGAACACTCCCGACATGCGCGGCTACGAGGACGTGGTCTACCGGGCCGTGAAGAAGGACGGAGTCGCCACCTATAACGTCTACCTCGAATACAGCGACGACCAGAAGGACTCCGTCCCCAAATACATACAACTCGAGGCCTTCGACAAGAAGGGCAACCTCATTGTTGATAAAATCCTGGACAATCCCGCTCATGGCCAGCAGCAGAGACATCGCCGAGGACTAGTCCCATGACCCTTATTAGCAACCTCACCCAGCTCTCTCCTCCGCCTTCCACCACACCGCCCCCCAGCAACTGGCCGGAAGTGGAGGGCGTCCTCGGAGTAAGCCTGCCCGCCGACTACAAGGAGATCGCCGACACCTACGGGCCCGGAGCCTTCTGCGGTTACCTCCACCTCTACCACCCCGCCGGGGCAACAGAATGGGTCAGCCTCACCGGGCCCATGCCCGCCACCATCCGCACCCAGCTCGAACAATCACGAGCCCAGGGCGACCCATCCGTCCCCTGCGACCCGCAGGACCTGTTCGCCATCGGAGTCACCGACAATGGCGAATACCTCTTCTGGATCACCGACCCCACCGACGCTCCGGACACCTGGCACGTGGCCGTCAACGAAGCGCGCGGCACGCGCTGGTACATCCACGACGGCAACCTCACCGACTTCCTCACCACCGTGCTCAGCAGCCGAGCCACCATCCCCATGTTCCCCAAAGACCTCCTCGACCACGGTCCTGTCTTCACCCCGACCACGCCCGCCACCCACCAACCGGCTGCCACGCAGCCGCAACACCCCACCACCGAGCCGAATACCGCCCCCCAGACCCAGGACGTCCGCACCTGGGCCCGCGCTCACGGCTACGACCTTCCGGAACGCGGACGCGTCCCCGCAGACATCATCGACGCATGGAAGAATTCGAACCCGTCGAGTTGCTGATCGTTCCAGAACAATGTTCTAGCGCGTGTGTTTTCCCAGCACCCTCCGGTGCCGCATTCCTCTGGTGGTCATACGGGTGATCTCCTACGGGGCGTGCCACTTCACGCGTGGTGGATGGAGCACGTCCGTCGGGCCGGAGTGACGGCTGCGTGCCCGTCGGCTCGTTGAATCCGCGGGCGGCCCGGCTCCGGACCGAGCAGCGGAGCTCAGCGGGTCGGACCCGGCTCGGGCGACGGCTGCCACTCCCGCCTGATCAGCCCGTAGACCCACGAGTCGGAGACCTCGCCGTTGACGACGCAGTCCTCCCGCAACGTCCCTTCCCGCACGAATCCGAGCTTCTCCAACACGCGGGCGGAAGCCATGTTGCGCGTATCGGCCTCGGCTTGTACGCGATTGAGGTCGAGGGTGTCGAACGCCCAACGCAGCAGGGCGTGGGCGGCCTCGGTCGCGTAGCCGTGGCCCCAGGCCGCTTCCTCGAAGCAGTAGCCGAGTGACGTGCTGCGGTATTCCGGATTCCAGTTGTTCAGGCTGCACCAGCCGATGAACGCCCCGACGGACACACGGTCCACGGCCAGTCGCGCGCCGGTGCCCTCCTGTGTCATCTGTCGGCAAGCCGTGATGAACTTCGCGGCTCGCGCGCGTTCGCTCCATGGTGAAGGCCGTGGTGCTCGGCGGCGGCGCCTTCGGGCTGTACCGGGTGGGCCATCCGGTCGCCGCGGTGGTCCTGGCCGTCGTGATGGTGGCGAACACGGGCCTCGCGGAGACGTTCCGGCGAGGACCCGGAACGCCCTGAGGCCCGGCCCCACCGTGGGCCGGGCCTCGGGAGCGGGCGGGATCAGATCAGGCCCTGCGCCAGCATCGCGTCCGCGACCAGCTCGAAGCCGGCGATGTTGGCGCCGACCACGTAGTTGCCGGGGCAGCCGTAGCGCTCCGCCGTGGTGTAGCAGGAGTCGTGGATGTGACGCATGATCTCCGCGAGGCGCTCCTCCGTGTGGGAGAAGGTCCAGGAGTCGCGCGAGGCGTTCTGCTGCATCTCCAGGGCGCTGGTGGCGACGCCGCCCGCGTTGGCCGCCTTGCCGGGGGCGAAGGCCACGCCCGCCTCCTGGAGGACGCGGACGGCCTCGGGGGTGGTGGGCATGTTGGCGCCCTCCGCGACGGCCTTCACGCCGTTGCGTACGAGGGCCAGCGCGTCGGCCTCGTGGAGTTCGTTCTGCGTGGCGCAGGGCAGAGCCACGTCGCAGGGGACGTTCCAGACGCCCGCGCCCTCGACGTACTTCACGTGCGCGCCGCGTCGCTCGGCGTACTCGGAGATGCGGCCCCGGCCCTGCTCCTTGATCTCCTTGAGCAGGTCGAGGTCGATGCCCTTGTCGTCCACGACGTAACCGCCGGAGTCCGAGCAGGTGACCACGGTCGCGCCGAGCTGCTGGGCCTTCTCGATCGCGTAGATCGCGACGTTGCCCGAGCCGGAGACGGCGATGCGCCGGCCGTCGAGGGACTCGCCGCGGCTGCGGAGCATCTCGGCGGTGAACATGACGCAGCCGTAGCCGGTCGCCTCCGTACGCACCAGGGCGCCGCCCCAGCCGAGGCCCTTGCCGGTGAGGACTCCGGACTCGAAGCGGTTGGTGATCCGCTTGTACTGGCCGAAGAGGTAGCCGATCTCGCGGCCGCCCACGCCGATGTCCCCGGCGGGAACGTCGGTGTACTCGCCCAGGTGGCGGTGGAGCTCGGTCATGAACGACTGGCAGAACCGCATGATCTCGGCGTCCGAGCGGCCCTTCGGGTCGAAGTCCGAGCCGCCCTTGCCGCCGCCGATGGGCATGCCGGTGAGGGCGTTCTTGAAGATCTGCTCGAAGCCGAGGAACTTCACGATGCCCAGGTTGACCGAGGGGTGGAAGCGCAGTCCGCCCTTGTACGGGCCGAGCGAGCTGGAGAACTCCACCCGGAAGCCCCGGTTGACGTGGATGTCGCCCGAGTCGTCCGACCACGGCACCCGGAAGATGAGCTGGCGCTCCGGCTCCGTCATGCGTTCGATGATCCGGGCGTCCACGAACTCCGGCCGCTGGGCCAGCACCGGGCCGAGCGTTTCGAGAACCTCCCGTACCGCCTGGTGGAACTCCTTCTCGCCCTGGTTGCGGCGGAGGATCTCCGCGTACAGCGGCTCGATGACGCGGTTCTCGGCGGCGTGCGGGATTGCTGAGTCAGGGGTGGCCGTCATCTGATCAAGACCTTCCATGGGTCGGCTCGCCACGGCACCCCGTCCCGGAGGGCACCAGGTCCCCCTCCATGCCGAGGGCGTCACCTGGACAGCACGCGTACCGCGCCCATGACTGCGACGTGCAGGACCGTTATGGCTTCCCGAGTGTCCCAGTGGGACCGCCGAATCCTCCATGCCCATCCACATAGTGAATTCCGCCGTACCCGTTAAAGGCCGGTCGCGGAAGCCTTGCTCCGGGCCGGTTCCGAGCGGAACGACCGGGTCGGGGGGTATGCCCGGACACTCCCCGAAGTGGTGAACCTCACAACACCCCGGCCTCGGCTGTGAGGTCCGGGTGCCCGGCCCTCAGTACTCGCGCGGGGTGCGCCGCATCCACAGGCCCACGCCCGACACCAGGACGACCACGCCCGAGACGACGCTCAGGGCGATGTGCAGGCCCTCCTGACCGTCCATGAGGTTGAGGGAGACGTTCGCGACGAGCGCGAGGAGGAGCAGGGTCCAGAGCAGCGGCTTCACGGGGTTCCTCCAGGGGAGACGGGTCACGGGGCGGCCGGGTCGGCGTCCGGCCGCGTCACCCATCCTTCCGGGCGGCGGGCTCCGGAACGAGGGCGCCCGCACCCCGACCGTGGGTGTAGCGGGCTACACCATCCCCGGGCCGCTAAGGCGTGTTTCGCAGCGCCGCGGCGGTCGTCCGCGCGTCGTAGTCCCGTGCGACGCCGTCCACCAGCACCAGGTCGCCCGCCATGTTCCGGGTCCGCAGCGGGGCCAGTTCCTGGTAGGCGGGCGAGGCGAACCAGGTGCGGGCCGCCTCGATCGCGGGGAACTCCAGGACGACGAGGGCGCCGCGCCAGTCACCCTCCATGACCTCGACCGGGGTGTTGTGGACGAGGAAGCGGCCCCCGTACGGGTCCATCGTCGACTGGATGCGCTCGATGTACTCCAGGACCTCCTCGTTGGGCGGGCCGTCGGGGTGCAGGTGTGCGATCGCGTACGCGGTCATGGTCACGTCCTCCGGTCTTCCGTCCGCTGGTGCACACCATGCTGCCGGGAGCGGCGGGGAGCGTCGATTACCCGTGAGGTAAGCGGGCGGGCGGCCGGTACGGACACCGCCTGTACGGACCGGGCCCGCCGTGACGGGCGATCAGACATGATGCCGTCATGAAGACTTCACGGGGGAACCACGGCGGCCACGGGCCCGGCCGGCAGCCCTACGGGCCCGCGTCACCGGCCGGCACCACGCTGCTCGGACACGGGCAGCCGAGGCCCCCGCACATACCCGGCCGGACCGGGCGGTCCGGGTATCGCACACCGCCCCGGGCCGGGGAGACGCGCCGCTATCTCGCCGTGGGCCTCGACTGCTATCTCTGCCTGGTCACCGCCGGGTTACTGGCCCGGCCGCTTGTGGCCTCGGCGCCCCTGCCCGGGGATGTCGCCCTGCTACTGGGGCCGGTGCTCGCCATCTCCTTCCTCAACCAGGTCGTCCTCACCGCGCTCGTCGGCGCCGGCGCCGGAAAGCTGATCATGGGCATCCGGGTGGTGAGCCTGCCGGACGGCGGCCGCCCGGGGCCGGGCCGGCTCGTACGGCGCTGGCTGCACGGCCTGTGCTGGCTGCCGCTCCAGCCCTGGTACGGGCTGCGCGCCCGCCTCGCCCGCGGCGACGACGGCCCCGGACCCGCTCCGCGCGGCTGCGAGGAGGGCGATCCGTACGCGGAGCCGTACGCCGACCCGGCCGGGGTGCGCCAGGTCCGCCGCAGCGATCTGGCCGCGCACCGCCGGGCCGCAGCCGGACGGGCCGCCCGAGGCTGACCCGCCCGCCCACAACCGGCTTACGCGCGAGGGGCGTTCACGCCGCCGCGTTCTCCGTGATGGTGACCTTGCCCTTGCGGATGGTCGCGAGCCGCGGGGCACGGCGGGCGATCGCGCTGTCGTGGGTGACCATGACGAACGTGAGCCCGTGCTCCTTCCACATGGTCTCCAGCACCTCCATGATCTCGTCGCGCATGGACTCGTCGAGGTTGCCGGTGGGTTCGTCCGCCAGCAGCACCTTGGGCTGCTTGACCAGGGCCCTGGCTATCGCCACCCGCTGCTGCTGACCACCGGACATCTCGCCGGGCAGATGTCCGAGCCGCTCGCCCAGGCCGAGCCCCGACGTGACGACGAGCGCCGCCTCCCTGTGGCGCTTGCGCCGGAGGTAGGTGAAGAACGTGACTCCTCCTCGCCCTGGAGGGCGGGGCTTTTCGCTATGCCGTGTTGACGTGGCGACGGACCAGCCCGGCCCGTAGGACGTTGAGTGCCCCGACTTCGTCGGCATGAGCCCGGTGGCCGCAGTCGACGCAGTGGAACTTCTCCTGTGTGGGCCGGTTCTCCTTGGCGGTGTGCCCGCATGCGGGACACGTGCGGGAGGTGTTGCGGGGGTCCACGGCCATCACTTCCCGCCCGGCACTCTCAGCCTTCGCGTTCAGGATCGTCAGGAACACCCCCCAACCGGCATCAGCGATCGAACGGTTCAGCCCGGCCTTGGCCGCCGCCCCGTTCGGCAGAAACGCGCCCGCAGTTTCGGGGTCGGGCCTCGGCGCGGGGGCCTTGCTCATGCTGCGGATCCTGAGGTCTTCGTGCGCGATGAAGTCATGCGCGCGGACCAAGCCGAGCGCGGTCTTGTGCGCGTGATCGAGCCGCTGACGCCGCACTTTGCCGTGCAGGGCCCCCACCCTCGCCACCGCCCGCTGGTGATTGCGGGTTCGGTCCCTGGCCCTGCACCGGGAGAACCGGGACAGGGCCCGCTGCGCGGCCTCCAGTTTGCAGGCGGCCCTGCGGGCATGGCGCGGGTTGGGGATGTGGGTGCCGTTGGAGTCGGTGAGGAACGAGGCGATCCCGAGGTCGATGCCGATGTTCGAGCCGGTCGCGGGCAGTGGTTCGGGCAGGGGCTGTTCCGTGGTGATGACGACGAACCATTTACGGCCCTCGCGTTTCACGCTGACGGTCTTGACCGTGCCGGGCACCGGGCGGTGCTGGTTGACCTTGACGTGACCGACGCCCTGGAAGCGGACCCGGGTGACCGGGTCGTGCGGGGTGGAGTTCCAGCGGCAGCCGTCGCCGTCGCGGGGGAAGTCCACCGTGTCGAACCAGTTCACCCCGCGAAAGCGCGGGTAGCCGGGCTTGTCTCCAGCCTTGACCCGGCGGAAGAACGCCGTGAACGCCTTGTCCAGGCGGCGGAGTGTGGCCTGCTGGGAGCTGAACGACCAGCGGCCCTGCCGTTCGGGGTCGAAGACCCGGATGTCCTTGAGCTGCCCCGACTGCATCCCGTACCTGATGCTCGTCCTGGACGGGTGGCGGTAGGCGTCGCGGCGTTCCTGCAACGCACCGTTGTAGAGCGAGCAGTGATCACGCAGCATCTCACCGAGCGCGACCGCCTGCCCCACGGTGGGCCGCAGAAGAAACTTGTACGCACGAATCAACCAGCCCACCCCCTCCAACCGGCGCCGGAGAACCAACGTACCGGCGGCGAACATCAACACGACGGAAACCAAAACCGCTTCACTCGCAGGAGTGACAACGCCTGCCAGCCCTTCGAGGCAGAGTTGCCCGAGCGCCGTGACGACCTCCTGAAGACCAGCTGCCGTTTCCTTCCTCCGGGCCTCTGCCCCACCGGGTTCACCGATCTCATCAACCCGGCGGTCACGCGCGGCTGCTATGGAGCGGTTGTGATGACGGGTTCAAGGCCACGATGAGAGACGGATGAGAACGCTCCGCATACGCCGCAGGCGGCGGCACCCGTGATCCGTGGGGATCGGGTGCCGCCGCCTGCGTCGAGGGGGGCCGGGGGTGGGCCGGGCGTCCGCTCAGGCTCCGGAGCCCGCCGTCCACTGGGCCCAGCTCATGTTCCAGCCGTTGAGTCCGTTGTCGGGCTGGATGGTCTTGTCCGGGGAGTTCTTGATGACGACCACGTCACCGATCATGGAGTTGTTGTAGAACCAGGCGGCGGGCTGGCCGGCGTCGCCCGCGCCCTTGACGTCGGCGAGGCCGACGCAGCCGTGGCTGGTGTTGGCGGTGCCGAAGATGCCCTTGCCCCAGTAGTTGCCGTGGATGAAGGTGCCGGACGTGGACAGCCGCATGGCGTGCGGCACGTCCTTGATGTCGTACTCACCCTTGCCGTCGTCGTCGGTGAAGCCGACCGTGGAGCCGTCCATCCGGGTCTCCTTGTACTTCTCGGAGATCACCATCTGTCCGTTGTACGTGGGGTTCTCGGGCGATCCGGCGGAGATCGGGATGGTCTTGACCGTCTTCCCGTTCTGGGTGACGGTCATCGTGTGCGTCTTGGCGTCCACGGTGGAGACCTGGTTGCGGCCGACCTTGAAGGTGACCGTCTTCTGCTGCACGCCGTAGACGCCGTCCGCGCCCTCGACGCCGTCCAGCGCCAGCTTCAGCGTGACGGTGGAGCCGCCCTGCCAGTAGTCCTCGGGGCGCAGGTCCAGGCGCTGGGCGTTGAACCAGTGGCCGACGACCTGCTGGCCGCTGCTGGACGTCACGGTGATGCCGTCCAGGACGGCCTTCTTGTCCGTGATCGCCTTGTTGAAGTTGATCGAGACGGGCATGCCGACGCCGACGGTGGAACCGTCCTCGGGGGTGAAGTTCCCGATGAAGCTGTTGGCGGGCGACACGGTGGTGAACGAGGAGTTCTCGTGCGCCTCGCGGCCCTTCGAGTCCTTCGCCGTGGCGTTGATCTTGTACGTGGTCGAGCGCTCCAGCTGGGCGTCCGGCTTCCAGGTGGTGCCGTCGGCGGAGAGGGTGCCCTTGACGCCCGCACCTGCCGCCGTGGTCATCGTGACGACCGTCAGCTTGCCCTTGGCGACGGTGACCTTCGCGTCGTTGTTGATGCTCGCGTTGGTCGCGCCGTTCTTCGGGGAGATCGCTATCTGCGCCTCCGAGGTCTCCTCGGCCGCCGCCTTGTCGACCTCGGCCGCCTGTGACTTCTTCGAGCTGTCGGGGCTTGCGCCCTTGTCGCCGTCGTCGCTGCAGGCCGTGAGCACCAGCACGCCGCCGAGCAGTGCGGACGCGGCCATGAGGCCCTTGCGCCGCTTGCTGTCCGTCATCACACGCTTCTCCATCGTTGCCGAAATCCCCAAAAACCCCGAGCCAGGCCGTTGACCGGCGATACCCGTCAATGTTCCAAGAACCCCCTGAAAGGGTTACCCGTTCCACATCCGCTGGAGATGTGGGGAACACCACTCATCGACGTACGGGTCTCCACGGTGGTTCCCGTGCTCCACCGCGTAGGTGCCGCCGGTGTCCGGCCGGTTGCGCGGCAGCTTCGCGATCCGGTGCGCCGGCTGTCCTGCCCACCGGCCCCGGCCCGCCGGAGACGGGCCGGGGCCGGTGGTTGTCCACCCGCTACGCCCGTCGCTCCGCGCCGCCGTCGTCGTCGTTCTCCTCCCCATTGTGCGGGACGCCGACGGCGTCCACGTCGCCGTCGTCCCCGTCCTCTTCGTCATCGTCGTCGTCGAGGTCCCATCCGTCCGGGTCCTGCGGGTCGTAGGCGATGCTCTCGCTGCTCCAGGAGGCCTGGGTCAGCTCGACCCCGGGCACCTCGCTGACCAGGTCGAACGGATCGATCAGCGAGGCAAGGGCCTCCGCACCGTCTTCCCGGACGGCGCTCTCGGCATGCGTACGCTCCTCGGCGGAATCCCCGCCGGGCTCGCCGTACTCGGCCGCGAGGCTCTCCAGAGCGGTTCCGCTCAGGGCATCGGCGTCGGTGATCTCCAACACCATTTCGACCCGAAGGCGAACATAACGTGATGTCTCAGAAGTGCTCATGTGCCGGAGCGTAAGCTCCCGGCCGCCTCGGCTTTCCTGCGACCCGCTGCTTTCACTAGCATCGGTCGCAGGCCTAACTCACGGCTGTCACAAGGGGGATCGATTCCGTGGCCAGCACCCGCCGCCCGCTCCTGACCGCCACCGCCGCGGGGACGCTGCTGTGCGCCCTCTGGTTCGTGCCGACAGCCACCGCGACCGGCGATACGGGCGGTGACCGGGGCACCCCGGACCGGACGGCCGCCATCGACGCCATCGACGCCATGGGCGCCACCGGCGCGGACGGCGCGAGGCTCGCGGACACCGGGACCGGCACCGACACGACCCCGTACCTGATCGGGGGCATGGCGTTCCTGGGCATCGGCGCGGGCTTCGTCACCTACTCCGTACGCCGCACGGGCCCGCTGCCCGCGCACTGACAGTCACGCGGCAGCGGGCGCCGGGCCGCTCCTGGCCGGCCACGGCAGGGTCTTTCGTTTGGATCAGGCGAGCGGCCCCGTCACCGGCTCCACCGCCGCGACGAGCCCGCCCGCGCGCACGAACGCGTCGGCGGCGGCCAGGTCCGGCGACAGGAAGCGGTCCGGCCCCGGGCCCTGGACGCCCGCCGCCCGCAGCGCCTCGATGGCCGCGAGCGAGGCGGGCGCCGGAGTCAGCCCCTGTGCGGCACGCAGCTCGATCGCGCGGGTCGCCGCGTACAGCTCGACGGCGACGATCCGGGCGAGGTTGTCCACGGCGGTACGGAGCTTGCGCGCGGCCGACCAGCCCATCGAGACGTGGTCCTCCTGCATCGCGGAGGACGGGATCGAGTCCGCCGAGGCCGGGACGGCGAGCCGCTTCATCTCGCTGACCAGGGCCGCCTGGGTGTACTGGGCGATCATCAGGCCGGAGTCGACGCCCGCGTCGTCCGCCAGGAACGGCGGCAGCCCGTGCGAACGGTTCTTGTCCAGCAGCCGGTCGGTGCGGCGCTCGGTGATCGAGCCGAGGTCGGCGGCGACGATCGCGAGGAAGTCCAGGACGTAGGCGACCGGCGCCCCGTGGAAGTTGCCGTTGGACTCGACCCGTCCGTCGGCGAGGACCACCGGGTTGTCCACGGCGGCGGCGAGCTCGCGGTCGGCGACCGTCGCGGCGTGCGCGACGGTGTCCCGGCCCGCGCCGTTGACCTGGGGGGCGCAGCGCACCGAGTAGGCGTCCTGGACGCGCGGCGCGTCGCCTGTGACCTCGGCGTGCCGCCCCGTGAGGCCCGAACCGGCCAGTACCCGCAGCATGTTGTCCGCACTGGCGCCCTGGCCCGGGTGCGGGCGGATGGCGTGCAGTTCGGGGGCGAGGACCTTGTCCGTGCCGAGCAGGGCCTCCAGGGAGAGGGCCGCGGTGATGTCCGCCGAGGTGTAGAGGCTCCGGAGGTCGGCGATGGCCATCACGAGCATGCCGAGCATCCCGTCGGTGCCGTTGAGGAGGGCGAGGCCCTCCTTCTCGCGCAGCTCGACCGGGGTGATGCCGTGGGCGGCGAGGAGCTCGCCGGCGGGGCGCACGGTGCCGTCGGGGCCCTCCGCGTCGCCCTCGCCCATCAGGGTCAGCGCGCAGTGCGAGAGCGGTGCCAGGTCGCCCGAGCAGCCGAGCGAACCGTACTCGTGAACGACGGGTGTGATCCCTGCGTTCAGGACGTCGGCCATGGTCTGCGCGATCTCGGGCCGCACGCCCGTGTGGCCCGAGGCGACCGTCTTGAGCCGGAGGAACATCAGCGCCCTGACGACCTCGCGCTCGACCCTCGGGCCCATGCCCGCGGCGTGCGAGCGGACGATGTTGCGCTGGAGCTGGGCGCGGAGCTCGGGGCTGATGTGGCGGCTGGCGAGGGCACCGAATCCGGTGGAGACGCCGTAGACCGGCTCGGGTTTGGCGGCGAGGGCTTCGATGACCTCGCGGGCCGCGGCGAGAGCGCCCACCGCGGCGGCGGAGAGCTCGACGCGGGCGTTGCCCCGGGCCACGGCGATGACGTCCTGGGCGGTGGTACCGGACGTCCCCACCACGACTGTATGCATATCCATATTCAGAAGCGTACGGATTGAATCTCTTCATGTCACTAGTGGTCGCCGGGTTGACCCCTTACCGACCGGACCTCGCGGCTCAGGGACTCAGCCGCTCAGGGACGGTTGCCGCGCAGCCGGCGGCGGTCGTGGGCGGCCTTGGGCGGGGAGTCGGCCAGCCGGATCACCTCGCCGTCGCGCCCCGCCACCACGGGCCGCAGCGAGCGGGCCGCCTTCGCCCGGTACTGGGCCGCGTCCGCGAGCCGGAACAGCCGCCGGGCGGAGACCACCGGGCCGATCGGGTCGCCGGTGGAGGCGATCCCGCAGGCGACCCCGTTGCCGAACTCCAGCTCGGCCGCCCGCTCACAGAGCTCGGTGGCCACCGCGACCACCTCGTCCGCCGTCGGACCCACCGCCAGCAGGCAGAACTCGTCCCCGCCGAGCCGGGCCGACAGCGCCCCCGGCAGCATCGCGCCGCACCGCGACAGCACCGAGCCGAAACGTTCCAGCAGGCGGTCGCCGACCGCGTGGCCGTGAGTGTCGTTGACCGCCTTCAGCCCATTGAGGTCACAGACGGCCAGGCTCACCACCGAACCGTCCACCCGGTGCCGCTCCACCGCCTCGTCCAGGCGCATGTCGACGGCCCGCCGGTTGGCGAGGCCGGTCAGCGGATCGGTGAAGGCGAGCTTGCGCACCTCCTCCAGCCGCTCCGTCTGGGAGATCCCGGCGGCCACGACGGCGGCCAGCACGGTGGCGAAGTCCGCGTCCGCCCGCCCGAACACCGGCTGCCCCACCGGCCGCGCCACGTACAGCTCGCCCCAGGCCCGGCCGTGCAGCACGATCGGCGCCACCACACAGCAGCCGCGCCCGCGCCGGCGCAGGGCCGCCACCCGCTGATGGCAGTAGCCGTGCCCGTAACCGCGCGCACCCGCCGCCCCGGCACCCCGCCCGCCGCCCGAGGGCTCCGGCTCCACCGGGCCGTCGGCCGTCTCCACCCAGGCGTCCGGCTCACCGCCCCCGGCCCACCGCTCATGGAGGAACTCGGTGATCTCCGGGAACTGGTGCACCGGGTAGGTCTCCTCGTCGGGGAACTCCTCCTCCCCCTCCGCCCGGTCGCCCGCGTTCACCAGGACCCGCAGCCGGCCGCGCCCGCGCTCCCAGACCGACAACGCGGCGAAGGAGCCGCCCAGCGCCTCGCACGCCCCCAGCGCGGCCGCCCGCCAGCATCCCCGCGGGGTGTGCGCCGCCGCCATCGCCTGTGCAAGCGAAACCACGGCCCGGAGCCGCGCATCATCACCACCCATCACCCCAGCCTATGTAGATTTGTGGTGATTTGATCAGTTTGCGGTGACGATCATGCGCGTTGCGTCGCCATGCGATCACTCAACGTGACGCATGCGTCATTCTCCGGGCCACTGCGGCTTCCGCTTCTCGTTGAACGCGGCGACGCCCTCCGCACGGTCCCCGGAGAAGGCCACCGACCGCCACGCGGAGTCCTCGACGTCCAGGCCCGCCCGCAGATCGAGCCCGTGCCCCAGCCGCAGCGCCCGCTTGGCCGCCCGCAGCCCCACCGGGGAGTTGCCCGCGATCCGCCCGGCCAGCGCCAGCGCCTCGGACCGGTCCTCGCCCGCCGCCACCAGCTCGTCCACCAGCCCCAGCTCCCGGGCCTCGGCCGCCGCCACCCGGCGGGCGGTGAAGATCAGCTCGGCGGCGCGCGCCGCCCCGATCCGGCGCGGCAGCAGCTGGGTGCCGCCGCCGCCCGGGATGACCCCGACCGAGACCTCGGGCAGGCCCACCAGGGCCGTGGCGTCGGCCACGATCAGATCGCAGGACAGCGCCAGCTCGAAGCCGCCGCCGAGCGCGAAGCCGTGCACCGCGGCGATCGTCGGCATCGGCAGTTCGAGGACGCCGGTGTAGGCGGCGCGCGCCGTGGGCCGCTGCCGCACCAGGTCCGCGTCGGTGAAGGAGTTCCGCTCCTTGAGGTCCGCCCCCACGCAGAAGGCCCGTTCGTGGCTGGAGGTGAGGACGGTGACCCGCACGTCCGGGTCGGCGGCGAGCGCGGCACAGGCGGCGCCGATCGAGCGGGCCATGTCCGTGGACACCGCGTTCATGGCCTTCGGCCGGTCGAGGACCAGCTCGGCGACGTGCTCCAGTCCCTCGTGACCCCGTACGACGACGAACTCCCCGAACCGCTGCTCGGACGTGACGGTCATGGCTGCACCCCTGTCGGTTAACGAGCGTTACCGGAGGGATCCTAGGGCCCGTCTTCAAACTGCCGTCGTCGCCCGAAGGGCGGCCGGGCGGCGTCAGGTGCGTGCTCTCGGCGTGCCGGCCCCAGGCCCCTGTACTGGACGTACCGGGGTCTGGGGCCGGTGCGGCGAGAGTGCGTGCATGGCGCCGCCCGGCAGACGGCAGTTTGAAGACGGGCCCTAAGGCTCTGCCGGGGCAGCCCGTCAGGGGCGGGTCAGGAGCTGCCGCGGCGGGCCAGCAGCCACGGTTCGACGACACCGAGGCCACGCACCGGGCGCTGCCACATCGGCTGGAGCCCGTAGCGGTACTTGGGTACGGGCCTCGGCTCCTCGCCCTCCGCGCCCTCCCGGCCGGCGCGCTCGGCGGCGGCCGCGGCCTCCTCGGCGGCCCGCGCCTCGGACGCGGGGGCGTCGCCGGTGCGGGTCAGCTCCTCGGCGAACGCCCCGTCCACCAGGACGGCGTCCTTCGGCGCTATCGAGGTGAGCCGGCTGGCGAGGTTCACGGTGGTGCCGAACACATCGCCCATCCGGGTGGTGACCGTGCCGAACGCGATGCCGACGCGCAGTGCGGGCATCGACTCGTCCAGCGTCATCGCCTCGACGAGGCGCAGCGCGATCTCGGCAGCGGTGCCCGCGTCGTCGGCGGCGTAGAGGACCTCGTCACCGAGGGTCTTGATGAGCCGGCCGCCGTGGGCGGCGACCAGGTCGGCGCAGGTGGTCTCGAAGGCCTCGACGAGTTCGCCGAGCTCCTCCTCCTCCAGGCGGCGAGTGAGCCGGGTGAAGCCGACGAGGTCGGCGAAGCCGACGGCAAGGCGGCGGTCGACCATCTCGTCGTCGTCCGCCGCCTGCACGACCCGGCCGGTGGCGGCGGCGAGCTGGCGCCGCCACACGTAGACCAGGAACTCCTCCAGCTCCGGCAGGAGCAGCTCGACCAGCGGGTAGGTGACCTCGGTGCGAGTCATGCCGGGCTCGGGCGGCTCGGTCAGGCCCTCCAGGAAGGAGTCGATCTGCCACTCCGCCAGCCGGGCGGTGGTCTGCCCGGTGGACCGGGCGACCTGGATCGCCATCGGCTCGCTCAGCAGCCCGGCCTCGACCAGACCGGACAGCCGGCGCAGCGCCAGCACGTCCGCCTCGGTCAGCGCCTTGGCCTGGCCGATGTCGGCGAAGCCCATGGCCCGCCAGAACCGGGATGCCAGGTCCATCGAGACGCCGGCGGTCCGGGCGGCCTGGAACGGGGTGTAGCGCCGGTCGGCGCCCAGGATCAGCGCTTCCAGCCTGATCGCGAGGGGATCGTCGGTCGGCTCGGCCGTGTGGTCGACTTCGTGATGGGGTGTCGCGTGGACCGATGGGTCCGACGAGGGCTCCGAGTCATCGCCGGAGGTCGTGTCGTCGACGGTCACCAGCCGCCTCCTGCCCGTTCCCTGCGCACTGCCCTGCCGATCTGTCGGTGGATCGCCTCAACGATACGGCAGGTGTGCCCTGCCTCACGTCCTCAGGCCGTCTCGACCTGGGGCGCGCCGCTCAGAAGCTGTTGTCTTGCTCCGGTTGGATCAGGCCGAGGGGGGTGGTGCCTTCGGATCCAAGGCGGAGGAAGACAACAGCTTCTCAGGTCAGACCGCCCCCGGCTCCCCGCAGGTGGACGATGTCGCCCGCCGAGACCGGCTCCTGGAGGCCGTCGCCGGCCGACAGGACGAGGCGCCCGTCACCGTCGATCGCCACCGCCTCCCCGGTGAGCGTGCGGTCGCCCGGCAGCTGGGCGCGCACCGTCCGCCCGAGCGTCGCGCAGCCGGCCGCGTACGCCTCCTGGAGGCCGCTCGCGGCGGCGTCCCCGTCCGCCGCGCGCCATTTGCCGTACCACTGCTCCAGTGCGCGCAGCACGCCCCTGAGCAGCGTCTCGCGGTCCGTGGAGACCGCTCCGGCCAGGGCGAGCGAGGCGGCCGTGGGGGCGGGGAGCTCGTCCTCGCGCAGGGAGACGTTGAGGCCGATGCCGATGACGACGCCGTCCCCGGCGCGTTCGGCCAGGATGCCGCCCGCCTTGCGCTCCTCGGCCCCGACGGTGACCAGCAGGTCGTTGGGCCACTTCAGTGCCGTGTCGACGCCCGCCGATCTCGCCAGGCCGGTCGCCACCGCGACCCCGGTGAGCAGCGGCAGCCAGCCCCACCGCTGGACGGGGACCGCGCCGGGCTTCAGGTAGACGGAGAAGAACAGGCCCGAGCGGGCGGGCGCGGTCCAGGTCCGGTCCAGGCGGCCCCGGCCGGCGGTCTGCTCCTCGGCGACCAGGACGGCGCCCTCGGTCAGCCCGGCCGCTCGCGCCGCGAGGTCGGAGTTGGTGGACCCGGTCGAGTCCACGACGTCGAGGGCGCTCCACAGGCCGTCCGGCCGGAGCAGACCGCGGCGCAGCGCGGGGACGTTCAGGGGCGGCCGGTCCAGGTCCGACCAACGGCTGTGAGACGCATCCGAGGGTGTCATGCAAGCCACCCTAGGTGTGTCAAACGACGCACTGCCGAACCGTATCCGCGCCGATACGCTACGGGGCAGTAGCTGTTCATCCGCTGATCAGCAGCACAGTCGTCCCCGTGACCAGGCAGGGAGCCGCAACCCGATGTCCGAGCCGGAAGAGACCGACATCCACACCACCGCGGGCAAGCTCGCGGACCTGCAGCGCCGTATCGAGGAGGCGACCCACGCGGGGTCCGCCCGCGCGGTGGAGAAGCAGCACGCGAAGGGCAAGTTGACGGCGCGCGAGCGCGTGGACCTGCTGCTGGACGAGGGCTCCTTCGTCGAGCTCGACGAATTCGCCCGGCACCGCTCGACGAACTTCGGGATCGAGAAGAACCGGCCCTACGGAGACGGTGTCGTCACCGGGTACGGCACAGTCGACGGCCGCCCCGTCTGCGTGTATTCGCAGGACTTCACCATCTTCGGCGGCTCGCTCGGCGAGGTCTACGGTGAGAAGATCGTCAAGGTGATGGACTTCGCGCTGAAGACCGGCTGTCCGGTCATCGGCATCAACGACGGCGGCGGCGCCCGCATCCAGGAAGGTGTGGCGGCGCTGGGCCTCTTCGCGGAGATCTTCCGGCGCAATGTGCACGCCTCGGGTGTCGTCCCGCAGATCTCGCTGATCGTCGGACCGTGCGCGGGCGGCGCGGTCTACTCCCCCGCGATCACCGACTTCACGGTCATGGTCGACCAGACCTCGCACATGTTCATCACCGGCCCCGACGTCATCAAGACGGTCACCGGTGAGGACGTCGGCTTCGAGGAGCTCGGCGGCGCCCGCACCCACAACACCACCTCCGGGGTGGCGCACCACATGGCGGGCGACGAGAAGGACGCCATCGAGTACGTCAAGTCGCTGCTCTCCTACCTCCCGTCGAACAACCTCTCCGAGGCCCCGGCCTTCCCGGAGGAGGCGGACCTGGCGGTCACCGACGAGGACCGCGAGCTGGACACGCTCATCCCGGACTCCGCGAACCAGCCGTACGACATGCACACCGCGATCGAGCACGTGCTGGACGACGGTGAGTTCCTGGAGACCCAGGCCCTGTTCGCGCCGAACATCCTCACCGGCTTCGGCCGGGTCGAGGGCTATCCGGTCGGCATCGTCGCCAACCAGCCGCTGCAGTTCGCCGGCTGCCTGGACATCAACGCGAGCGAGAAGGCCGCGCGCTTCGTCCGCACCTGCGACGCGTTCAACGTGCCGGTGCTGACCTTCGTCGACGTGCCCGGCTTCCTGCCCGGCGTCGACCAGGAGTACGGCGGCATCATCCGGCGCGGCGCCAAGCTGATCTACGCGTACGCGGAGGCGACGGTCCCGCTGATCACGGTGATCACCCGCAAGGCGTTCGGCGGCGCGTACGACGTCATGGGCTCCAAGCACCTGGGCGCCGACATCAACGTCGCGTGGCCGACCGCCCAGATCGCCGTCATGGGTGCGCAGGGCGCCGTCAACATCCTGCACCGGCGCACGATCGCCGCCGCGCAGGACCAGGAGGCGACCCGCACCGAGCTGATCGCGGACTACGAGGACGCGCTGCTCAACCCGTACGTGGCGGCCGAGCGCGGCTACGTGGACGCGGTGATCATGCCGTCCGACACCCGGGCCCACGTGGTCAAGGGACTGCGGCAGCTGCGGACCAAGCGGGAGTCGCTGCCCCCGAAGAAGCACGGCAACATCCCTCTCTAGAAAGGGCTCTGGCCATGATCAAGGTCGTACGGGGCAATCCGACCCCGGAAGAGCTGGCAGCCGCGCTCGCGGTCGTCCAGGCGCGCGCCGCCGCGGTGGCCGCCGTGTCGTCCGGAGCGCCGGAGCTGCCCGCGCGCTGGTCCGACCCGGGCCGGGTCGCCCGGCGCGGCCGCCATCTGCCGGGGCCGCGCGCCTGGGCACGTACGTACTGGCCCGGGTAGCCGGGTACGCCCGGGGCGGTTGTTGAGTACTCGTACTCAGGCGCGGGCCCGGTCCGCCGCAGCAGGATCGGAAGCATGCTGTGGTCCGATCCCGAGAACAAGCCGCCGAAGGAACTGCGCGACGCCCAGGACATGATGCGGCGCGTGGGTCTGGTGCTCGCGCTGGCCATGGTGGTCGCCATGTTCGTGAGCGGCACCCGCTGACAGGGCGGGCACCCTCCCCTGGGGGCACCGTGCCGGGGCCACCCGCACCGGCTGATTTGTACGATGGCGCGCATGACTGATCCCGCGCCCCGCCGCCTCGTGCTCGCCTCCGCCTCGCCCGCCCGCCTCGGTCTGCTCCGGCAGGCCGGGTTCGCTCCCGAGGTGATCGTCAGCGGGGTGGACGAGGACGCGCTGAGCGCCCCGACCCCCGCCGAGCTGGCGCTGGTGCTGGCCGAGGCCAAGGCCGCCGCGGTGGCGGCGCTGCCGGAGGTCGCGGGGGCCCTGGTCATCGGCTGCGACTCGGTCCTGGAGCTCGACGGCGAGGCGCTCGGCAAGCCGGCCGACGCCGAGGAGGCCACGGCCCGCTGGAAGTCGATGCGGGGCCGGTCCGGGGTGCTGCGGACGGGTCACAGCCTGACGGACACCGCGGCCGGGCGGACGGTCTCACAGACCGCGTCCACGACGGTCCGCTTCGGTGAGCCGACGGACGCCGAGATCGCCGCCTACGTGGCCTCCGGCGAACCGCTGCATGTGGCGGGCGCGTTCACCCTCGACGGGCGCTCGGCGCCGTTCGTGGACTCCATCGACGGCGACCCGGGCAACGTCATCGGACTCTCGCTGCCCCTGCTGCGGCGGCTGCTCGGCGAGCTGGGGATCACGGTCACCGAACTCTGGGCCTGAGCGGGGGCGGTCCGGCCGGGTCCGGGGGTCGTCTCCGGGCCGGAGAGGGGGCCGTCCGTCAGGCCGGGGCCGGGGCCACCGGCTTCTCGGCCTCCGCCCCGGCGGCCGGTGCGTCCCGGCCGGGGCTGTACGCCACCAGCGTCAGCACGATCAGACCGAGCACCACCATCATGAACACGAACGCGGTCCAGCCGATCAGTCCCACCGCGAGCGCACCCAGCACCCCGTGGATGACGGCGCAGCAGATGAGGACGATCCTGGCGATCCGGCCCGGGGCCCGGTCGCGGATGCCGCTCAGCAGGAGCAGCACGCCGCACAGCAGCAGGAAGAGCCCGGAGACCCCGCCCAGCACCCAGGCTCCGTTGGCCATGAGATCGGGATCCGTCCCCGCGAGGGACATGTCCTGGTTCTCCACGAACGTCGCCATGACACCGTTGACGATCACGATGCCCACGGCCTCCGCGAACAGCACGATCGCGGATATGTATGCCACCGTCCGTCGCATCACGGCGCTCACCCCCTGTTACCTGCAGTACGTGCGATAGCGCGGACCCTACTAACCGGTAATGCTCGGGACAAGGGGTTCGACCGCCTTCGCGTCCCGGCGGCACGCGCGGGGGCCGCCAGTTGCGCGAGCCGCCGGCCGCCGGGCAAAGAAACGCGCGGCCGTTAGTGGGAATCAGACAAAGAAACACCGGGCGTCGCTGCCCTTACCGACAGAGACCTGGACCACACCTCGTGGCTACTGTGCGGTTATGGTTCCCGGCGTACCGTGGTTCCACAAGGGATTTCGCGACTTGAGCAGGCCTCGAATCACACTCCGTGTGGGCAAGCTCACCGTTGGGGACGGGTCGTAGGGCCGTGTCGGTAGTCCCTAAACTCAGCTTGTTTCAAGGAGGGAGCCATCGTGCGCAAGGTGCTCATCGCCAACCGTGGCGAAATTGCTGTCCGTGTTGCCCGAGCTTGCCGGGACGCGGGAATCGGGAGCGTGGCCGTCTACGCGGACCCGGACCGCGACGCGTTGCATGTACGTGCGGCCGACGAGGCATTCGCGCTGGGCGGTGACACCCCGGCCGCCAGCTACCTGGACATGGCCAAGGTGCTCCAGGCTGCCAAGGACTCCGGGGCGGACGCGATCCACCCGGGATACGGGTTCCTTTCGGAGAACGCCGAGTTCGCGCAGGCCGTGCTGGACGCCGGGCTGACGTGGATCGGTCCGCCGCCGCAGGCGATCCGGGACCTCGGTGACAAGGTCGCCGCCCGTAACATCGCCCAGCGTGCCGGTGCCCCGCTCGTCGCGGGTACCCCCGACCCGGTCTCCGGTTCCGCCGAGGTCGTCGCGTTCGCCGAGGAGAACGGGCTGCCGATCGCGATCAAGGCCGCCTTCGGCGGTGGCGGGCGCGGGCTGAAGGTCGCCCGGACCCTCGATGAGATCCCGGAGCTCTACGACTCCGCGGTCCGGGAGGCCGTCGCGGCGTTCGGGCGCGGCGAGTGCTTCGTGGAGCGCTACCTCGACAAGCCCCGGCACGTGGAGACCCAGTGCCTGGCCGACACCCACGGCAACGTGGTCGTCGTCTCCACCCGTGACTGCTCGCTCCAGCGCCGCCACCAGAAGCTCGTCGAGGAGGCCCCGGCCCCCTTCCTGTCCGAGGCGCAGAACGCGGAGCTGTACGCGGCGTCCAAGGCGATCCTGAAGGAGGCCGGCTACGTCGGCGCCGGCACGGTCGAGTTCCTGGTCGGCGTGGACGGCACGATCTCCTTCCTGGAGGTCAACACCCGCCTCCAGGTCGAGCACCCGGTCACCGAGGAGGTCACCGGCATCGACCTCGTGCGCGAGATGTTCCGCATCGCGGACGGCGAGGAGCTCGGCTACGACGACCCCGCGATGCGCGGGCACTCCTTCGAGTTCCGGATCAACGGCGAGGACCCGGGCCGGGGCTTCCTGCCCGCCCCCGGCACGGTCACCCTGTTCGCCCCGCCGACCGGCCCCGGGGTCCGCCTCGACGCCGGCGTCGAGTCCGGCAGCGTGATCGGCCCCGCGTGGGACTCGCTCCTCGCGAAGCTGATCGTCACCGGCGCCACCCGTGAACAGGCACTGCAGCGCGCGGCCCGCGCCCTGGCCGAGTTCACCGTCGAGGGCATGGCCACCGCCATCCCCTTCCACCGCGCCGTCGTCGTCGACCCCGCGTTCACCGCCGACCCGTTCACCATCCACACCCGGTGGATCGAGACCGAGTTCGTCAACGAGATCCCGGCCTTCGCCGCGCCCGCCGAGGCCGACGCGGACGAGGAGTCCGGCCGCGAGACCGTCGTCGTCGAGGTCGGCGGCAAGCGTCTCGAGGTCTCGCTGCCCTCCTCGCTCGGCATGAGCCTGGCCCGCACCGGTCTCGCGGCGGGTGCCAGGCCCAAGCGCCGCGCGGCCAAGAAGTCCGGCTCGGCGGTCTCCGGCGACACCCTCGCCTCCCCGATGCAGGGCACGATCGTGAAGATCGCGGTGGCGGAGGGCCAGGAGGTCAAGGAGGGCGACCTGATCGTCGTCCTGGAGGCCATGAAGATGGAGCAGCCGCTCAACGCGCACCGCTCCGGCACGGTCAAGGGCCTGACCGCCGAGGTCGGCAGCTCGCTGTCGTCCGGTGCCGTGATCTGCGAGATCAAGGACTGACCCCCGCTCCTCGCGTTCCCCGGCGCCCCCGTCATGTCGTACGACGTGACGGGGGCGCCGGCCGTTGTCCGCCCGGAGCCTGCGGGCTCCCTGGCCACTGGGCCGGACGGGCGATGGCATCCTGGACCCCCGCGGCGGAATCAGGGAGGACTGCGCGATGGCGACGAGCACAGCAGCGACACCGGCCCGGCCCATGCGCGCCGACGCGCGCCGCAATTACGACCGGCTGCTGGCCGAGGCCCGCACCGCCTTCGCGGAGCACGGCACGACGGCGTCCCTGGAGGATGTCGCGCGGTGCGCGGGGGTGGGGATCGGCACCCTGTACCGGCACTTCCCGACCCGGCACGCGCTGATGAGCGCCGTCTTCCAGGAGGCGGTGGCCGACCTCATCGCCCGCTCCCGCGAGCTGGCCGGGGCGGAGCGGCCGTGCGACGCGCTGGTGGAGTGGCTGGGCACGATCATCACTCATGCGGGTGAGTATCGCGGGCTGGCCCAGGCCCTCATGTCGACCTGCCGGGACGAGACTTCTGCGCTGTCGCGGTGCAATGTGCCGATGCGCCGTGCGGGTTCGGTCCTGCTGGCCCGTGCGCAGACGGGCGGGGCGGTGCGGGCGGACGTGTCCATCGACGACCTGATGCAGCTCACCAACGCGATCGCGCTGGCCGCCGAGCAGTCGCCCGACGATCCGGGCCTGGCGGACCGGCTGCTGGCACTGACGGTGCAGGGACTGGGCGCGGCACATCCGGGCCCCTCAGCGGCCTGAGGAGCGGCGGTACGGGGGCAGCGCCCCCGACACCCGGACCTCCGCCGAACCCGCTACCGGCGGCGCAGGTCCGCCACCCGTGCCCGGTCCGCCTGGCCCTGCTCCGCCAGCACCGAGGAACCCCGCAACGGCTGCGGCCCGCCCCCGTGCGTGCGCCGCTGACCCGGCAGGGGCATGTCCCGGCGGTTGCCCCGCCCGGATGGCCCCTGGTCGGACGAGGCCGGGGCCGGGGCGCCCGAGGGGCCCGCCACCGCGATCTGCACCCCCTGGTCCGCCAGGGCCTGCAGCTCAGCCGCCGCACGGTCGTCGTGCGCGGCCGGCTCGTCCGTCACGAGCCGGGTGATCAGGTCGGTCGGCACCGTCTGGAACATGGTGTCGGAGCCGAGCTTGGTGTGGTCGGCCAGGACCACCACCTCCCCGGCCGCCTGAACCAGCGCCCGGTCCACGCTCGCGGAGAGCATGTTGGACGTGGAGAGCCCGCGCTCGGCGGTGAGGCCGCTCCCGGACAGGAACGCGCGCGAGACCCGCAGGCCCTGGAGCGACTGCTCGGCCCCGCTGCCCACCAGCGCGTAGTTGGAGCCGCGCAGGGTGCCCCCGGTCATCACCACTTCCACCCGGTTGGCATGGGCCAGGGCCTGGGCGACGAGCAGCGAATTGGTGACCACGGTCAGACCGGGGACCCGCGCGAGCCGGCGGGCCAGCTCCTGCGTGGTCGTACCGGCGCCGACCACGATGGCCTCGCCCTCTTCGACGAGACCTGCGGCCAGATCGGCGATGGCCGTCTTCTCCGCGGTGGCGAGATGGGATTTCTGCGGAAAGCCAGACTCCCGCGTAAAACCGCCCGGCAAGACCGCACCGCCGTGCCGGCGGTCGAGGAGTCCTTCTGCCTCCAGTGCCCGCACGTCCCGCCGTACGGTCACTTCGGAGGTCTGGACGACGCGGGCGAGCTCACGGAGCGATACCGCCCCGTTGGCGCGCACCATTTCGAGGATCAATTGACGACGTTCTGCAGCGAACACGAAACTGACAGTAACGCCATCGCCCGATAGTTCTCAGCAGTTTGCGCTGAATTGCAGAAGTTGTTCATACAAGGGGCCGCCAAGTGGTATAGGCGGCCCCGTTGTTGTTCCCTACTGATCGCGGGTGGTCGCGGAACCGCCCGAGTTGCCGGAGAATGCCGGGCCCGCCGGGGGTTCCGCAGCGCGGTTACGCCTCGCCCGCCTGCTTACGGGTGTGCAACTGGCGGGCCACTTCCGCGATCGATCCCGACAGGGACGGATACACAGTGAAGGCGTTTGCGATCTGTTCCACCGTCAGATTGTTGTCGACCGCGATCGAGATGGGGTGGATCAGTTCACTCGCCCGGGGCGCGACCACGCAGCCGCCGACCACGATGCCGGTGCCGGGGCGACAGAGTATTTTGACGAAGCCGTCCCGGATGCCCTGCATCTTGGCGCGCGGGTTGCGCAGCAGCGGCAGCTTGACGACCCGGGCGTCGATCCTGCCCGAGTCGACGTCGGACTGGCTGTAGCCGACCGTGGCGATCTCCGGATCGGTGAAGACGTTCGAGGAGACCGTCTTCAGGTTCAGCGGGGTGACCGCGTCACCGAGGAAGTGGTACATCGCGATCCGGCCCTGCATCGCGGCGACCGAGGCGAGCGCGAAGATCCCGGTGACGTCACCGGCCGCGTAGACACCCGGGGCGCTGGTGCGGGAGACCTTGTCGGTCCAGATGTGGCCCGAGTCCTTGAGCCGGACCCCGGCGTCCTCCAGGCCCATTCCCGCGCTGTTCGGGATCGCGCCGACCGCCATCAGGCAGTGCGAGCCGGAGATGACCCGGCCGTCGGCCAGGGTGACCTCGACGCGGTCGCCGACGCGCTTGGCGGACTGGGCGCGGGAGCGGGCCATCACGTTCATGCCCCGGCGCCGGAACACGTCCTCCAGGACGGCGGCCGCGTCCGGGTCCTCGCCCGGAAGCACCCGGTCGCGGGAGGAGACGAGCGTGACGCGCGAGCCGAGGGCCTGGTAGGCGCCGGCGAACTCCGCGCCGGTGACGCCCGAGCCGACCACGATGAGCTCCTCGGGGAGCTCGTCGAGGTCGTAGACCTGGGTCCAGTTCAGGATCCGCTCGCCGTCGGGGAGCGCGTCCGGGATCTCCCGGGGGTGGCCGCCCGTCGCGATCAGCACGGCGTCGGCGGTGAGCGTCTCCTCCGTGCCGTCCGCGGCGGTCACGACGACGCTGCGCGAGCCGTCGGCGGCCTGGAGGCCCTCGAGGCGGCCCCGGCCGCGCATCACCCGCGCGCCGGCACGGGTGACGGAGGCGGTGATGTCGTGGGACTGGGCGAGCGCCAGGCGCTTCACCCGCCGGTTGACCTTGCCGAGGTCGACGCCGACCACCCGCGCGGCCTGCTCCAGGTGCGGGGTGTCGTCCGCGACGATGATGCCGAGCTCCTCGTACGAGGAGTCGAAGGTGGTCATCACCTCTGCCGTCGCGATCAGGGTCTTCGAGGGCACGCAGTCGGTGAGCACCGACGCGCCGCCGAGGCCGTCGCAGTCGACGACGGTCACCTCCGCGCCGAGCTGGGCGCCCACCAATGCCGCCTCGTACCCGCCGGGTCCGCCGCCGATGATCACGATCCGGGTCACGAAAAGTCCGCCTCGCGTTTCGTCCCGCGGCCGTCTGCTGCCCCGGCCGGGGTCCAGGGGGTCGCCCCGGGTGAATGCAGTACGTACTTCATTGTCCCGCACGCGCCAAGGTGCTTCGCCCCGGGGCCCTCCATACGTGCGCCGGGCCGCCGGGGCGGGGGCCGGGCCGAGCGCGGCGCACCCCCCGAGCGGGCGTCTTCCTCACCGGAATCGACCTCACCGGTGCCACCTCCCGTACCCTCGACCCCATGTCGCTCTACGCCGCATACGCCGGCAACCTCGACGCGCGGCTGATGACGCGCCGCGCACCGCACTCGCCGCTGCGCGGAACCGGCTGGCTGAACGGCTGGCGGCTGACCTTCGGCGGGGAGCAGATGGGCTGGGAGGGCGCGCTGGCCACGGTGGTCGAGGCGCCGCGCTCGCAGGTCTTCGTCGCCCTGTACGACCTGGCCCCGATGGACGAGGACTCCATGGACCGCTGGGAGGGCGTCGGCCTGGACATCTACCGGCGGATGCGGGTCAGGGTGCACACCCTGGACGGCGAGGAGCCGGCCTGGATGTACGTGCTGAACGGCTACGAGGGCGGGCTGCCCTCGGCCCGCTACCTCGGCGAGATCGCGGACGCCGCAGACTCGGCGGGCGCCCCGCACGACTACGTGATGGAACTCCGCAAGCGCCCCTGCTGACCCCCGCCGGCCGGGCCTTCTGTGCGAAAGCACGAACGGATGCCCCGAGTCTCTGTGCGGGAACATCTACGCGCGTAGGGAATCAGCGGTTACGCTCATCCGCGTGAACGCATCAGTTATTCCGGACCACATCCAGGGCGACCCGCGCGCCGCCGCCGCCGACGCCGCCGCCCGCCTGCGCGAGCTGACCGGTGCCGAGACCCACGACGTCGCACTCGTGATGGGCTCCGGCTGGGCACCCGCGGGCGATGCGCTCGGCATCCCGGAGGCCGAGTTCCCGGTGACCGCACTGCCGGGCTTTCCCGCCCCCGCCGTCCAGGGGCACGGCGGCACGATCCGCTCGTACCTGATCGGTGAGAAGCGCGCCCTGGTCTTCCTGGGCCGCACGCACTTCTACGAGGGCCGCGGCGTCGCCGCCGTGGCGCACGGAGTACGCACCGCCGTCGCGGCGGGCTGCAGGACCGTCGTCCTGACGAACGGCTGCGGCGGGCTGCGCGAGGGCATGCGCCCCGGGCAGCCGGTCCTGATCAGCGACCACATCAACCTCACGGCGGCGTCGCCGATCATCGGCGCCAACTTCGTCGACCTGACCGACCTGTACTCGCCGCGGCTGCGCGCGCTGTGCAAGGAGGTCGACGAGACCCTCGAAGAGGGCGTGTACGTGCAGTTCCCCGGCCCGCACTACGAGACGCCGGCCGAGATCAACATGGTCCGGACGATGGGCGGCGACCTGGTCGGCATGTCCACCGTCCTGGAGGCCATCGCGGCCCGGGAGGCCGGGGCCGAGGTCCTGGGCATCTCCCTGGTGACGAACCTGGCCGCCGGGCTCAGCGGGGAGCCGCTGAACCACGAAGAGGTGCTCCAGGCCGGCCGCGACTCCGCGACCCGGATGGGCTCGCTGCTGGCCCGCCTGCTGGACCGCATCTGAGCGGCTGCCCGTTCCCCGGCCCCCGGGCCCCCGCTCCCCGACAGCCGGAGGGGCTCGTCGCGCCCCACCCCCCGAAAGGCGGACCACCGTGACCACGCAGGACCTCATCGCGCGGGCCAGGACCTGGCTCGACGAGGACCCCGACCCCGAGACCCGCGAGGAGCTTGCCAAGCTCATCGAGACCGAGGACCTCGACGAGCTCGCCGGCCGCTTCGCCGGCACCCTCCAGTTCGGCACCGCGGGCCTGCGCGGTGAGCTGGGCGCCGGCCCGATGCGGATGAACCGCGCCGTCGTCATCCGCGCCGCCGCCGGGCTCGCCGCCTACCTGAAGGACCAGGGGCAGGCGGGCGGCCTCGTCGTCATCGGCTACGACGCCCGCTACAAGTCCACCGACTTCGCCCGCGACACCGCCGCCGTGATGACCGGCGCCGGACTGCGCGCCGCGGTGCTCCCCCGCCCTCTCCCCACCCCCGTACTCGCCTACGCCATAAGGCACCTGGGCGCCGTCGCGGGTGTCGAGGTGACCGCGAGCCACAATCCGCCGCGCGACAACGGCTACAAGGTCTACCTCGGCGACGGCTCGCAGATCGTCCCCCCGGCGGACGGTGAGATCGCCGCCGCGATCGCCGCGGTCGGCCCGCTCGACACCGTCCCCCGTCCCGACGACGGCTGGGAGACCCTCGGCGACGAGGTGCTGGACGCCTACCTGGCGCGTACGGACGCGGTACTGGCCGCAGGCTCGCCCCGTACCGCCCGCGTCGTCTACACGGCCATGCACGGCGTCGGCACCTCGGTGCTCACCGCGGCCTTCGGCCGGGCGGGCTTCCCCGCCCCGGTCCTCGTCACCGAACAGGCCGAGCCGGACCCCGCGTTCCCCACCGTCGCCTTCCCCAACCCGGAAGAGCCCGGCGCGATGGATCTCGCCTTCGCCACCGCGCGCCGCTCGGACCCCGATCTCGTCATCGCCAACGACCCGGACGCCGACCGCTGCGCCGTCGCCGTCCCGGACCCGGCGGCCGAGGGCGGCTGGCGGATGCTGCGCGGCGACGAGGTCGGCGCGCTGCTCGCCGCGCACCTCGTCGGACGCGGTGTCACCGGCGTCTTCGCCGAGTCGATCGTGTCCTCGTCCCTGCTCGGCCGGATCGCCGCGAAGGCGGGTGTCGGCTACGAGGAGACGCTGACCGGCTTCAAGTGGATCGCCCGGGTGGACGGTCTGCGCTACGGCTACGAGGAGGCGCTCGGCTACTGCGTCGACCCGGACGGGGTCCGCGACAAGGACGGCATCACCGCCGCGCTGCTCGTCGCCGAACTCGCCTCCGTCCTCAAGGAGCGGGGCCGCACCCTGCTCGATCTGCTGGACGACCTCGCGGTCGAGCACGGGCTGCACGCGACGGACCAGCTGTCGGTGCGGGTCGATGACCTGTCCCTCATCGCGGACGCCATGCGCCGGCTGCGAGTGCGGCCGCCGGCCGCACTCGCGGGCCTGGCCGTCACCTCGGCCGAGGACCTGTCGAACGGCACCGAACTGCTGCCGCCCACCGACGGGCTCCGCTACCGGCTGGAGGGCGCCCGGGTGATCGTCCGCCCGAGCGGCACCGAGCCCAAGCTCAAGTGCTACCTGGAGGTCGTGGTGCCGGTCGCCTCGGCCGACGGGCTGCCTGCGGCCCGCGCGAGGGGCGCCGAGTTGCTGAGCGGCATCAAGCGGGACCTGGCGGCCGCCGCCGGGATCTGAGCCGGGAGGGGCGGCGGGAAGGCCGGACGCCTCCCGCCGCCCCTCTCCGGCTGTGTCCGTACGCCCGCTCAGCCGGCGAAGCGGGCCATCCACGCCTCGACGTCGTCGGCCGACCTCGGCAGGCCGCCGGACAGGTTCTCGTGGCCGTCCTCGGTGACGACCAGGTCGTCCTCGATCCGGACGCCGATGCCGCGCCACTCCTCGGGCACGGTGAGGTCGTCCGGCTGGAAGTACAGACCGGGCTCGACGGTGAGCACCATGCCCGGCTCCAGCACGCCGTCGACGTACGCCTCGTTCCGGGCGTGCGCGCAGTCGTGGACGTCCAGGCCGAGCATGTGCCCGGTGCCCGCCATGGTGAAGCGGCGCTGGAGGCCGAGTTCGTAAGCGCGCTCGGCCGGACCCTCGATGAAGCCCCACTCGACCAGCCGGGCCGCGAGGTGGCGCTGGGACGCCTCGTGGAAGTCCCGGTAGGCGGCCCCCGGCTTCACGGCCGCCATGCCCGCCTCCTGCGCCTCGTACACCGCGTCGTACACCTTGCGCTGCAAGGGGGTGAAGGTCCCGTTGATCGGGAGGGTGCGCGTGACGTCGGCGGTGTAGAGGGTGTGGGTCTCCACGCCCGCGTCGAGCAGGAGCAGGTCGCCGGGGCGCACGGGGCCGTCGTTGTCGGTCCAGTGCATGATCGTGGCGTGCTCGCCGGCCGCGCAGATCGAGCCGTAGCCGACGGCGTTGCCCTCCAGGCGGGCGCGGCGGAAGAAGGTGCCCTCGATCCACCGCTCGGACGAGGCGACCGCGCGGGAGAGTTCACCGATCACGTCGGTGAATCCGCGCACGGTGGAGTCGACGGCCTTGCGGAGCTCGGTGATCTCCCATGCGTCCTTGACCAGGCGGAGGTCGCTGAGCGCCTCCTCCAGTTCGGCGTCGCGCTCCTCGTCGGTGGTGACGGCGTCCTGAAGGGACGGGTCGATGCCCCGGACGATCCGGGTCGGCGCACCGGTCCCTGCGGCCAGCGTGTCGGCCGCGGTGCGGACGTCGCGGCAGGGCAGGCCGAGTACGCGCTCCGACTCCGCGAGCGAGCGGCGCCGGCCCATCCACAGCTCCGCCGTGGGGCCGGTCCAGAACTCGTCGTTGTCCCGGCTGTCGCGGGGCAGCTGGAAGCAGTAGGCGTCGTGGCCGCCGTCCGCGCGGGGTTCGAGGACGAGGGCGCCGTCCCGGGCCAGGTCGCCGGCCATGTGCGCGTAACCGGTGTAGGGCCGGAACGCGTAGCCGTCGTCGTTGGAGCGGACCTTGAGGTTCCCCGAGGGGATCACGAGGCGCTCGCCCGGGAAGCGCGCGGAGAGCGCGGCACGGCGGCCGGCGGCGTACGGGGCCTGCTCACCGAGCTGGAGGTCGTGCCGCTCGGTGTCCGCCCAGCCCGTCCGCATCAGGGCGGACAGCTCATCGGAGATCCCTGCGTAGAGACGGTTCTTCCGGCCTTTCGCCACGTCGTGCACCTTCTTCCGGTGGGTTCCTCGGCGGCGGGGGACGTGCCGGCCCGGTGCGGCCGGGCCGCCCTCGCTGCCCGCCGGTCGTCGGCGGCATCCGGACGCTATCGCCCACCGCGCACCGCCGGGGCCAAGGAGTGCCACTGGCACGGATCGGCCATTCGCCGGCCGGGCCCGTTGGACAATGGGGGCATGACGAACGAGAAGCTCGGTGCGGCGCTGCGGCTCCTCGGGCTCGGTCACCCGGCGGCCGAGGTCTATCTCGCGCTCCTGGGCCTGGCCCCCGCGCCACTGGCCGCCGTCGGCGCGGCGGCCGGCCTGGCGGGCCCGGAGCTCGACGCGGCGTACGGCGCGCTGGTCGACGCCGGCCTGGCGAGCGCCGCCGGGGACGACGGGGACGTGGTGGCCCCGGTGCCGCCGGCCGCGGGGCTGGAGATCCTCGCCCGGCACCGGGCGAGCGAGGTCGAGGCGTCACGCATCGCCGTCGGGGGCGCGTTCGACTCGTTCCGGCGCCAGCGGCTGGCGGCGTACAACGACCACCTCGTCGAGGTCGTCACCGGCGACGCCGTCGGCCCCAGGATCCGCCGGGCCTGGGCGAGCGCCCGCGAGCAGATCCGGCAGTTCGAGTCACCGCCCTACTTCCCGCTGCCCGCCGCCACGGACGACGCGCTGGCCACCCTGGCGCGCGGTGTCACCCAGCGCGTCGTGTACTCGCGGGAGTCACTGGAGCACCCGGGCCATCTGAAGGACGTCATCGAACCGTGCGTCAACGCCGGCGAACAGGCCAGGGTGCTGCCGTCCGTGCCGGTCAAGCTCGTGATCATCGACGACGCGTACGCGCTCGTGTCGCTGTCGATCAAGGAGGCCGATGTGCACAACACCATGCTGGTCGTGCAGCCGTGCGGACTGCTCTCCGCCCTCATCGCCCTGTTCGAGCAGTCCTGGCAGAACGCCCTCCCCTTCCACGGCAGCACCGCCCGCCCCGGCGGCCTCCCACCCGCCGACCGCCGCCTCCTGTGGCTCCTGGCGGGCGGCGCGAGCGACGAGACCGTCACCCGCGAACTGGGCATCAGCCGCCGCACACTGTTCCGCCGCATCCAGGTCCTGATGGCCCGCCTGGGCGCCGCCAACCGCTTCCAGCTGGCCCTGCAGGCCCAGCGCAACGGCTGGCTGTGAGGGGCGGGTCACCCCGGCCGGAAGCGCCCGCTCAGCCCGTCGCGCCCAGCACCACCAGGAGCACCGCGCCCACAACTGCCGGTGCGATGACCTCGTACGCCCAGCGCACCGAGGAGACGACGTCGCCCGCCACGGGCTTGTCGCCCGCGCGTTCGGCCAGTTCGCGCAGGTCCACCACGGCCTGGTCGGCGCCCGCGGTCAGCGCCTTGGTGGCGCGGACATCGGCGGTCACCGATGTCCGGCCGTACGGGTCGTCCGTCGCCTGGCGGGACTGGAGGCGGGCGGCCTTCTTCCGCCGGCGCAGGGAGACCGGGACCGCCCAGAGCTGGTACTTCGTACCGGTCTGCGTGAACAGCTCGCTGGAGTAGCCCGCGCGCACGTTCGCCACGTCGGTCCACGGCAGCGTGATCGTGCGGAACGGGTTGCGGATCCGGATGCGCCGGTCGTTGGCGAACACCACGGGGCGCACGGTGAAGGCGATCACCAGGGGCACCGCGGTCAGCAGCCCGGCCAGCGCCAGCCACGGCACCCGGCCCTCGCCCCGGATCGCGGCGTCCAGACCGATCCAGAGGATGAGCAGGAGCAGCAGGGCGCCCCCGACCAGCCCGGCGGGCGACCGGAAGGTCCGGTCGGCGTAGGTGGGCTCGGCGGGTGGCGTGGGGCTCGTCATGAGCCCGATTCTGCCTGACGGGCGCAAGGGATGCGGGGGCGGCTTCCCGACCGCCGGTCGCCCGGCGCGGCCGAGCCGGGCGATACGCGAACGGCATGGGCCCCTGTACAGGCCGCTACGCGCGTAGATATGCTCATCTGGTGACCATGCCCACCACTGCACCTTCATTCGTCGACGCGACGGCGTCCGACAGTGCGCTGCGCCGCTTCCTGCACGGGCTGCCCGGCGTCGACGCCGTCGGCCTCGAAGCGCGCGCCGCCTCGCTCGGAACCCGTTCGGTCAAGACGACGGCCAAGGCGTACGCCATCGACCTCGCCATCTCGATGATCGACCTGACGACGCTGGAAGGCGCGGACACCCCGGGCAAGGTCCGGGCGCTCGCCGCCAAGGCCGTCAATCCCGATCCCACCGACCGCACGTCGCCGCGCACCGCCGCCGTCTGCGTCTATCCCGACATGGCGGCGACCGCGGTCGCCGCCCTGGCCGGCTCCGGCGTGAAGGTGGCGTCCGTCGCGACGGCCTTCCCGGCCGGCCGGGCCGCACTCGACGTGAAGCTCGCGGACGTCCGCGACGCCGTGGCCGCCGGGGCCGACGAGATCGACATGGTGATCGACCGGGGCGCCTTCCTCTCCGGCCGCTACCTGAAGGTGTACGAGGAGATCCTCGCCGTGAAGGCGGAGTGCGGCTCCGCCCGGCTGAAGGTGATCTTCGAGACCGGTGAGCTGTCCACGTACGACAACATCCGGCGGGCCTCCTGGCTCGGGATGCTGGCGGGCGCGGACTTCATCAAGACGTCGACCGGCAAGGTCGGGGTCAACGCCACCCCCGCGAACACCTTGCTGATGCTGGAGGCGGTGCGCGACTTCCGGGCGCAGACCGGTGTCCAGATCGGCGTGAAGCCGGCCGGCGGCATCCGCACTTCCAAGGACGCGATCAAGTTCCTGGTCCTGGTGAACGAGACGGCGGGCGAGGACTGGCTGGACAACCACTGGTTCCGCTTCGGCGCCTCCAGCCTGCTGAACGACCTGCTGATGCAGCGCCAGAAGCTCAGCACCGGCCGTTACTCCGGCCCCGATTACGTGACGGTGGACTGATACCCATGGCATCCGCATTCGAGTACGCACCCGCCCCCGAGTCGCGCTCCGTCGTCGACATCGCGCCCTCGTACGGCCTGTTCATCGACGGTGAGTTCACCGAGGCCGCCGACGGCAAGGTCTTCAAGACCGTCTCGCCGAGCAGCGAGGAGGTCCTCTCCGAGGTCGCCCGCGCCGGCGCCGAGGACGTGGACCGGGCCGTGAGGGCCGCCCGTCGCGCGTTCGAGAAGTGGTCGGCGCTGCCCGGCTCCGAGCGCGCCAAGTACCTGTTCCGGATCGCCCGGATCATCCAGGAGCGCTCCCGCGAGCTCGCCGTCCTGGAGACCCTGGACAACGGCAAGCCGATCAAGGAGACCCGCGACGCGGACCTCCCGCTGGTCGCCGCGCACTTCTTCTACTACGCGGGCTGGGCCGACAAGCTGGAGCACGCGGGGTTCGGCCGGAGGACGACAGACGGGCACGCCGGCGCGAACCCGCGTCCGCTCGGTGTGGCCGGCCAGATCATCCCGTGGAACTTCCCGCTCCTGATGCTCGCGTGGAAGATCGCCCCGGCGCTCGCCACCGGCAACACGGTGGTCCTGAAGCCCGCCGAGACGACCCCGCTCTCCGCACTCTTCTTCGCGGACATCTGCCGCCAGGCCGGGCTGCCCAAGGGCGTCGTCAACATCCTCACGGGCTACGGGGACGCCGGACAGGCCCTCGTCGAGCACGGGGACGTCAACAAGATCGCCTTCACCGGCTCGACCGCCGTGGGCAAGGCCATCGCCCGGAGCCTCGCGGGCACGGACAAGAAGGCCACTCTGGAGCTGGGCGGCAAGGGCGCCAACATCGTCTTCGACGACGCGCCGATCGACCAGGCCGTCGAGGGCATCGTCACCGGCATCTTCTTCAACCAGGGCCAGGTCTGCTGCGCGGGCTCGCGGCTCCTCGTCCAGGAGTCCGTCCAGGACGAGGTGCTGGACGCCCTCAAGCGCCGGCTGACCACGCTGCGCCTGGGCGACCCGCTGGACAAGAACACCGACATCGGCGCGATCAACTCCGCGGAGCAGCTCGCCCGGATCACCTCGCTCGTCGAGACCGGCGAGGCCGAGGGCGCCGAGCGCTGGTCCGCCCCCTGCGAACTCCCCTCCTCGGGGTACTGGTTCGCGCCGACGCTGTTCACCGGCGTCACCCAGGCGCACACCGTCGCCCGCGACGAGATCTTCGGCCCGGTGCTCTCCGTGCTGTCCTTCCGTACGCCGGACGAGGCGGTCGCCAAGGCCAACAACAGCCAGTACGGCCTGTCGGCCGGCATCTGGACGGAGAAGGGCTCCCGCATCCTCGCGGTGGCCAACAAGCTCCGGGCGGGCGTCGTCTGGGCCAACACGTTCAACAAGTTCGACCCGACCTCGCCGTTCGGCGGGTACAAGGAGTCGGGCTTCGGCCGCGAGGGCGGCCGACACGGTCTGGAGGCCTACCTCGATGTCTGACCAGCGACTGAGTGTCTTCAAGACCTACAAGCTGTACGTCGGGGGCAAGTTCCCCCGCTCCGAGAGCGGCCGGGTGTACGAGGTGTCGGACTCCAAGGGCAAGTGGCTGGCCAACGCGCCCCAGTCCTCCCGCAAGGACGCACGCGACGCGGTCGTCGCCGCCCGCAAGGCCTTCGGCGGCTGGTCGGGCGCGACCGCGTACAACCGGGGCCAGGTCCTCTACCGCGTCGCGGAGATGCTGGAGGGGCGCCGCGAGCAGTTCGTCCGGGAGGTGGCGGAGGCCGAGGGACTGTCGAAGTCCAAGGCCGCAGCCGTCGTGGACGCGGCGGTGGACCGCTGGGTCTGGTACGCGGGCTGGACCGACAAGATCGCCCAGGTCGTGGGCGGGGCGAACCCGGTCGCGGGGCCGTTCTTCAACCTCTCGACGCCCGAGCCGACCGGTGTCGTCACGGTCCTGGCCCCGCAGGAGTCCTCGTTCCTGGGCCTGGTCTCGGTGGTCGCCCCGGTGATCGCGACCGGCAACACCGCGGTCGTCATCGCCTCGGCCGACGCCCCGCTGCCCGCCCTGTCACTGGGCGAGGTGCTGGCCACCTCGGACCTGCCGGGCGGGGTCGTCAACATCCTGTCCGGGAAGACCGCGGAGCTCGCCGCGCCGCTCGCCTCCCACCAGGACGTGAACGGCATCGACCTCACGGGGGCCGACGCGGATCTGGCGAAGGAGCTGGAGATCGCGGCGGCCGACAACCTGAAGCGCGTCTCCCGCCCGCCCGTGCCGGGCGCCGACTGGTCGGCCGACCCGGGCACGCACCGGCTCACCGCGTTCCTGGAGACCAAGACGGTCTGGCACCCGACGGGCGCGCTGGGCGTGTCGGGCTCCTCGTACTGACACGCTGACGTACACGCGGGAGTGGGGGGGGGGGGCGCGCCCGCCCGGGCCCCGGCGCCCCCCCGGGGGGCGGGGGGGCCGCCGCCCGCGCGGCCCCCCCCCCGCGCCGGGGCGGCAGGGGGCGCCCGCC
>NZ_JBICXG010000006.1:163367-347725 GCF_043200175.1 Streptomyces sp. NPDC048462
GGTGTGTGCGGGGGGGGGGGGGCGGGGGGGGGGGGGCCCCCCCCCCCCCCCCCCCCCCGCGCCGGGCCCGGCCCCCCCCCCCCCCCCCCCCCCCCCCCCCCCCCCCCACCGCCGGGTCAGCTGTGCAGCAGCCCCGTGACCTGCCCCACCACGGGCAGGTCCTTCAGCGCGCCGCCGCTGGTCAGCGGGTCGGTGACCAGGGCCGTGGAGACCGGCTTGAAGTCGGCGATCTGCGTCCCCACCGCGTTGTCCAGCGGGTCCGTGCCGGTACCCGCCAGCGGGTCGAGCCGCAGGTGCGTCACCGGGGCGATGCTGTTGTCGAGCGACTGGCCGAGCGCCCCGGCCACCGCCCCGCCGGCGGCGTCCGTGGCCGCGCCGAGGCCGCTGCTGTCGCTGCCCGTGGCCGGCACGGCGGGCAGCGGCGCCGCCTGGGCCGCCGCA
This sequence comes from Streptomyces sp. NPDC048462, assembly GCF_043200175.1. NCBI lineage: Bacteria > Bacillati > Actinomycetota > Actinomycetes > Kitasatosporales > Streptomycetaceae > Streptomyces > Streptomyces sp. NPDC048462. Next base: position 163,809 of record NZ_JBICXG010000006.1, read on the forward strand.
CCCCCCGCGCCGAGGGCGGCTCCCACCGCGGTGACGGTCAGCCCCGCCCGCAGCAGAGCGCGGCGCCGGGACTTGGAAAGTGCGTGACGTGCCATGGATTTCCCACCTGATCGGGCCGATCGAACCATCAATCGAGTAATCGTCTGGGTGCACAGCGTAGTTGAGGTGTGATGCTCGATACCAACAAGACCTCCGGGGGGTCCCCTGTGCGGGTCAATGCCTCACACTCATGTCCTGTGAGTTCCCAAGCGCTTTCGACCCGCGTCGTCCTCCTGACGGGCCCGTCCGGCTCCGGCAAGTCCTCCCTCGCCGCTCTCACCGGTCTTCCGGTGCTGCGGCTGGACGACTTCTACAAGGAGGCCGACGACCCCACGCTGCCGCTCGTCCCCGACAGCGCGGACATCGACTGGGACTCCGCACGGTCCTGGGACGCCGACGCGGCGGTCGCCGCGATCACCGCGCTGTGCCGCACCGGCCGCACCGACGTGCCGCTGTACGACATCGCCACCAGCTCCCGGACCGGGCACGAGGTGCTCCACATCGAGCGCACCCCGCTCTTCGTGGCCGAGGGCATCTTCGCCGCCGACATCGTCGAGCGGTGCCGGTCGCTGGGGGTGCTCGCGGACGCCCTGTGCCTGCGCGGCCGCCCGACGACGACGTTCCGCCGCCGGCTGCTGCGGGATCTGCGCGAGGGCCGCAAGTCGGTGCCGTTCCTGCTCCGTCGGGGCTGGCGGCTGATGCGCTCCGAGCGGCGCATCGTGGCACGCCAGGCCGAACTGGGCGCGCACCCCTGCGGCAAGGAGGAGGCGCTGGGGCGGCTCGCCGCGGCCGCCGCGGGCCAGTGCCGGGCACGAGCGGTGCGCGGGGCGGTCCTGTAGGGCCCCTCGTACGGCCGTTCCGGTCCCGCGCGCCCCGGCGTCATGCCGACGTCCCGTCGCCGAGGGAGTCCAGGGCGGCGAGTTCCGCACCGGACAGACGCAGGGCGCCGGCGGCGACGTTCTCCGCGAGGTGGCCGGGACAGCCGGTGCCCGGGATAGCCAGGACGTGGGGGCCTTGGTGCAGGGTCCACGCCAGCCGGATCTGGGCCGGGCTCACCCCACGGGCACGGGCGATGGTGCGCACCTCGTCGCTGTCACCGGCGATCGCGCCTGCCGTGCGCCCGGTGCCGGCGATCGAGTAGAACGGCACGAAGGCGACGCCCTGTTCACCGCAGGTGCGCAAGAACTCCTCCTGCCCGGCTGACGCGCCGATGCCGTACATGTTCTGCACGCAGACCACAGGGGCGATGGCCCGCGCCTCGGCGAGGTGGTGCGGACGGACGTTGGACAGGCCCAGATGCCGGATCAGCCCCGCCTCGCGGAGCTCGGCCAGCGCACCGAAACGCTCGGCGATCGAATCGGCTCCCACGATGCGCAGGTTCACCACGTCCAGGTGGTCACGGCCGAGCTGGCGCAGGTTCTCCTCCACCTGGCCGCGCAGCTGCCGGGGGGTGGCGTGCGGCAGCCACTCGCCCGCGGGGTCCCGGCCCGGCCCGACCTTGGTCGCGATGACAAGGTCATCGGGGTACGGGGCCAGCGCCCGGTTGATCAGTTCGTTGGCCGACCGCAGCCGGGAGAAGTAGAACGCGGCGGTATCGATGTGGTTCACCCCGAGCTCGACCGCGCGCCGCAGCACCTCGACCGCCCGCCCGCGATCGCTGGGGGCCGCGTCGGCCGCGAGCGCCTCGCCGTTCTGCGCCAGGCGCATCGCACCGAACCCGAGCCGGTTGACCACCAGGTCGCCGAGCGTCCAGGTCCCCGCTGCCGCCGCGCCCGTCTCTGCCGCCGTGGCCGTCTCTGCTGTCATGGCCGTCTCTGCTGTCATGCCGGAATGATCCCGACGCCGTATGCTGCGGGCCATTGATTAAGGCATGTCTGAATCCTCGGGGTGATCGTCCTGGACGGGCTGGCGTTCTCGGTGGGGGACCTGGCGCAAATGCGGTTCGCCGTCTCGCCGTTGTGGGAGATCACGCCCAGCTTCCGGCTGCTGACCTCTGCCCCCGCACATGCTGTGCACCGGATCTGGGTCGACCAGGTGCGGCCGCGGATGGCGGCTGCCGGGCTGGACCGAGGACCGCTCTGCGACCTGATCCCGCCCTCGGGCTACGTCCCCGACTTCCTCAACCCCGCCCCCTCGGGGCCGGCTCCCGCCCTGGCCTCGGAACTGGCCGCGATCCGGGCCGCATCCCCCGACCGGGTCCGCCGCGACCTCGACCACCTGGCCCGTCACCAGGGCCGGCTCGGACCCGGGGCGCGGGCTCTGCACGCCGATCCGCACAACCACCTGCCCAGGGTCACAGAGGCGATCGAGGCGTACTGGGAACTGGCGATCGCCCCCTACTGGGCCCGGATCCGCACCCTGCTCGACGCCGACGTCCTCCACCGGGCCCGACAGGTCGCGGAACGGGGCGCGAACCACCTCTTCAGCGACCTGCACACCTCGATCAGCTGGGACGACAGCGTGCTGCGGCTGGCCCGCCGCAAGCATTCCCTGTCACGCTCCACCTCCGGCTCGGGGCTCGTGCTGATCCCCTCCGCGTTCGGCGGACCCGGCCTCCGCACCCGGACAGCACCGCCCGAACCACCGCAGCTCTCCTACCCGGCCCGGGGCACCGGCCTGCTCTGGGAATCCCGGCCCGCCACCAGGCCGGACGCACTGGCCTCCGTAGTCGGCCGCTCACGCGCCCTGCTGCTGAGCGAACTGGACACACCCGCCTCCACCACCGAACTCGCACACCGCACCGGGCTCTCCGCGGCCGGCGTCTCCCAATGCCTGACCGCGCTGCGTGACGCGGGGCTGGTCAGCGCCCACCGCGTCGGCCGCTCCGTCCTCTACGCCCGCACCGCCGCCGCCGAAACCCTCCTGGAAGCCGCGTCCGGCTGAGAGCCGCCAGCGCCGCGCGGAGCAGGCGGGCGCCGGGGCCCGTTCACCCACGTACCGCGCACGCACAAACGCTGACACGAGCGTGGGGCCCGCTCGTCCTGAGCGGCCCCCGCGCACGCACGCGCCGACGGGGCCGGACAGGACCCCCCGGCCCGTCCGACCCCGTCGGCGTTCTCCCCCGTGCGCCGCCGCCTCCCCCGAAGCGACGACCCCGTTCCCCGTATCCCCCGTGTCCCCCCGTTGCCTCAGGCCACCAGCTCGCCGAAGGACTCCTCCTCGTCACGGCCGAAGCTGAGGACCTCGTCCTCACGCAGCCGGCGGAGCGACCGCCAGATGCTGGACTTCACCGTGCCGACACTGATGTCGAGGATGGACGCGATCTCCGGGTCCGTACGGCCCTCGTAGTAGCGCAGGACCAGCATCGTGCGCTGGAGCTCCGGCAGCCGTGCCAGCGCCTGCCAGAGCACGGCACGCAGCTCGGTACCGCGCATCGCGTCCGTGTCGCCCGCCGTCTCCGGCAGCTCCTCGGTCGGGTATTCGTTCAGCTTGCGCCTGCGCCAGGCGCTGATGTGCAGATTGGTCATGGTGCGGCGCAGATAGCCGCCGACCGCCGCCTTGTCACTGATCCGGTCCCACGCCCGGTACGTCGAGAAGAGGGCGCTCTGCAGCAGGTCCTCGGCCTCGAACCGGTCACCGGTCAGGTGATAGGCGGTGGCGTACAGGGAGGCGCGGCGTTCCCTGACGTAGGCCGTGAACACCGCTTCGGCGTCCTCGTCCCGCGCCGGGGCCTGCCGCTCCCCCATGGCCTCCCCGTACGTGCTTCCCCCGTTGCTCCCGCCCGTTGGGGCGGGTGCGTCCACAACCGTCATGTACGACGGGTGCTGACGCCCAGCGCCGCGAACGCACCCCCGCCCGTTCAATGCGGCGCCGGACTTCTCTGCGGTCCGCCCGACGTCGTGGAGACGCGTGACAACTGCGCTTGCGGTGATGCTGTGAGTTGCGTTCATCTCGCGCCCCCCGTCGGTGGAGTCCGTCCGTTCCTTGTGACAACGAGCTTGCCGGGGCAGTTTCATGGCGCTGTCCCCCGACTGTCACAGGCCTGTCACAGGGCCCTGTGAGGACGCGATCAGAGGGTGCCCGACGCATAAGAGGGGACCAACTGTCGAACTAGGGCTCCCCCATGGGTCAGAATGACCAGCGTGCCTTTCCTGTTGCTGATCGAGGACGACGACGCCATCCGCACGGCCCTCGAACTCTCGCTGTCACGCCAGGGCCACCGTGTGGCCACCGCGGCGACGGGAGAGGACGGCCTCAACCTGCTGCGAGAACAGCGGCCCGACCTGGTCGTGCTGGATGTGATGCTGCCCGGAATCGATGGATTCGAGGTGTGCCGGCGCATCCGGCGCACCGACCAGTTGCCGATCATCCTGCTGACCGCGCGCAGCGACGACATCGACGTCGTGGTCGGGCTGGAGTCCGGTGCCGACGACTATGTGGTGAAACCCGTGCAGGGCCGGGTGCTCGACGCCCGGATCCGCGCGGTGCTGCGCCGGGGCGAGCGCGAGTCCACGGACTCCGCCACGTTCGGGAACGTGGTGATCGACCGGTCCGCCATGACCGTCACCAAGAACGGGGAGGATCTGCAGCTCACGCCGACCGAGCTGCGCCTCCTGCTCGAACTGAGCCGCCGCCCCGGCCAGGCCCTGTCCCGGCAGCAGCTGCTGCGCCTGGTCTGGGAGCACGACTACCTCGGTGACTCCCGGCTGGTGGACGCCTGCGTCCAGCGGCTGCGCGCGAAGGTGGAGGACGTGCCGTCCTCACCGACCCTGATCCGTACCGTGCGGGGCGTGGGATACCGGCTGGACTCTCCGCAGTGAGCCCGGCTGTGCGGCGGGGCCTGCGCGCCGGGCTCCGCTGGACCAGCCTGCGGTTGCGGCTCGTCGTCGTGTTCGCGCTGGTGGCGCTGACCGCCGCGGTGTCCGCCTCCGGGATCGCGTACTGGCTGAACCGCGAGGCGGTGCTGACCCGTACCCAGGACTCGGCGCTCGGGGACTTCCGCCAGGAGATGCAGAACCGGGCGGCCTCGCTGCCGCCCCGCCCCACCAAGGACGACCTGGAGCACGCCGCCGCGCAGATGGCGAGCAGCAGCCCCGGTTACAGCGTGCTGCTGATCGACGAGCGCGATCCCGGCAAGCCGATCGTCGGCAACTCCGACGTGGACACCTTCACCCGGGACAACGTGCCGGAGTCGCTGCAGAAGCAGGTCGCCAAGAAGCAGCCGGTGAAGGCGGGCAACAAGTACCAGTACCACGTGTTCTGGCAGCGGACCTCGATCCGCGGCACCCCGTACCTCGTCGGCGGTACGAAGATCATCGGCGGTGGCCCGACCGGGTACATGCTCAAGTCCCTCGACCAGGAACGGCAGGACCTGAACTCCCTCGCCTGGTCGTTGGGGATCGCCACCGCGCTCGCGCTCGTCGGCTCCGCGCTGCTCGCGCAAGCTGCGGCGACGACCGTGCTGCGTCCGGTCCAGCGGCTCGGTGACGCCGCCCGCAAGCTGGGCGAGGGCAAGCTGGACACCCGCCTGGTGGTGTCCGGGACCGATGAACTGGCCGACCTCTCAAGGACGTTCAACAGAACGGCGAGTTCGCTGGAGAAGAAGGTCGCGGACATGACCGCGCGGGAGGAGTCCAGCCGCCGCTTCGTCGCCGACATGTCGCACGAGCTGCGCACTCCGCTCACCGCGATCACCGCGGTCGCCGAGGTGCTGGAGGACGAGGCCGACAGCCTCGACCCGATGATCGCGCCGGCCGTGCACCTGGTGGTCAGCGAGACCCGGCGGCTCAACGACCTGGTGGAGAACCTGATGGAGGTCACCCGCTTCGACGCGGGCACCGCCCGCCTCGTCCTGGACACCGTGGACGTGGCAGACCAGGTGACGGCCTGCATAGACGTGCGGGCCTGGCTGGACGCGGTGGATCTGGACGCCGAGCGCGGCATGATGGTCCGCCTCGATCCGCGCCGGCTCGATGTGATCCTGGCGAACCTGATCGGCAACGCGCTGAAGCACGGCGGCTCCCCGGTCCGGGTCACGGTCCGCACGGAGGGCGACGAGCTGGTCATCGAGGTCCGCGACCACGGCCCCGGCATCCCCGAGGACGTACTGCCCCACGTCTTCGACCGCTTCTACAAGGCCAGCGCGTCCCGGCCGCGCTCCGAGGGCAGCGGACTCGGGCTGTCGATCGCCATGGAGAACGCGCACATCCACGGCGGTGACATCACCGCCGCGAACTCGCCGGACGGCGACGGCGCCGTGTTCGTACTGCGCCTGCCGCGCGACGCGGAGGCGCTGAGCCGTACCGCCGAGGGCCACGACGCGGAGATCCCGGACCAGGAGGACGACGCGACGTGATGCGCAGCGAAGGCCGGGGCCGACGCCTCGCCGCGGCGGTGGCCGGGGCCGTGCTGTGCGCGGCACTGGCCGCGGGCTGCGGGATCAGGACGACCTCGGTGCCGGTCGACGCCGGGCCCGCGCCGTCCCGGGTGCCGTGCGAGACGCCCTCGCCGGACAGCACCGCACAGCCGAGCCGGAGCATCGGGGCCGAGGTCTATCTCGTCTGCAACTCGCAGCTGGTCACGGTCGACCGCACGGTCGGGGTCCAGGAGGCGAAGGCGGGCCGGCTCACGCTGGCGGTCGCCCTCCTGAACGAGCTGCGCAAGGAGCCCCCGGACCCCGAGCGGCAGGCGGGCTTCACCACGGACGTCCCCGCCACGCTGCGGGTCAGCGGCCCCCGCGCCGGCGACCCGAAGGGCGCGCTGCGGCTCAGCGAGCAGCCGGAGGACCTGACGCCCGAGGCGCTGGCCCAGATCGTCTGCACGTACACGGAGAGCGATCCGCTCGCCCAGGACGGCACGGTGCTGCTCGGCGGGCCCGGGGCGTACGCGGCGCGCGGCTATCTGTGCACCGCCGAGACGAAGGCCAGCCCCAAGGCGGTCCCGACGCTGGGCGCGGTCCGGCTGTCGTGAACGTGATCCGCCTCTGTTCCGAGACCGGTCCGGCTGCCCCGGCCGGGCACCTGGCCGCCTCGTCACCGTGCTCCGGCGCGGGGTGAGGCAGGTCTCCCCCGGGGGAGCGGAACCGATCCTGCCGCTGCCCGCGTCTTGGGAATCGTGCGTCAAGGTTCGGGCGGCCAAGCCGTCATCCGCTTCCGCGCGGCCGGAGTGTCACTCCTCCTCGCGCATCTGCTGCTCGTCGGGTGGCTGACTCTTCGCCCACTGGACGTGCCGTGGATGACCGCCGCCAACTTCTCACCGTTCGCCGGCATCAGGGCCGATATGTCCCTGGGCCCGGCCGCCGCCGCCCACCGGATCGGCAAGGAGCTTCTGCTGCTCGCGCCGCTGGGCGTGCTGCTGCCGATGGCCGGCGGCCGGCTCTTCGTCTCGCCGTGGGCCTCGCTCGCCCGTACCGTCGCGGCCGGGGCGCTGATCTCGCTGGGCATCGAGCTGGGCCAGACCGGGGTGCCCGGTCAGGTCGTCGACGTCGACTCGCTGATCCTGAACACCATCGGTGTGGCGCTCGCCCACGCGCTGTTCGTCCCGGCGTGCCGGGCGCGGCTGCGCCGTCGCACCCAGGACGGCATCAGGGTGCTGCCCCGGGCCGGCCGCGAGGTCCCTCAGGGGTCGACCCCGACGATTTCCGGGGTCGGCATCGCCCCGTAGAGCGATGCCCCGCTCCTGCCGCCCGAGCCATCCTGGATACATCGGGAGCGCGATCCGCCGCTCCCCCGGGAACCGTTCGCGAAGGAGCTCACCATGGCCGCACTTGCCCGCCCCCGTGACGGACGCATGATCGGCGGAGTGTGCGCAGCGCTGGCCCGGCGCTTCGGCACCTCCGCGGGAACCATGCGCGTCATCTTCCTCGTCTCGTGCCTGCTGCCCGGCCCGCAGTTCCTGCTCTACCTGGCGCTGTGGGTGCTGCTCCCCGAGGAGCGGTCCTCGTCCGCCGCGGCCTGGTAGCCGGGCTGCGCCACCGTCCTTGCCGTACACATGCCTGTGGGCGGGCACCCCGGTCGGGGTGTCCGCCCACAGGCATGTGCCGTACGGGTGTCAGCGGCCGAGCGGCAGGCCGTTGGCGGTCAGGCCGCCGGTCTTGAGGCCACCGGTGGGGAGACCGCCGAGGAGGCCCTTGGCGGGGGTGGTGACGTCCTTGACGACCTTGGTCTGGCTGGTGCCGAGGAGGTCCGTCGCGGCGTCCTGGACCGGCAGGGTCGAGGTGGCGTTCGCCAGCGCGCCGGCGACGGGCAGGGCGCCCGTCGCGGAGTCGAGCGGCAGCGCGGAGGCCGACGCGGTACCGGCGGCGGCAGCGGCGAACGCGGCACCGACAGCGGCGACGCCGAGAGTCCTGACAGCAGACTGCTTCATGTGAATTTCATCCTTGGGGAAGGGGATGTGAGCGGCTCTGCAACGTAGCCAGCTCCGGGCCCCTCCCGCAAACATCGAGAACACGCTGAAACGGCCGGGAATTGCCTTCCCGGCCGTCTGTCGCGATGTGCCCGTTCAGCCTGCGACGGAGGTGGAAACGCTGGTCGCAGCGGTCTGCTCGAAGAGCCATTCGGACTTCAGCTCGGCGTATCCGGGCTTGATGACGTCATTGATCATCGCCAGACGTTCATCGAAAGGAATGAATGCTGATTTCATCGCATTGACTGTGAACCACTGCATATCGTCGAGCGCGTATCCGAATGTCTCGATCAGCTTCTCGAATTCCTGACTCATGCTCGTACCGCTCATAAGCCTGTTGTCCGTATTTACGGTGGCCCTGAAGTGCAGCTTGCGCAGCAGCCCGATCGGGTGCTCGGCGTACGAGGCGGCGGCACCGGTCTGCAGGTTGGAGGTCGGGCAGAGCTCCAGCGGAATGCGCTTGTCCCTTACGTAGGAGGCCAGGCGCCCCAGCTTCACACTGCCGTCCTCGGCGACCTCGATGTCGTCGATGATGCGGACGCCGTGGCCGAGCCGGTCGGCGCCGCACCACTGGATGGCCTGCCAGATCGACGGCAGCCCGAAGGCCTCGCCCGCGTGGATGGTGAAGTGGTTGTTCTCGCGCTTGAGGTACTCGAAGGCGTCGAGGTGCCGGGTGGGCGGGAAGCCGGCCTCGGCGCCCGCGATGTCGAAGCCGACGACGCCCTGTTCCCGGTAGCGGTTGGCGAGTTCGGCGATCTCCAGCGAACGGGCGGCGTGCCGCATCGCGGTGAGCAGGGCGCCCACCCGGATCCGGTTGCCGTCGCGGCGGGCCCGCGCCTCGCCCTCCCGGAAGCCGGCGTTGACCGCCTCGACGACCTCTTCGAGGCTCAGCCCCGCTTCGAGGTGCTGCTCGGGGGCGTAGCGGATCTCGGCGTACACGACCCCGTCGGCGGCCAGGTCCTCGGCGCACTCGGCGGCGACCCGGACGAGCGCGTCACGGGTCTGCATGACGGCGCAGGTGTGGGCGAACGTCTCCAGATACCGCTCCAGCGAACCGGAGTCGGCGGCCTCCCGGAACCAGATGCCGAGCTTGTCGGGCTCGCTCTCCGGGAGTCCTTCGTATCCGGTCGCCGCGGCGAGGTCGACGATCGTCCCGGGGCGCAGCCCGCCGTCGAGGTGGTCGTGGAGAAGGACCTTGGGCGCACGCCGGATCTGATCCTGGCCGGGCACATTGAGGGTCGGGCTCATCATCCACGCACTCTAGCGCCTACGCGCGTAGAGCGGGCTCGTCGATATGTAACGGTGACCGCGAATACGGGTGGTGTACACCTGTCCTTCTGAGACTGTTACGTCATGGCACAGCGCGCACTACCCCTGCCTGCTGCGAGGCTGGGACGGGCCGTCAGGACGGCCGGAGCATCGAGCGAGGTCAGCGGCGTGGTCCTGCTGCTCCCGGACGGCGAGCCGCATTCGTACCGCCGCCCCTCCCCCCTCTCGTACGCCCGCCAGCTCCCACTGGCCCGCGCCCTGGCCCGCGCGGCCCGCGACGACGGCCTCACGGCGCACGTCGTCCACTACCGCTGCCGAGGCTGGAACACGACGGACGCGCAGCTCGCGGCCGACGCCGAATGGGCGGTCGAGGAGGTGGTACGCCGCTACGGCGACGTCCCCGTCTGTCTGGCCGGCCACGGCATGGGCGGCCGGGCGGCCCTGCGCGCCGGCGGCCACCCGGCGGTCGGCGCGGTCCTCGCCCTGGCCCCCTGGCTGCCCGCCGACCCGGACGCCGAGCCGGAGCCGGTGAAACACCTGGTCGGGCGTCAGGTCCTGGTGGTGCACGGCACCACCGACGCGGGCGCCGACCCCGAGCTCTCCTTCCGCCTCGCGGAACGCGCCAAGAAGTCCAACCGCGACACCTGCCGCTTCGAGGTCCACTCGGACGGCCACGCGCTGCGCCAGCACCACAGCGAAGTGGCCGCCCTGGCAGCGGACTTCATCCGTGGCTCGCTCTTCGGTCACGCCTTTGCCCGCCCGGTGGCCGACGCCCTGGCGGCGCCTCCGCCACTGGGGCTGCGGATGCCGCTGGCGGCCGGGTTCGGGAAGTCGCTGAACCGTTGAGGAACCGAGGCGTTCGGGAGAGGTGGGCGGGATGAGCTTCCGGCTGGCGGCGTACGCCGTGTGCGTCGAGGACGGGCGGGTGCTGCTGGCCCGTCATGTGTCGGGGAACGGCGAGAGCAGCTGGACCCTTCCGGGCGGCGGGGTCGAGCACGGGGAGGATCCGTTCGACGCGGTGATCCGGGAGGTCGCGGAGGAGACCGGCTGCACGGCGGTGGTCGAGAGCCTGCTGGGCGTCGACTCACGGGTCATTCCCGCGGCCGAGGCACGCCACGGGGTCAGGCACCAGAACGTCGGCGTCTTCTACCGGGTCCGCATCACCGGCGGCCGGCTGCGGCCGGAGCCCGACGGCGAGATCGCCGAGTCCGTCTGGACGCCGTTCTCCGAGGTCGCCTCGCTGCTCCGGTCCTCGCTCGTCGACGTCGGCCTCACCCTCGCGCGGACCGCCCCGGCGACCGGCCACGTGGCTCCCGTCGCGGTCGGCGGCCTGGTGCGGAACTGAGCCAACCGCGTTCCCCGCGAAGGGATTCGGGCCCCGGGGCGGACCTGGGCCGACCTCGGCTACGAGGAGGCGGCGCGAGCGCAGCTCGGGCGACGGCGCGGACATGAAACGGTACGTCCAGCTCTCGTACCTGGACAGCTGGGCCGTCGTCGACAAGGCCAGGCAGCGGCCGTAGCCCGCAGGCGGAGTGCGGGGGCGCCGGTGGCGTCCTCGTCACTCCGGCAGCAGGTGCCCCCGCCTGGACAGCAGGAACTTCTTGAACGCCGCGACCGGCGGGGTGTCCGGGTGCCCGTCCAGCCAGGCGACGCCGATCTCGCGGGCGGCCCGGGGCGCGGTCACGGTCAGCTCCACCACGCCGGGGCGGGCGACCGCCGGAGGGGGCAGCAGGGCGACGCCGAGCCCGGCCGCGACCAGGCCGCGCAACGTCTCGGCCTCCTCGCCCTCGAACGCGACGCGGGGTACGAAGCCCGCCTCCGCGCAGAGGTCGTCGGTGATGCGGCGCAGCCCGTAGCCGGGCTCCAGGGTGACGAACGTCTCGTCGGCCGCCTCCGCCAGGCGGACCCGGCGGCGGCCGGCCAGCCGGTGGTCGTCGGGTACGACCAGGCGCAGCCGCTGCTCGTCCAGACGCCGGGCGACCAGGTCCGGGGCGTCCGGGACGGGTGAGGTGAGGCAGAGGTCGAGGCCGCCCGCGCGCAGGCGTTCGATCATGGCCTCGCCGTAGTTCTGGACGAGCTGGAAGCGCACCCGGGGATGGTCGGCGCGGAACGCGCGGATCAGGGCCGGGACGGTCTCCGAGCCCATGGTGTGGAGGAAGCCGAAGGCGACCTTGCCCGCGGTGGGGTCGGCGTCCGCCCGTACCGAGTCGGCGGCCTTCTCCACCTCCGCGAGGGCCCGCTCGGCCGAGCCGAGGAAGGTGCGGCCGGCGGGGGTGAGGGAGACGGTACGGCCCTTGCGGGCGAACAGGGCGACTCCCAGGTCCTGTTCGAGCCTGACCATGGCGCGCGAGAGCGTGGACTGCGGGACGCCCAGCTCGTGCGCGGCGCGGGTGACGTGTTCGTGGCGGGCGACCGCCTCGAAGTAGGCGAGGCGCGGCGCGAGGACCGCCCGGATGTCTTCTTCGTAACTGCTCGGTGACAGCCGCGGCTGTGAGCTGTGCTGATGCGCCATAGGATTGATTATCGCCTGTTTGTGCATTGGACGCATGAAACTCCGCAGCCTACGTTCATGGCATGCCTCCCGCCAGTACCGGGGCGTCCACCCTGACCGTGGCCGCCTCGACCCAGTCGTCCCCCGTCACCACCGCAACCGCCGCCGAGGCCGCCACCGCGGACCGGCTCGAACCCGGTGGGCCCGGCTACCGCCGGATGAGCTTCGCGCTCTTCGCCGCCGGTGTCGCGACCTTCGCCCTCCTCTACTCCACCCAGGCCCTGCTGCCCGCCGTCTCCGCGTCCTTCGGCGCCACGGCCGGGCAGGCGAGCTGGACGGTGTCCGCCGCGACGGGCGCGCTGGCGCTGTTCGTGCTCCCGCTCAGCGCACTGTCCGAGCGGTTCGGGCGTCGGCAGATGATGACCGCCTCGCTGACGGTCGCGGTCGTGGTCGGCCTCTTCGTGCCGTTCGCGCCGTCGCTCGGCTGGCTGATCGCGCTGCGTGCCGTACAGGGCGCCGCACTCGCCGGACTGCCCGCCTCCGCGATGGCGTACCTCGCGGAGGAGGTGCGGCCCAAGGCGCTGGTCGCGGCGATCGGGCTGTTCGTGGCCGGCAACAGCATCGGCGGGATGAGCGGGCGCATCCTCACCGGCTGGGTCGCCCAGCTGTGGGGCTGGCGGGCCGCGCTCGCCTCGGTCGGGCTGCTGGCGGTGGCCTGCGCCGTCGTCTTCCACTTCATGATCCCCAGGGCCCGGCACTTCACCCCGGGTTCGCTGAACCCGAAGGCACTCGCCCGGACCGTCGGCGGCCACCTCGCCGATCCGCTGCTGCGCCGGCTGTACGCGATCGGCGCGCTGTTCATGACGGTGTTCGGCGCGGTCTACACGGTGATCGGCTACCGGCTGGTGGAAGCCCCCTTCAGCCTTCCGCAGGGGATCGTCGGTTCGATCTTCCTCGTCTACCTCGTCGGCACGGTCTCCTCCGCCGCCGCGGGCAGGCTCGTCGCCCGGCTGGGCCGCCGGGGCGCGCTGTACCTGGCCGTCTCCACCACGGCGGCCGGTCTGCTGCTCTCGCTGGCCGACCAGCTGGTGGCGGTCCTGGCCGGTCTGGTCCTGATCACGGCGGGCTTCTTCGCCGGGCACGCGGTCGCCTCCTCGTCCGTGAGCCGTACGGCGACAAAGGGGCGGGCCCAGGCTTCGGCGCTCTACCAGTCGGCGTACTACCTCGGCTCCAGCGCGGGCGGCACGCTCGGCGCGGTCGCCTTCCACGCCGGCGGCTGGGCGGGCACGGTCACGCTGGGACTGCTCGCGGTCCTGGGCGTGGTCTCGATCACGCTGTACGGGTCGAGGGCGGCGCGCGTCGAGCGGCGCCGGTCGGCGGCAGTGCTGTCCGTCCGGAACTGAGACGTACAGAACCGAGACATTCGGCGCACAACCAACCACTCCCCGACGCGCGTCTAGCAGGCGGAATCACCGCACTGCGTGCGAAGGGGAGTTGGCGTACATGAGAATCACAGGGAACATGAAGAACATTCAAGGCATATCAGGCACGCGTCTGCGGCGTGGGCTGGTGCTGTCCGTCGCGGGCCTGACCGCGATACCGGCGTTCGTCCTCGGCACCGGCACGGCCGCGCAGGCGGCTTCCTGCACGGCGTCCAAGGGGCCGTACCAGAAGCAGGCGGAGAAGTACCTGCACCTGAAGATGGACGGCAAGCAGTCGGCCGCCGACTGCAAGGCGATCCGGTCGTTCCAGGGCACGTACGGGGTCACGCCCACCCTCGGCTACGCCGGGCCGGTCACCTGGCGCACCATGCAGACGCTGACCGCCCAGAAGGCTGCCGGGAAGAACCCGAACAAGGCCAAGAAGTGCCCCACGAACAAGGGGCGCATCGCGTGCGTCGACCTGACCCGGCAGATCAGCTGGATCCAGGACGGCAGCAAGCTGAAGTTCGGGCCGGTGCCGGTGCGGACCGGGCGGGACGGCTACGAGACCCGTACCGGGGCGAAGAAGATCTACTGGAAGCACAAGAACCACGTCTCGTCGATCTACCACGTCGCGATGCCGTACTCGCAGTTCTTCGACGGCGGCCAGGCCTTCCACGCGGTGGGCGTGAAGATGTGGAACCCGCCGGGCTCGCACGGTTGCGTCAACATGCGGACCGCCGACGCGAAGTCATACTGGAACCTGTTGAAGAACGGCGACGACGTGTACGTGTACGGGCGCAAGCTCGGAACGTGACGCTTTCGGCTCTTCCCGCCCCCGTTGTCAGTGCCGTGCGGTAGCTTCCGAAGTGCTGAGTGAGCGGTGTCACAGCGCAACAGGGGTGGAGCGATGAGTGATCTGACGGCGACGGCTGACGATATCGACAGCCGTCTGGAGGGACACCGGGTCGAGCTGACCGGCTACTGCTACCGGATGCTCGGCTCGGCCTTCGAGGCGGAGGACGCGGTCCAGGACACGCTGGTGCGCGCCTGGCGCAACTTCGACAAGTTCGAGGGCCGCTCCTCGCTGCGGTCCTGGCTGTACCGGATCGCGACGAACGTCTGCCTCGACATGCTGAACGCGGGCAACAAGCGCGCCAGGCCCGTGGATCTCTCCGGCCCGACGCCGCTCGCGCAGGCCGCGCTCAACCCGCTGCCGGAGAACACCTGGCTGGAGCCGATGCCGGACGGGCGGATCCTGCCGTCCGTCGCGGACCCGGCCGAGGCGGCGGTGGCGCGCGAGTCGGTGCGGCTCGCATTTGTCGCCGCGCTGCAGCATCTGCCGCCCAAGCAGCGGGCCGTGCTGATCCTGCGCGAGGTGCTCGCCTGGAAGGCGAGCGAGGTCGCCGAGCTGCTCGACACCTCGGTCGCCTCGGTCAACAGCGCCCTCCAGCGGGCGCGGGCGACGCTCAACGAACACCGGGACACGGCGGCCGACGCCGCCGATCCGCTGGACGAGGAGCAGAGCAAGCTCCTGAAGCGCTACGTGGCGGCGTTCGAGGGGTACGACATGAAGGCGCTGACGGCGCTGCTCCACGAGGACGCCATCATGACGATGCCGCCGTTCGACCTCTGGCTCCAGGGGCACGACGACATCGCGGGCTTCATGACCTCCATCGGGGCGTCGTGCGCGGGCTCCCGGCTGATCGCCACGTCGGCGAACGGCACCCCGGCGTTCGCGCACTACAAGCCCGATCCGGACGGGCCGGGGTTCGTGCCGTGGGCGGTGCAGGTCATCGACATCTCGGACGGTGCGATCACCGGGATGCACTGCTTCCTGGACACCCCGCGCTGGTTCCCGCTGTTCGGGCTCCCCGATCACCTGGAAGCGGATGCGGCGTGAGCCGACGTCCGGGCCGGGGTACGACGTACGGGCTGGTCGCGGCATGGGCCGTGGTCGCCGCCGGCGGCTGGGGAGTCACCCAGTGGCTCGGTGAACCGGCCGCCACCTCGGGCCCCGGCCGCGTCGCGCCACCGGCCTCGGACACGGAGCCGGGACCGCAGCCGGAGATCGGGAACGCCGGTTCATGCGGCGAGTTCCGGGCCCGGTCCGGTACCTCCGGCCCGTACGCGTCGCCGTCACCGTCACCGTTTCCGGGCGCCTCCGGGAAGGCGGGGAGCGACGAGGTCCACGCGTACACCGTCCAGTGCTCGACGGTGGTCGTCAGCGACGGCTGGCGCGAGGCGGACGAGTAGGCGCACGCGCGGCCGGACCGGCCGGGGGCACTCACTCCGGGGCGACCAGGGCGCGCTCCCAGTGCTGGGTGTCCGCGTACTCACGCATCGCGTGGATCCTGCCGTCACGGACGACGAAGACGCCGATGTTCTTCTCGAAGTAGGGGCGACCGGTCCTGCCCGTGGCCCACGAGTCCCACTCGACGAGTACCTGCTCACCCTCGCCGAACACGTTGGTCACCTTCAGGCCGATCTCCTTCTCGCCGTCCAGGTGGGCGAAGGCGGTGGCCAGGAATCCGTCGATCACCTGCTCACGGCCCTGCCAGGTGCCGGAGATCGGCAGGTCACCCCCGTACCAGCAGGTGCCGTCCGCGTCCCAACTGTCCCGGATCGCTTCCTGGTTACCTGCGGCGAGGGCGTCGAAGTAGCGGAGTACGACCTGTCGGGCATCGGTGGTGGTCATGGTGGTGTGCTCCTGTCGTGGGTGCGGCTCAGGCGAAAAGGGCGGTGTGGGCACGGAGGGTGTCGATGTGTTCCCGGACCTCGGCGATACGGCCGTCGCTGATGCGGAAGACGGCTAGGCAGTGCTGGTCGTAGGGGCGGCCGGTCCTGGACACCCCGCGGGTGTTCCATTCCGCCAGCACCCGCTCGCCCTCACCCAGCACGCCCTCGAACTCGAATTCCAGCGACTCCATCTCCAGCCGGTCGCGCATGGCGGGGACGAACTCGCCAAGGATGCGGTCGGGCCCGGTCCAGGTCCCCGACAGGGGAAGGTCGCCCGCGAGCGTCCAGGTCGCATCCGGTGCGTAGAGACTGCGGGCGGTCTCGAAATCACCCGCTATGAGAGCTTCCAAGTACGCTTCGACAACTGCCTTGCTCGCGGCGGTGACAGCTGCGGCGGTGACAGCCTCGGCGTTGGACTCCGTGTCGGTGAGGTCCTGTGTCGTCATGTTCCGAGCCCTTCTCGTGTGCGCTTCCGGTGACTTGAACACTAGGAAACGGGAGTACGGGAAGGGAAAGACCTGTTCCTGATCAGGCCAGAACAGTGCGGCATAGATGCAGGTCACCGCCCAGGTCTCGCCGCTCAGGGCAGTTCTTCCGCCAGCTCCAGCACGTCCGCCAGTCCCACCAGGTCGAGCAGCAACCGGAGTTCGGGAGGCGTCCCGCGCAGCCGCAGCCGCCTGCCGTTCGATCTGCGGGCGACCAGTGACAGCCGCGCGATCGCCTCCACGGCGGCGAGGTCGGGGTGGACGAGCCCGCCCACGTCGCAGTCCACGACGGCGGCGTCCGAGGCGGCCAGTAGCGCTTCGAGCTCGGTGCACAGGCGTGGCACACCGGCCCGCGTGACGCGTCCGGTGACGACCAGGGCGGCCGGCGACAGGGGATCCATACCAGGGAGACCGCCGCGACGGCGGAAACTCATCGCGGCCGCGCCGCACGTCTCAGCTGACGGGGAAGATCCCGGTGTCCAGCTCCAGGGCGAAGGGCTCGGGGAGCGTCAGCTTCTCGCCGTACTCGACGGTGTCCAGCACGCGGTAGGTGCCGCCCGCCGGATCGCCGTACAGCGTGGCGGTGGGGCGGCCGGAGTGCCAGGGGTCGAGGAGCAGGAAGAGTGCGACGCCGGCCTGCGCGTAGCCGTGGGTCTTGCCGATCCGGTCGTGGTTGGCGTTGGCCCGTGAGGTGATCTCGACGACGAGCCGCACCTCTTCAGCCGGGACCCGGTTGCCCGGCCCGGTGGCCACCGCACGCGGCAGCACGACGAGATCGGGGATGTAGAGCCCTGCCCGGCCGGGGACCGAGACGCCGAGGGTCTGGTAGATCTCCCAGTCCTCCGGGATGACGGTGTAGAGCCTGCGCTGCAGCAGAGCCGCGGTGGTGTTGTGGTCCTTGGACAGCGGTGGCGACACGGTGACGATCCCCTCGATGATCTCCACCTTGCAGCCCTCGGGCGCGTCCGTCTCCTCCCAGATCCGGACGAGGTCGTCCCAGTCCTGGCCGGAGCCCGGCGCGGGGTCGACAGTGAGTGCGCTCATGGCGGTCTCCTCTTGTCGGTGCGTCACCGAGTCCAGCATGCCGAACGGGACCGGTGGCAGTCCACCGGTCCCGTTCACCCGCACGAGGAAGCCGTACGGAAAGCCGCAGGTCAGGCGATACGTTCCCGCACCACCGGGGTGGCGGTGAACGGCGTGCCGGAGGGGGCGATGTCGTACGCGTCCGGCAGGGCCTTCAGCGCGTAGTCGAACTTCTCCGGGGTGTCCGTGTGCAGCGTCAGCAGCGGCTGGCCGGCCGTCACCGTCTCGCCCGGCTTGGCGTGCAGTTCGACGCCCGCGCCCGCCTGGACCGGGTCCTCCTTGCGGGCGCGGCCCGCGCCGAGGCGCCAGGCGGCGACGCCGATGTCGTAGGCGTCCAGGCGGGTCAGTACGCCGGAGGACGGGGCCGTCACGACGTGCTGTTCACGGGCGACCGGGAGGGTGGCGTCGGGGTCGCCGCCCTGGGCGGAGATCATCCGGCGCCAGACGTCCATCGCGGAGCCGTCCGCGAGGGCCTTCTCCGGGTCGGCGTCCTTGAGCCCGGCCGCGTCCAGCATCTCGCGGGCGAGGGCCAGGGTGAGGTCCACGACGTCCCTCGGGCCGCCGCCGGCCAGCACCTCGACAGACTCGCGGACCTCCAGGGCGTTGCCCGCGGTCAGGCCGAGCGGGGTGGACATGTCGGTGAGCAGCGCGACCGTGCGCACACCGCTGTCGGTGCCCAGGGCGACCATGGTGGAGGCCAGTTCGCGGGCGTCCTCGATGGTCTTCATGAAGGCGCCGGAGCCGACCTTGACGTCCAGGACGAGTGCGCCGGTGCCCTCGGCGATCTTCTTGGACATGATCGAGCTGGCGATCAGCGGGATCGCCTCGACGGTGCCGGTGACGTCGCGGAGCGCGTACAGCTTCTTGTCGGCGGGGGCGAGGCCGTCGCCCGCCGCGCAGATGACCGCGCCGGTGGTGTCCAGGACGTCGAGCATCTCGGCGTTGGTGAGGTGGGCGCGCCAGCCGGGGATGGACTCCAGCTTGTCGAGGGTGCCGCCGGTGTGGCCGAGGCCTCGGCCGCTGAGCTGCGGAACGGCCGCGCCGCAGGCGGCGACCAGCGGGGCGAGCGGCAGGGTGATCTTGTCGCCGACGCCGCCGGTGGAGTGCTTGTCGGTGGTGGGGCGGGAGAGCGCGGCGAAGTTCATCCGCTCGCCCGAGGCGATCATGGCGGCGGTCCAGCGGGCGATCTCCGTACGGTTCATGCCGTTCAGCAGGATCGCCATGGCCAGCGCGGACATCTGCTCGTCGGCCACTTCACCGCGGGTGTACGCGTCGATGACCCAGTCGATCTGCTCGGGGGTCAGCTCGCCTCGGTCCCGCTTGGTGCGGATGACGGAGATGGCGTCCATGGTCTGGAGTCCTTCCGGCCGGTACGTACGTGTGTGCGCGTGGGTCCGGTTGACTCTACGCGCATAGAGGAGGAGAGGGCCGCCGGACGGGTTCCCGGTGTCCCGGGCCCGTCCGGCGGGTTGCTACCCCAGGTGCGAGGGTCCGAACGCCTGCGGGAGCATCTCGTCGAGGGTGCGGAAGCCGTCCGGGGTCTCCAGGACGAGCTCCGGCCCGCCGAACTCGTACAGCAGCTGCCGGCACCTGCCGCACGGGACCAGGATCTCGCCCGACCCGTCCACGCAGGTGAAGTGGGTCAGCCGGCCGCCGCCGGTGGCGTGCAGCTGGGAGACCAGTCCGCACTCGGCGCACAGGCTGATGCCGTACGAGGCGTTCTCGACGTTGCAGCCGACGATCATGCGGCCGTCGTCCACCCGGGCGGCGACGCCGACCGGGTAGCCCGAGTAGGGCGCGTACGCCCGGGACATGGCCTCCCGGGCGGCACTCCGCAGGGCGTCCCAGTCGGCCCCGGCCACGGCGCCGGCGTCCGCTCCGGCGGTGGGTGTCACTTGCCCTGGCCCTTGCGGTAGCGCATGCCGTCCGCCTTCGGCATCCGCAGCCGCTGCGCGGAGAGCGAGAGGACGAGCAGCGTGACGACGTACGGGGTCGCGCTCACGAACTCGGTCGGCACGGTGTCCGTACCGAGGTACCAGACCAGGACTGCGGCGGCGATGACCGCGCTGACGACGCCCTGGAGGAAGCTCTTGCGGTAGAGCTTCCAGGCGGCGATGCCGGCCAGCACGACCACGAGCAGCAGGAGCAGCGCGTGGACGGACTCGCCGCCGTTGCGCAGCTGGAGCGCGTCGGCGAAGCCGAACAGGCCCGCGCCCATGGCGAGTCCGCCGGGCCGCCAGTTACCGAAGATCATCGCGGCGAGACCGATGTATCCCCGGCCGCCGGTCTGTCCCTCGTTGTAGATGTGCGAGGTGACCAGGGAGAGGAAGGCGCCGCCCAGTCCGGCCATGCCGCCGGAGATGATCACCGCGATGTACTTGTACGTGTAGACGTTGACGCCGAGCGACTCGGCGGCCACCGGGTTCTCGCCGCAGGAGCGCAGCCGCAGGCCGAAGGCGGTCTTCCACAGGACGAAGAACGTCACGACGAAGAGGACCACGGCGACGATGGTCAGCAGCGACACGTTGGTGACCAGTCCGCCGAGGACTCCGGCGAGGTCGGAGACGAAGAACCAGTGGTGTTTCTCGACGGTGTGCAGCCAGTCGGAGAGTCCCGGGACCGTCACCGAGGTGATGGCGTCGGCCGGTGGTGACTGCTTGGGCGAGCCGCCCTTGGCCGCCGCGTCGCCCGAGTTGAACCAGAGCTTGGCGAAGTAGGTGGTGAAGCCGAGCGCCAGGATGTTGATCGCGATGCCGGAGATGATGTGGTCGACGCCGAAGGTGACGGTCGCCACCGCGTGCAGCAGACCGCCGAGCATCCCGCCGACAACACCGGCGAGCACGCCGAGCCAGGGGTTGGTCTGCCAGCCGGCCCAGGCGCCGAAGAAGGTGCCCAGGATCATCATGCCTTCGAGGCCGATGTTGACCACGCCGGCCCGTTCGGACCAGAGGCCGCCGAGACCGGCGAGGCCGATCGGCACGGCCATCGCGAGGGCCGCGCTGATCTGTCCTGCCGAGGTGACGTCCTGCGCGCCGGTGATGGCGCGCACGGCCGACAGCGCGAGCAGCACGCCCGCGATGATCAGGAGGACGACGGGGAAGGAGAGGCGGGTGCGGCCGCCCTTGCCGCCGGAGACCTTGCGGGCCGCGGGGGGCGGAGTGGAAGTCGCCGTGACGGTCACGCCGACACCTCCTGCTGGTCGGAGTTACGGGCGGCCTGTGCGGCGAGTTCCGCGCCGACCTTGCTCTGCTGTCGCTTGAGTCCGTAGCGGCGGACGACTTCGTAGGCGATGACGACGCACAGGACGATGACGCCCTGGATCACGCCGACGATCTCCTTGTCGTACCCCTCGAACTCCAGCTTTCCGGTGCCGCGTTCCAGGAAGCCCCAGAGCAGCGCGCCGAGCGCGATGCCGACGGGGTGGTTGCGGCCGAGGAGGGCGATGGCGATACCGGTGAAGCCGATGCCGACGGGGAAGTCGCCGCTGTACTCGTAGCTGTCGTTGAGCAGCGTCGGCATGCCGATCAGGCCGGCCACGGCGCCCGAGATGAGCATCGAGGTGACGACCATCTTCTTGACGTTCACGCCGCTGGCCTCGGCGGCGGAGCCGGACTGGCCCACCGTGCGCAGGTCGAAGCCGAACCGGGTGCGCGAGAGCGTGAACCAGTAGGCGATGCCGGCGACGACCGCGACGACGATGAAGCCCCAGATGGGCGTCGGGGTGGTCGGGAACTCGAAGAAGTGCGAGGACTCCGGGATCGGCTTGGTGGAGATCTTGGTGCCGGCCTCGTCGAGGTGGCCGAGGCGGTTCTGCTGGAGCAGGTAGCCGATGATCGCGGTCGCGATGGAGTTCAGCATGATCGTCGAGACGACCTCGCTGACGCCCCGGGTGACCTTGAGGACACCCGCGATACCGGCCCACATCGCGCCGACGATCATCGCGGTGAGGATGATCAGCGGGATCTGGAGGGCGCCCGGCAGGGTCAGCGCGCCGCCGACCGCCGCGGCGAAGAAGGCGGCGAGGCGGTACTGGCCGTCGACGCCGATGTTGAAGAGGTTCATCCGGAAGCCGACGGCCACCGCGAGACCTGCGAGGTAGTACGTCGTCGCCTTGTTCAGGATGTAGACCTGGCTGTCCGACTTCACCCCGTAGTCGAACATGATGCCGAAGGCGCTGAACGGCTCCTTGCCGGTGGCGGCGAGCACGAGTGCCGTCACCAGGAAGGCGACCACGATCGCGAGTACGGGGGCCGCGATCCCCAGGAGCAGCCGCTCCTTGTCGATCTTCTTCATCGGTCCTCTCCCCCGTCCCGGGGGTCGGTGTCGTCCGTGGCGGGTGCGGCGGATTGGCCGTCGCTCCCGGGCTCGGCGGATGCGCCCGCACTGCCGGGCTCGGCTTCGGGGGGCGTTTCGAGGTGGCCGGCGGCCGCGCCCGTCATCGCGGAGCCGAGCTCCTCGGGGGTGACGGTCGCGGGGTCGGCGTCCGCGACGAGTCCGCCCCGGTACATGACGCGCAGGGTGTCGGAGAGCCCGATCAGCTCGTCCAGGTCGGCGGAGATCAGCAGCACCGCCAGTCCCTCGCGGCGCGCCTCGCGGATCTGGTCCCAGATCTGGGCCTGGGCGCCGACGTCCACGCCCCGGGTGGGGTGCGCGGCGATCAGGAGCTTGGGCGAGTGGCTCATCTCGCGGCCGACGATCAGCTTCTGCTGGTTGCCGCCGGAGAGCGAGGCCGCGGTGACCTCGATGCCGGGGGTGCGCACGTCGTACTCGCGCACGATCCGCTCGGTGTCGGCGCGGGCCGCCTTCAGGTCGAGGAAGGCGCCCTTGCTGTTGGGGCGCTCCGTGACGTGGCCGAGGATGCGGTTCTCCCAGAGCGGGGCCTCCAGCAGCAGTCCGTGCCGGTGGCGGTCCTCGGGGATGACGGCCATCCCGTCCTCGCGGCGCTTGCGGGTCGGCGTGCGGGAGATGTCCGCGCCGTCCAGCGAGAGGGAGCCCGCGTCGAGGGTGCGCATGCCCATGATGGCGTCGACCAGTTCGGACTGGCCGTTGCCCTCGACGCCGGCGATGCCGAGCACCTCGCCCTTGTGGATGGTGAAGGTGATGCCGTCGAGTACGGCACGCACCACCCCGTCCGGGTCGGTGGCGGTCAGCCGCAGCCCGTCGACGGCCAGCATCGGCGTCTCGGTGACGGTCGACTCGCGGGTCTCCGGCGACGGCAGCTCACTGCCGACCATCAGCTCGGCGAGCTGCTTGGTCGTGGTGTGCTCCGGGTCGGCGGTGCCCACGGTCGTCCCGCGCCGGATGACGGTGATCTCGTCGGCCACCGACAGCACCTCGCCCAGCTTGTGCGAGATGAAGATGACGGTCAGTCCCTCGGCCTTGAGCTCGCGCAGGTTGTCGAAGAGCGCCTCGACCTCCTGCGGTACGAGGACGGCGGTGGGCTCGTCGAGGATCAGGGTGCGGGCGCCGCGGTAGAGGACCTTGAGGATCTCCACGCGCTGGCGGTCGGCGACACCGAGGTCCTCGACCATGGCGTCCGGGCGGACACCGAGACCGTAGGAGTCGGAGATCTCCCTGATCTTGGCTCTGGCCCGGTCGCCGATGCCGTACAGCTTCTCGGAGCCGAGTACGACGTTCTCCAGGACGGTGAGGTAGTCGGCGAGCATGAAGTGCTGGTGCACCATGCCGATGCCTCGGTCGATGGCATCGCCCGGGTTGGAGAACATGGCCTGTTCGCCGTCCACCGCGATGGTGCCCTCGTCCGGCTTCTGCATGCCGTACAGGATCTTCATGAGCGTGGACTTGCCGGCGCCGTTCTCACCGACGAGGGCGTGGACGGTGCCGCGGCGCACGGTGATGTCGATGTCGTGGTTGGCCACGACCCCGGGAAACCGCTTGGTGATGCCGCGGAGCTCCACGGCATGAGGACTGCTGGACGCGTTGATGGCGCACTCTCCTTGACAGGAGCGGAGGGCGGAGGCGGTGGGTGCCGATTGCGGGGGCGGAAAAAGGTACCGCGCCCGAGCGGGCGCTACGCGCGTAGCGCTTCCGAATCGTTGGCCACCTGTTCACAGGTGGCGTGCCGGGGCCGGTGACCCCCGTCTCGGGGGTACGTGAATCGGGGCCCGGACGAGCAGCCGAAGCCGCTCGCCGGGCCCCGATCGACGGGCCGGATCAGGTCGTGGACTTGACCTTGATGGAGCCGTCGACGATCTTCTTCTTCGCGGCGTCCAGCTGGCTCTGGATGTCCTTGAGGTGGTCACCCGTGGTGGTCAGGCTGACGCCGCCCTTGGCCAGGGAGTACGTCTGCGTGCCGGTCAGCGGCTTGCCGTCCTTGACGGACTTGACCAGGTCGAAGACACCGGCGTCGACGTTCTTGACGACCGAGGTCAGGATCGTGTCCTTGTACTTCGCCAGCGCCGGGTCCAGGGCCTGGTCGGAGTCGACACCGATGGACCAGGCGCCCTTCTGGCCCGCGACGGCCTCGATCGAACCGGCACCCGAGCCGCCCGCGGCGGCGAAGATGACGTCGACGCCCTTGTCGAGCATGCCCTTGGCGGCGGCCTTGCCCTTGTCGGGGCTGCCGAAGCCGGACAGGTCCGAACCGGTGGACAGGTACTGGATCTGCACCTTGGCCTTGGGATTCGTGTCGATGACGCCCTGCTGGAAACCGGCGGCGAACTTCTTGATCAGCGGGAGGTCCACACCACCGATGAAGCCGACCTGGCCGTCCTTGGACTTCAGCGCCGCCGCGACACCCGCGAGGTAGGAGCCCTGCTCCTCGGTGAAGACGATCGAGGCGACGTTCTTCGCGTCGGAGACCGAGTCGACCAGGCCGAAGTTGACCTTCGGGTACTCGGCGGCGATCTTGTCGACCGCGTCCTTGTACGCGAAGCCGATCGCGATGACCGGGTCGTAGCCGCCCTCGGCGAGCGACTGCAGGCGCTGCTCGCGGTCGGCCGGGGTCTCACCGGTCTTGGCGGTGAGCTCCTTCGTGTCGGCGTCGAACTCCTTCTTGGCCTTGTCCAGGCCGCGGGCCGCGGAGTCGTTGAACGAGTTGTCGCCCCGGCCGCCCACGTCGTAGGCCATGCCGATCTTCATCTTGCCGTCGGAGCTGCTGCTCTCGTCGGACGAGCTGCCGCACGCGGTGGCAGTGAGGGCGAGCGCCGCGGCAATGGCACACGCGGCGGTGATCTTGGATACCGGGCGCAAGGGAAGGCTCCTTCAAACCTGACCGAAGCGCCTCTTCCGGCGCTGGTTTCGCGGCGATCGTAACGCGCGTAGATGTCAGATAAAGCCCTGTACGGAAGCCGTTATCGGATCGTCGCGAACCGGGGGTGACCTGTCCGGTTACAGATGATTACCGTCGAGCAACGCAGCGGCGGTGAAGAGCTCCACGCCAACGGTGATCGCCTCCTCGTCCACGTCGAAATTGCCCCGGTGCAGGTCCAGACCTCGGGTGTCGCCGGGGACACGGACGCCGAGCCGCGCCATCGCGCCCGGGACGTGCTCCAGGTACCAGGAGAAGTCCTCCCCGCCCAGGCTCTGTTCGGTGTCCTCGATCGCATACGATCCGCGGCGGGCGGTCATGGCCTCGGTGAGCAGAACGGTCGCCGCGGCGTCGTTGACCACGGGCGGCACGCCCCGGATGTAGTTGATCACCGTCTTGGCCCGGTGCAGTCCGGCCACCTCGTCGATCGCGGCGTGCACCAGGTCCGGGGCATCGCGCCAGGCCCCCAGGTCCAGGCAGCGAACCGTGCCGGACAGCTCGGCGTGTTGCGGGATCACGTTGCAGACGTGCCCGGTCTGCAGGCGCCCCCAGGTCACCGCGAGCCCGGCGCGCGCGTCGACCCGGCGGGCCAGCAGCGCGGGGACCTCGGTGACCACCTTGGCGGCGGCGGTGACCAGGTCGGTGGTCAGGTGCGGGCGGGCGGTGTGGCCGCCCGGCCCGTCCAGCGACAGCTCCAGCCGGTCGCAGGCGGAGGTGATCGCCCCGACCCGCAGCCCGATCCGCCCCGCGTCGACCTTCGGGTCGCAGTGCACCGCGATGATCCGCCCGACGCCCTCCAGCACCCCGCAGTCGATCGTGTCGGTCGCCCCGCCGGGCAGGACCTCCTCGGCCGGCTGGAAGATCAGCCGCACCGGGTTGGGCAGCAGCCCCTCCCGGGCGAGGCCGGCGAGCACGAGGCCGGCACCGAGCACGGCGGTGGTGTGGACGTCGTGCCCGCAGGCGTGCGCCCGGTCGGGCACGGTGGAGCGGTACGGGACGCCCGTCTTGGTGTCCGGGATCGGCAGCGCGTCGATGTCCGCCCGCAGCGCCAGCATCGGCCGCGTGTCCCCGCTCCGGATTCCCACGTCGCAGATGAGCCCGGTGCCGGAGGAGAGCACCTGCGGCTCGAGGCCCGCCAGCTCCAGCCGGGCCTTGATGGCCGCGGTGGTGCGGAACTCCTGGTTGCCGAGCTCGGGGTGCATGTGCAGATCACGCCGGAAGGCGATCAGTTCGGCGCGCAGCGCTTCGGGCAGCGTGCCGGGCAGGACCTCTCCTGCGGGCGGCCGGGCTTCACGGAGGCGGGACGTCGAGTGATTCACCCGGAAAGGGTAAAGCTCTTCCCTCTCCAACTGACCATGAAACAAGAAAAGTTCAGCCACATAGGCGAATAATTGACTGAGTCACGGCGTGTGAGTCGACAATGAGGTGGGTAGAATCGCGCGCTTCGGCGCACCCCGCCCCGCTGTCGGGGATGCCCCCGGCCACCCCCGACACCGCCCCCCGGCACCGCTCCTGCCGCGGCCCCCGAGGGCTCGCGGCAGTGGTTAGTCCACCTACCGATCCGCCCTTGCGAGGCAGCCGTGGAAGCAGCGCGCCAGTACAACGTCCATGAGGCCAAGACGCACCTCTCCCGCGTCCTGGAACAGGTGGCCACCGGGGAGGAAGTGGTGATTTCCAAAGCCGGGGTACCGGTGGCCAAGGCTGTGCCGCTCCGGGCCCGGGTGAACCGGACCGGGCGCGGGTCACTGCGGGGACAGATCCGCATCGGGGACGACTTCGACGAGCTGCCGGACGATATCGCCGGCGCCTTCGGGATGCACGGATGAAGATGCTGCTCGACACCCACGTCGTCCTGTGGTGGCTCGACGACTCCGCCGAGCTGTCGGACGAGGTCAAACGCCTGCTGGACGCGGAGCCCTCGGTCTTCGTCAGCGCGGTCAGCCCGTGGGAAATCGCGATCAAGCAGTCATTCGGGAAACTCGAAGGGCCGCAGGACCTCGCGGAACGGGTGCGGGACAGCCAGTTCCTCTCGCTTCCGATCACCGCGGGCCATGGCGGACGGGCGGGCAGGCTGCCGGAACACCACCGCGATCCCTTCGACCGGACACTGATCGCGCAGGCTCAGACCGAGGGGATGACCATCCTGACCCGGGACAAGTGGATCCCCTCCTACGACGTACAGGTCATGCCCGTCCGACCCTGCCCGGGCGGCCGGGCAGGGCCCGCCCGCCTCACGCCTCCCTGGCCACCGCCGTCGCCCGCCAGGGCGCCAGCCGCTGGACGTCGCGGGCCGTCTCGGTGACGCCCGAGAGGAAGCCCTGGGCCCTCGGGGACGCCGTCTCGTGGAGCCATTCGGGGGCGATGTCGCAGACCGCGACCTTCACCTCGGTGCCGACCAGGGCCAGCGGCAGGGTGTGGACCACCGTGGAGGGGAAGCTCAGGACCGTGCGGCCGATCGGGCCGCGCCGGGCGATGAGTTCCAGCGGGAGGTCGGGGCGGACGATCTCCAGGCCGGTGGCGGCTTCCAGGGCGTGGAGCTTCTCGGTGGACTCGCGGCGGTGGGCGAAGTAGCGGGTGGCGCCGTGGGTGCGCGCCAGTTCCGCGACCGCCTCCAGGTACGGGGCGCGGTCGACCACGCCGGTCTCCACCAGGGAGGTGCCGACCAGGTCCGCGCCCTTGGTGAGCAGCGGCGGGCCGAAGCGGGAGCGGGTCCAGGAGAAGGTGTTGGGGATGAGGGAGATGCCGGGCGGCGGGATCACCGGCATCGCGGTGAAGAGTTCGACCTCGCGGGCCGCCGAGGGGGTGAAGCGGCGCCGCGCGGTGGCGGTGACCGGGGCCAGGGCCAGGTCGCGCGGGCTCGAACCGCCGCGCCGGTGCCAGCGGGTGAGGCGTTCGCCGCGGGTGAGCTGGGTGACGAACTCCATGGTCGCGGTGCCGTCGTCGACCACGGTGAGGCGGCGGGGCCTGACCAGGGTGAGCAGCAGCTGTACGTAGCGGGAGAACGGGTCCCCGATGACGATGTGGTCGGCGTTGCGGACGAGCCGGGTCAGGGCGCGCAGCGACTTCAGGGGGGTGCCCGAGTCGCCGCGCGCCTCCTGCCAGCGCACGGTGACGCCCTCGTCGCGGGCCAGCTCCGCCATCCGGCGCAGCTGACCGCGCGACATCGGGTCGACCGGAGGGAGGACGACGACGGTGACGTCCGCGAGGACGCGGCCGCCGCCTCCCTCTGTGTAGGCCCACTCCAGGACGTTCAGGAGCTGGACCGGGCTCTCGACGAAGGCGAGGTTCACCGGTCTGCCCGTCAGACCGCGAGCGGCTCGGCGGCCTGGGCCGTCTCACCGCTCTCCGCGACGACGCCCGGGACCCGGCGGAGCTTCTTCATCGGGCCGAGCTCGGACTCGTAGACCTTCTTGACGCCGTCGCCGAGGGAGGCCTCGATGGTGCGGATGTCGCGGACCAGGCGGGTGAGTCCCTGCGGCTCGACGGAGGCGGCCTGGTCGGAGCCCCACATCGCGCGGTCGAGGGTGATGTGGCGCTCGACGAAGGCCGCGCCGAGGGCGACGGCGGCGAGGGTGGTCTGGAGGCCCGTCTCGTGGCCGCTGTAGCCGATCGGGACGTTGGGGTACTCCTGCTGGAGGGTGTTGATGACCCGGAGGTTGAGCTCCTCGGCCTTCGCCGGGTACGTCGAAGTGGCGTGGCAGAGCAGGATGTTGTCCGAGCCGAGCACCTCGACCGCGTGGCGGATCTGGCGCGGGGTCGACATGCCGGTGGAGAGGATCACCGTGCGGCCGGTGGCGCGCAGCGAGCGCAGCAGCTCGTCGTCGGTGAGGGAGGCGGAGGCCACCTTGTGGGCGGGGACGTCGAACTTCTCCAGGAACGCGACGGCCTCGGTGTCCCACGGGGAGGCGAACCAGTCGATGCCGCGCTCGGCGCAGTGCTCGGAGATGGCCCGGTACTCGGTCTCGCCGAACTCGACGCGGTGGCGGTAGTCGATGTACGTCATCCGGCCCCAGGGGGTGTCGCGCTCGATGTCCCACTGGTCGCGCGGGGTGCAGATCTCCGGGGTGCGCTTCTGGAACTTGACGGCGTCGCAGCCGGCCTCGGCGGCCGCGTCGATCAGCGCGATGGCGTTGTCGAGGTCGCCGTTGTGGTTGATGCCGATCTCGCCCGTGACGTAGACCGGGTGGCCGGGGCCCGCGGTGCGGGAGCCGAGGGTGCGCAGTCGGGAGGCGTTCATGGTGCGTTCCTTACTTGGGGAGGGGGGTGTTGGTGGTGAGGGTGGGGCCGAGCAGCCAGGCCGCGATCTCGCGGATGGCGCCGGAGCCGCCGGGGGTGGTCGTCACGGCGCGCGCCGCGGCGCGTACCGAGTCGTGCGCGCTCGCGACGGCGACGGGCCAGCCGGCGAGTGCGAAGCAGGGGAGGTCGTTGACGTCGTTGCCGACGTACATGACGCGTTCGGGGGCGATGGACTGCTCGTCGCACCACTGCTTGAGCGCGAGGTCCTTGCGGTCGATGCCGTGCAGGACGGGGACGCGGAGCTTGTGGGCGCGGGCGGCGACGACCGGGTTCTGTTCCGTGGAGAGGATCAGGAGGGGGACGCCCGCCTTGCGCAGGGCCGCGATGCCGAGTCCGTCGCCCCGGTGGACGGCGACGGTCTCGCGGCCGTCGGCGTCGATGAGGACCCGGTCGTCGGTCTGGGTGCCGTCGAAGTCCAGGACGACCGCGTCGATGTCCTCGCGGGTGGGCAGCGGCGCCGGGTCCAGGAGCGGGGCCAGGGCGCGGGCGCGGGCCAGGTCGTGCGGGTCGTCGATCTCCAGGACGCGGGCCGGGTCGGTGCGCACCAGCGCGGTGTGGCCGAAGAAGCGGTGGCGGTGGGTACGGAAGCCGACGGCGTCCATCGCGTAGGCGGCGCCGGTCTCCAGGAGGTCCTCGGGGCGGTCCTGGCGGCGGGGGCGGACCGACTTGTCGTGGTTGACGCCGTAGTTGTGGTCCTCGACCGCGCTGCCGTCGCGCCACAGGAAGCCGTGGAAGGGGGCGACGGTGACGGCCGTGTCGGCGTCCTCGCGGGCGACCGCGGCGGCGACGCCGTCGATGTCCTCGCGGGCGACGAAGGGGCTGGTGCACTGGACGAGGAGGACGACGTCGACGCTGCGGTCGTGCTCGGCCTCGTAGTCGTCCATGGCGTGCAGTACGGCGGCCTCGCTGGTCGCGGTGTCCCCCGCGATGGCCTCGGGGCGCTGGACGCAGTGCAGCCGGTCCGCCTGGCCGAGCGTCTCGGCCGCGGTGCGGGCGGCCTCGGCGACGGCCGGGGCGTCGGTCGTCACGACGACGGCCGTCACCTCGGCGGAGGCCAGGCAGGCGCGGACCGCGCGGACGACCAGGGGTACGCCGCCGACCTGGGCGAGGTTCTTGGCCGGTACGCCCTTGGATCCGCCTCGGGCGGGGATCACGGCGAGCACGGTGGGCGGTGTGGCGGGCTGCGTCATCGCTGCTCCCAGGGGTGTCTTGGTGGTGGTGTTCACAGCTCGCCCATCCGCCGGATGACCGGGGCGACCCGCTGGACGCCGTGGCGGTAGGCGCCGCGGGCCGCGTCCCGGACCGCCTCGCGCACCGCTCCCCTGAACCGGCCGGGCTCCCCGGTCGCGGTGGCGCCCGGCAGCGGGTGGCCGTCGGGGGCCAGGTGGTGGCGGGCGAGGATGCCGGGGAGGTAGCCGGGGGCGGTGGCGGGCGTGTAGTAGGGCGTGAGGCCGGGCAGCCGGTCCCGGGCGAGCAGGGCGGTGACCCGGGCCCGTGCGGTGTCGTAGGCCCGCTCGTAGCCGCCGTCGGCCGCGATGCCCTGGCCGGCCAGCCATTCGGCGTCGGGCTCGGGGTGGGCGCCGCCGTCCAGGTGGTCCCAGGAGGTGAGCAGACCGGAGCCGATGAAGTGGTGGTTGCCGAGCGTCTCGCGCACCCCGAGGTCGGTGAGGACGGCGGTGGGGATGCGGCGGTGCAGGGATTCCAGGGCGGCGGTCGAGGAGACGGTGACCAGCAGGTCGGTGCGGTCCAGGACCTCGCCCATGTGGCCGTAGACCAGGCGGAAGTTGGGCGGGAGTCCGCCGGGCAGCTTCTCGGCGAGGCGCTGGTAGGGGAGTTCCTCGATGTGCGTGGTGTGCTCGCCGGGCCTGGAGCGCAGCTTGAGGAGCACCTCGCGCTTCGGGTGCAGCCTGGCGTGCTCGACGAGCCTGCGCAGCAGGTACGTACGGTCGGTGCGGGAGGCCGGTACGGAGGGCTGGGCGGCGAACACGACGGTGTCGCGGCCCGGTTCGGGGCGGTGCGGCTCGCCGCCGAGGAAGGGCAGGGCGGCCTCGGTCACGGCGGAGGCGTCGGCGCCCACTCCCTCGTACACCGCGCGGAAACGCTCCGCGTCGTCGCGGGAGTTGGCGAGGACGACGTCGGCGCCGTGCCGCAGCAGCAGCCCGTCCGCGAGCTTCTCGTAGACGACGCCGACGTAGCCGGTGACGACGACGGGCCGGGCGGGCGACCGGAGTGCGGCCAGGCCGTGCAGCATCGCCTGGACGGCGCCGCCGACCAGCGCGAGGACCACCAGGTCGTAGCCCTCGTCCCGCACCGTGTGCAGGAACTCGGCGGCCGTCACCTCGCGGACCCGGCCGGGGTCGATGCCCACGTCGCCGACCTCGGCCAGCTGGCGCGGGGTCGGGGTCGCCCGGCCGCGCAGCAGCAGCCCGCTGATCCGCGCCGGGGGCGCGTCCGCACGGGTACCGCCCGAGGTCAGCCGGCGCGCGGTGAGCGCGCCCCACTTCCATCGGGTGTCGGAGTCGGCGAGCACGGCCACCCGGAGGACCGGGGGCGGCGTGTCCGCGGACTCCGGTGCTGCCGGCGAAACCGAATTGCTTTTACGAGGGGGCACGTCCAAGAAGGTAGGAAGGCCCGGGGGTGAGCAGCCCAACGTGACAGCAACAAAGGGTTAACAGCCTGCCGACGATTGCCCAACCCGCCGCCGGGCTGCTTGAACGGACCGGAAAAGTGGTCCCGGATGCTTACCGGTTCATCATTTCGACCGGCGCCGTTCACCTCTCGTCCGTACGGCCGCAAGGCCGAATGTCCGGCCCGGAACTAGCGTGACGCGGGTGGTTAAGCTCTCGGTCATCGTGCCGTTCTACAACGTGCAGACATACGCCCCCGACACCCTGAGAAGCCTGCGGGCCAACGCCCGCGAGGACTTCGAGTTCATTCTCGTCGACGACTGTTCGACCGACGGGACCGCGGACATGCTGCGCCGCGCGCAGGAGGAGATTCCCGGGGTGGTCGTCCGCAGTCACCGGCAGAACGGCGGACTGGCCACCGCCAGGAACACCGGTCTGGACGCGGCCGGCGGCGAGTACCTCGCCTTCCTGGACGGCGACGACTGGGTCGCGCCCGGTTTCTACGCCGAACTGCTGGCCAGGACCGAGGCGCTGGGCTGCGATTTCGTCCGTACCGACCATGTCCAGGCCGACGGCAGGACCCGTACCGTCCAGCGCGTCCCGCACGGTCCCAGGAACGTGGTCTCGGCGCCCCGGGACGCGATCCTGCCCGCCGGGCGCAGCACCTCCGTCGACTACGCGTACGCCTGGGCGGGCCTGTACCACCGCAGGCTGCTCGACCGGGGGCTGCTGCACTTCACGGACGGGCTGCGCACGGCGGAGGACCGGCCGTGGATCTGGCGGCTGCACCGGGAGGCGGATTCCTTCGCGGTGCTGGGACTTCTCGGAATCTTCTACCGACGCGGCGTCGCCTCGTCGCTCACCCAGATCGGTGACATGCGCCAGCTCGATTTCATTCGCTCGTTCGACCAGGTCGTACGGGAAACAGCGGCGGACCGCGACGCGGCGGAACTCCTGCCGAAAGCGGTCCGCAACTATTGCGCGATCATTTCCCATCACATGGGTTCGATCGAGAGGTTCGAGCCCGCGGTGGCGCGGGCCCTGAAAACGATGAGCGCCGGCGCCCTGGGGCGAATGCCGCAGGACGTGCTGGACGAGGCCATCGACTCGATGGACGTCAAGCGCGCCACGGTGCTGCGCCGGCTGCGGCGGCGGTCCGCCGCGAAGGAGGTGGCGGCCGCGTGAACGGCAGCCGGGCCCGTACGACGCAGATCTTCTTCGCCTCCACGCTCTACGGCACGGCCACGCTCGCCGCCGCGCTGGACGCGGGGCTGTTCGAGGACGCCGGGCGGCGCGTCCTGCTCGTCTCGAACAACGCGGCGATCCCGGAGACGGCCACCTCCCTCGACGCGATGCCCGGGTTCGACGTGCTGCGCGGCCGGTTCGACGACGTCGTGTCGTGGAACGCCACGATCGCCCCGCACCACCCGGGCGGCTGGTCCCCGCGCCCGGACGACGTACCGCTGTGGGAACGGCATCTGCGGCTGGCCTGGGGGCTGGGCGACGACGATGTCGAGATCGCCGTCGAGTCGATCCAGGTCGACCCGGCCATGGCGGTCGCCCAGATCTTCAGCGGCGTGCCGCTCGATGTGTACGCGGACGGGCTGATGAGCTACGGGCCGACCCGGAACAAGATCGACCCGCTGGTCGGCACCCGGGTGCGGCGGCTGCTCCATCTCGATCTGGTGCCGGGGCTGCGGCCGCTGCTGCTCACGGAGTTCGGGGTGGAGCCGCTGACCGTGCCGACCGAGGCGTTCCTCAAGGTGCTCGGTGAGCTGGGCGACGCGCCGGACGTCGCGGCGGGGGTGCCTTCCGTCGAGGGGCCCGCGCTGCTGCTCGGCCAGTACCTCTCCGCGCTCGGCCTGATCAGCGCGGCCGAGGAGGAGGAGCTGCATCTGCGGATGATGCGCGGCGCGGTCCGGCGCGGCCACTCCCGGCTGGTGTTCAAACCGCATCCGACGGCCCCGGCCCAGTGGTCGCGGGGGATGGCGGCCGAGGCGGCGCGGCTCGGCGCCGAACTGACCGTGCTGGACGCGGGGGTGCTCACCGCGCCGCTCCTCGCCGAGGTGCTGTACGGGCGGATGCGGCCGGCGCTGGTCGTCGGCTGCTTCTCGACGGCGCTGCTCACGGCGTCCGCGTTCTACGGGCTGCCGGTGGCCCGGGTCGGCACGGAGACGCTCCTCGAGCGGCTGACCCCGTACGAGAACAGCAACCGGGTCCCGGTGACGCTGGTGGACGCGCTGGTGCCGGACCTGGAGGACGCCTCCCCCGCCCCGGCCGTGGCGACGGTGGCGCCGGACGGGCTGAACGACCTGGTGCGGGCGGTCGGCTTCGCGATGCAGCCGAGGATCTACCCGGGGCTCCGCCCGGTCGCGGAGCGGTATCTCGCCGCTCGTCCGGCGGCCGCGACCCGCCGCTACTTCAAGCGCAGGCGGCTGACCGCGCTCGCGCTGCCGGGCGGGGTGCCTCAGCAGCTCGGGTTCCTGCCGCGGAGCGCGGCGGTGCGCCGGGTGGCGCGGCGTGCGAAGGCGCTGCGGCCGGGCGCGCGGCGGTGAGCCGGTCGCGTGACCGCGGGGCTCGGTGAGCCGGTCGCGGTGACGACGGACGAGGGGCGGGGCGCGACCGGCGCCCCGCCCCTCGTCCGTGGTGGTCTCAGACGCGCACGCCGGCCTGGATCAGCCGGAGGTCCGTGGCGTTCGCCTCGGTGACCTTCCACAGCTCCTGCTGGCGTCCGTGCACATCGGCCACCGCCGCCGTGTGGTCCTCCAGCAGCCCGGCCGCCCGCTCCACCAGCCGCGCGCCGAGGTGCCGGTCGTGGACGGAGATGCCCCACTCGGGGCGCTCGATGTCGGCCAGGAAGTACGCCATCTTCGGGTGCGAGATCAGGCTGATGACGGGGGTGCCGCAGCCGAACGGGATCATGCCCGCGTGCCCGCGCATCCCGATGACCAGCTTCGTCCGGGCGTAGGTGTCCCGGATGGCGTCGTTGCCGAAGTCGTACATCGGGACCACCGGCAGCGCGATGCCGTGCTCGCGGCGCAGGTCGAACGCGATCCGCTCGTCGTCCAGCGAGTGGGCGACGCACTTCACCTCGGCGTACCGGCCGAGCCCCCTGACCGCCTCGGCCATCTCGGCGAGGAAGTGTCCGTAGTCGTGGCCGAAGCGGAGCCCGGAGCGGTCGTAGGCAGCGTTGACCAGCACGGTGTCCTCGCGCCGCGCGGGGTCGCTCCAGCCGTCCACCAGCTGCCGGGTGACGGTGGTCGGGCAGGGCTGGAAGCGGACCTTGTCGTGCAGCGAGGCGGGCAGCAGCTCGCGGACCTTGTCGATCGAGCCGTGGTTGCGGAGCCCGAAGAACGCGGAGCGCTCCACCAGCTTGCGCAGCGAGGAGAGGAACCGCTCCCGGCCGTGCCCGTACGCCTGGCCGTCGAAGGCGTTGAAGCCGACCGCGTACACCATGACGGGTACGTCGATGCGCTCCAGCATCTCGTCGGGGACGTTCCACTGCCAGCCGCTGTTGCCGTTCGGCGCGGTGTCCGGGATGAAGAGGCCGCCGCCGCCGATGACCAGGCCCCGGCGGGAGTTGACCCGCTCCAGCGCGGCCTCGTCGAACAGCCGGTGGGCGTGGACGGAGTGCCAGCGGGCCGGCCCGGTGTCGTGGCCGAAGGCGAGGCGGACGCTTTCCGGGAGGAGCTTGTCCCCGGCGTTGCCCTGCCGGTCCATGTAGAACGCGACGTGGGCCAGTTGTTCGTCGGCCGGTCCTTCGGCGGGTGCCCCGGTGTCCGTGGCCCGCTTGTACATCAGCCGGTTGGCGCGGTGGGTGGGGTCGACGCCGAGGCCGTCGAGCGCGTACCGCGCCGCGCTGGTGTCGTCGCCGTGGATCCAGGCGATCTGGGCGAGCCGCGAGAAGGCGGTGGCGGCCCGGTTGGGGGCGGCGGCGGCCAGCAGGAGCTGGGCGCGGGCCTCCTCGTAGCGGGAGACGCTCATCAGCGCGTGGCCGAGCACCTCGTGCGGCCACGCCTCGTCGACCGGGATCCGGACGGAGCCGAGGAGGTCGGCCGCCTCCTGGTACTCACCGGCACCGATGTGCGCGGTGGCGACCCGGCGGGCGCTGTCGGGGTCGGCGGTGCGGCGGACGTGCTGGGTGCCGTAGTGCACCAGCAGGTCGTGGTGCTTGGCGCCGGGCCGGGCCAGGTAGGCGGCGTGGAAATCGGCGTCGGACAGCTCGAACTCGCGCCAGCGGTCCTCGGCCTGCGCGTACCCGGCCTCGCCGCCCTGCCAGGGCTTGTGCCGGCCGGTGAAGTGCAGGATCGCGGTGGTCTCGGGCACCGGGAGGTCGCCGGAGAGCCGCCGCTTGACGAAGTTGTAGCGGGTGTCGAGCTGGACGAAGTCGCCGTCGAGCACGGCGTTCAGGATGCCCTGGTCGTGCTTGTCCAGCTCGTACGCGCCGGAGCGGCCGGTCTCGTCGATCCGGTCGCAGAACTCGTCGCTCAGGTACTCGCGCTGGATGACCAGCAGCCCGCTGTTGAGCTTGTGCTGCCCGTAGAAGAACTGCGGAACGGCGGCGAGTCCCTCGCGCAGCCGCAGCAGTTCGTCCAGCGCGCCGAGGACCACCATGTCGGTGTCCAGGGTGATCACGGTGTCGTAGTCGCGCACCCGGAAGACGTCCAGGATGAAGTAGGCCTTGCGGACCAGGTAGTTGTCCTGGTCGCCCTTGGCGTACGTGTCGTAGTGCGCGGCGTCCACGCGGCGGAAGTCGGCGCGCGGGTGCAGCTCCCGGATGCGGGCGACGGAGGCGGGGCGAAGCCCGTCGTGCAGGACGATGAAGTCCTCGCACAGGGCCGGGTTGGACAGGGCGAGGCTGCGCAGCAGGGTGAGGAAGCCGGGCAGGTAGTTCTCGTCCACGAAGCTCGCGAAGGCGATCCGGCGCTTGCCGGTGAGCGCGTTGGCGGGCGCGGGCCGCACGGGTACGGGCTGTACGGGTGCGGGCCGCGCGGGGGCTTCGGCGGGGGGCGTTGTCGTCATCGCAGTCGGATCCTCGTATCGGTGACGCTCTGGGCGCGTTCCATGACCCACGCCTTCTCGCTCGTGTACTCGTGCACGGAGGTGATCGGCATCTTCATCGCGGCGGGCAGCCGGTAGGCGCCGCTCTCGTAGAAGTCGAAGCCGATCAGGTCCAGGCGCGGGCTGACGTCCAGGTGGTCCAGCAGCCAGAGCATGTTGAAGCCGCTGGTGGGGATGGACGGCCAGGCGTCCGCGCCGACCTTGCCGATGTCGCGCAGCGGCCAGCGCAGCGACTCGTCGCCCAGGTACCGCTGGGCGCCCGGCACCAGCCGGGTGCGCAGGGAGTGCTTCCAGTCGCCGGCGAGCCCGCCGAACACCAGCCGGGTGTGGACCTTCTGGTCCCAGTTGAAGCCGTGTTTGTGGATGCTGGCGTGGATGTCGGTGCGGCTGCCGGTGGCGGCCGGGTCGATCCGGTACGAGTTGAAGCGGACGACCAGGTCGTACGCGTCGATCTCGGCGCCCAGCGAACCGGAGCCGACCCGCTGGGAGTTGGCGATCAGGCAGATCGACTTGCCCGCGATGTGGTTGCGGAACTCGCCGAGGGTCAGCCACTCGACCCCGCCGAAGGTGGGGTCCGCGACCGGTCCGCGCATCCGGCTCCGGCGCTGTCCCGCGTAGAGCGCGATCAGCTCCGTCAGGTGCCCCGCGCCGTCCTTGCCCGGGGCGGTACGCCGGGCGCCGCTGCCCGGTGCGCCGCCGGCCTCCAGGGCGAGGCCCAGGTAGTGGGCCAGGGCCTCCTGGATCTCCGGCACCGGGGCGCCGGAGCGGTCCTGGGCCAGCAGCGCGCCGATCAGCCGGGACCGGGCCCGGTTCCAGTCCCCGCGCGCGTGCAGCGCCAGGCCCTCGGCCCAGGTGTCGGTGACCGGTCCCCCGGCGAAGCCGGCGGCCTCCGGGCAGTCCCGCTCCAGCATCCGCAGCAGCTCGTCCTGGCGCTCCGCCCCGGCCCGCAGCCCGGCCGTCCTGGCCGCGATCCCGAATCCGTCGTCGTCGGTGAGGGCGAGGTAGCGCCCGTACGCCTCCACGGCGTCGGCCTCCGCGCCCACGGCCTCCAGGACGCGGGCCCGCAGCCGCCAGGCCGCGCGGGAGCGGGTGCGCTGGGTCAGCACGGTGTCCGCGACGAGGAGCGCGAGCTTCAGCTCGTCCTCGTAACCGCAGTCCAGGGCCTTGCTGCCGACCGCGAGCAGCGGGTCCATCAGCCGGTCGCCGATGATCAGCGCGGAGGCGGGGGCGGTCCTGGCGGTGCGGCGCAGCAGGGGGGCGGGGGCGGCGGGGGCGGGCGTCTGCTCCATGGCGGCGTGGGTGGCCAGCAGGTTGCGCAGGGCCTCCGCGAGCGCCGTGCGCCGCCGGTCGAGCCCGGCGACCAGCTTCCCGCTGTGGGCGGCGCAGGCGCGCAGGCAGGTCTCCAGCTCCGTCGGGCGGACGTCGGCGAGGGAGGGCGCGGGGCCCTCGGACGGGAGCGGGGCCTCCGCGTCACGCTGCCGTGGCCAACGGGTGCGGGCTTTCGTCATGGCGCTCCAAAGCGTCTGATGCCCGTGGGGGGAAGGGGCGTAGGACGGGGACGGATGTTCGTCAACCGTTCGGGGTTCCGTGGCACGTTAGGAAACCTGAACGGCCGCCGGGTGAACTCACCCTGTCGGCACGGAGAACGGCTTCCGCCGCCGGCCGGCCCCGGTGACCCGGCGGGGACCGGCACGTGAAGGGCGGCGGGACATCAGGTGAACCGCCTTTTCCCGCACGGGATTTCACGATGTTCGATGACATATTCGAGCCACCATGAGGACTCCGCCGATTCTCCGATCGCCGCGCGCCACGGGCGCCGCGC
This sequence comes from Streptomyces sp. NPDC048462, assembly GCF_043200175.1. NCBI lineage: Bacteria > Bacillati > Actinomycetota > Actinomycetes > Kitasatosporales > Streptomycetaceae > Streptomyces > Streptomyces sp. NPDC048462. Next base: position 202,755 of record NZ_JBICXG010000006.1, read on the forward strand.
TGGCCGCCGTGCTGACCGTCGCCGCCGTCTGCGCGGGCGACGCGATGGCCCGCAGCTACCCGTTCGGCCCGCGCACCCGCAGCGTGAACGACCTGGGCAACCAGTTCGTACCGTTCCACGCCCACCTCTGGGACCTGCTGCACGGCAGGGCGGACGGCGGGCTGCTGCTGAACTGGCAGTCCGGCTTCGGCACCAGCTTCCTGCCGGACCTCGGCACGTATCTGAGCAGCCCGTTCGCCCTGCTCGTCGGGGTGTTCCCGAGGGACCGCATCGACCTGGCCGTCTACGTGGTCACGCTGGTGAAGACGGGGGTGGCGGCGGCGGCGATGACCTGGCTGCTCACCGCGTTGCGCCGGGGGCGCGGCCGGGAGTGGGCGGCGGCCGTGCTCGGCGCCTCGTACGCGCTGTGCGGCTGGTCGGTCGCCGAGGCGGCGTACAACCCGATGTGGCTGGACGGGCTGATCGCGTTCCCGCTGCTGTGCCTGGCCGGTGAGTGGGCGCGGACCGCGCGGCGGCCGGTGCCGGCGACGCTCCTGGTGACGCTCGCCTGGGTGTCCAACTTCTACACCGCGTACATGGCGACGCTCGGGGCCGCGCTGGTGCTTGTGGTGCGGCTGCTGCTGGAGGAGGAGTCGTCGCGGGAGCGGGTGCGGGGGCTGGTGCGCGCGGTGCGGACGGTGCTGATCGGTATCGGGCTGGCCGCGCCGGTCCTGCTGCCGGTCTTCCTCGGCACCAAGCACGCCTACCCGGGCTGGATGCGGGAGTTCGCCCCGGCCGCCTGGCCGGATGTCGCGGCCCGGCTGCTGCCCGCCACGTACGGCTTCTTCAGCCCGGCGGTCTTCCTGGGCACGGGCGCCCTGCTGCTGGCCTGCGTGCCGGCGTTCCACCGGGAGCTGCCGCGCGCCGAGCGGTGGGTGTGGCCGGGGCTGGTGGCGGCGGTCGCGCTGTCCATGCAGTGGGGGCCCACGCATCTGCTCTGGCACGCCTTCGCGACGCCGAACGGCAGCCCGTTCCGGCAGACGTTCGTGCTGAGCGGCATCGTGGTGATCGCCGCCTGGACGTCGGTCGCCCGTGCGTGGCCGGACCGGCGGGCGCTGCTGGGCGGGGCCGGGGTGCTCGTGCTGATCGCGGCGGCGGCCGCGCCCAGCGCGCTGCTCACCCGGTGGACGTATCCGCTGTTCGCCGCGGGCCTGGTGGCGGCGCTCTGCGGCCTCGCCCTGGTGCGCAGCGGCAGGTTCCTCGCGCTCGCGGCGCTGCTGCTGGTGGGGGCGCAGGCCGGGCAGGCCGCCGCGACCACGGCGTACGGCGACCGGCAGCGGCTGAAGCAGCTCGACGACTACGCGCCCTGGGGCGAGCGCCAGCGCCTTCAGGCCGATGCGGTGGCGGACGCCGACGGCTGGCCGCGCTACCGCACCGATCCGGGCCCGGAGCAGAGCACGGCCAACGACCCGCTGACGGTCGGCGGTCAGGGCGGGGCGTACTACAGCAGCCACACGCCCGACGTGACGACCCGCACCTTCCTCGCGCTGGGCGGCGGCTCCACCTCGCGCGGCCGGGCCCTGCAGAGCCTGGACAACCCGGTGACGGACACGGTGTTCTCGGTCGGCGCCCGGGTGCACATGCCGCGCGACCCGCACCAGGTCTGGAACCGCCCCGACGACCGTCCGGTGACCGTGACCCGGCGGGACGTCCCGCCGCTGGTGACGGTCCGTCCCGCCGCCTCCGCCGGGCCGTTCGGGCGTTCGCCGTTCCGCAACCAGGAGAAGCTGCTCGGCGCGCCGGTGTACACGCTGCCGAAGACGGTGCTGCGAAGCGCGGACGGGGCGGCCGCCGCGGACCGGAACGCCTACGCGTACGAGGCACCGGCCGGCACGTACACCCTGAGCGCGAGCTGTCCGGCCGGCAGCGAGGTGTTCCTGTGGGCGCCCGACCTGTTCGGCACCGCACTGCTGGGCGCGGGCGGCGAACCGGCCGACGTACGGGGCGATCTGCCCGCCCGCCGGGCCGGGATGCTGCCGCTGGGCCCCGGCTCGGGCCGGATCGCGGTGACGCTGCGCGCGGAGCGGGACGGGACCGTTCCGCACGAGTCCCTCGGCTGCCTGGATCCGGGGCGCCTCGCCTCGGCGGTGGCGGGGCTGAAGCGCACGGGCGCGACCCGCGTCACGGTCTCCGGCAGCGGCCTGCACGCCGAACTCCCGCCGCACACCGAGGGCCTCGCCGTGCTGGCCCTGCCCCGGATCGCGGGCTGGAGCTGCGACGGGCGCCCGGCCGGCTCCTACCTCGGGCTCGTCGCGGTGCCGGTGGGCGGGGGCCGGACGGCGGTGGACTGCTCGTTCCGGCCGCCGGGGCTGCGGGCCGGGTCGCTCGCCGGGGCCGCCGCACTGGCGGCGCTGCTGGCCACGGCGTTCGGGCCGGCGGCATCGGCCCGGATACGGCGGCGCAGGCGCGGCTAGGACGTGTGGCCGGGGGCATCGGCGCGCCCGTAGCGCGCCTCGATGCCCGCGATGATCAGCCGCAGGCCGTCCTCGAAGCGTTCGTCGTAGTTGGCGAAGATCTCGGAGCCGGCCGCAGCGGCGAGCGGGTAGCGGGCCAGCCGTTCGGCGCGTTCAGTGACGTCGAAGCCCTCCCGCCGCTGGTCCGGCATCGGGCGCACGCCCTGTTCCTCGCTGACGAAGCCCATCGTGTAGGAGTACGCGGTGGTGCCCGCCCGGACCGCCTGCCAGAGCTCGAAGCCCGCGTCGACCATGGTCCGCAGGTGCCCTTCGAGCCCGTCGGCGTGGTCGGTGCCGGTGAACTGCGCGCCCCCGTAGACCTTCGCCCCGTCGCGGTAGCGCAGCAGCCCGCGGCGCAGTCCGCTGTTGTACGCGACGAGCTGCTCCTGCCAGCCCTGCGGCGTCGGCGCCGGCAGGTCCTCATCGAGCATCCGGCGGTACATCACGGTGGCCATCTCGTCGAGCAGCGCCTGCTTGTCCTTGAAGTGCCAGTACAGCGCGGGCGCCTTGACGTCCAGCTCCCTGGCGATGGTGCGCAGGGTGAGCCCGTCCAGGCCCACCTCGTTCAGCAGCCGCAGCGCCGTGTCGGCCACCCGGGACCGGTCGATCTTCGTCGTACCCACCCGGTCAAGTTAACAGCCCCCGCCTTGACAACTTAACAGCGTTAAGCGCAGACTCCCGACATGGAACTTAACAGCGTTAAGGAAACTGGGGTCCTGATCGTCGGCGCCGGTCCGTGCGGCCTCGCCCTCGCCTGCGACCTGGCCCGCCGGGGCGTGCCCGCCCTCCTCGTCGAGCAGGCGCCTGCCCTCTTCCCCGGCTCGCGCGGCAAGGGCATCCAGCCCCGCACCCGGGAGGTCCTGGACGACATCGGGGTGGGCGACGCGGTCCGCGAGCACGGTGGTCCGGCGCCGGTCGGGATGGTCTGGCAGAACGGCGAGCGGATGGGCGAGCACCGGATGTTCCGGGTGGCGGCGCCGACCGACGCCGAACCGTACGGGGAGCCGTGGCTGATGCCGCAGTGGCGGACCCAGGAGATCCTGCTGGCCCGGCTGCGCGAGCTGGGCGGGGACGTGGTGTTCGATACCGCGCTGACCGGTCTCGCCCAGGACGCGGAAGGGGTCACCGCCCAGTTGTCCACCGGTCCGGTCCGCGCCTCCTACCTGGTCGCGTCGGACGGCGGGCGCTCCACGGTGCGGCGGGCGCTGGGCATCGCGATGACCGGGGAGACCGTGGACCCGGCGCCGATGCTGGTGGCCGACGTACGGGTCGCCGAGGACGCGCTCGACCGGCTGAACTGGCACATGATGAACACCGACGCGGGGTTCATCACGCTGTGCCCGCTGCCCGGCACAGCGGACTTCCAGCTGGCCGCCCAGTTCAAGGAGGGCGAGCCCGACACCTCCGCGGAGGGGGTGCGCGCGCTGGTCGCCGCACGCACGCACCTGGAGGCGGCGGATGTCACCGAGGTGCGCTGGTCCTCCGACTTCCGGCCGCGCGCCGCCCTGGCCGACCGCTTCCGCGAGGGCCGGGTCTTCCTGGCCGGGGACGCGGCCCACGTCCACTCCCCGGCGGGCGGACAGGGGCTGAACACCAGCGTCCAGGACGCGTACAACCTCGGCTGGAAGCTCGGCCAGGTGCTCAACCACGGCGCGTCCCCGGCCCTGCTGGACACGTACGAGCAGGAGCGCCGGCCGGTCGCCGCCGAGGTGCTCGGCCTGTCCACCCGGATCCACCGGGGCGAGCAGGAGCGCGGCGCGGCCGCCCAGCAGCTGGGCATCGGCTACCGCGAGGGACCGCTGTCGGTGGGGAGCGCGGGCGTGCTGCGGGCCGGCGACCGGGCCCCCGACGGGCCGACCGGCGACCGGCGGCTGTTCGACGTCTACCGGGGACCGCACTTCACGCTGCTGGCGGTCGGCACCGACGCGGAACTGCCGCGGTTCGCGGGATCCGACGTCCGGGTGCACCGAACGGACGCGTACGAGGCGTACGGCAAGGGCCTGTTCCTGGTCCGTCCGGACGGCTACCTCGGCTGGGCGGGCGAGGACCCGGCCGGGCTCGCGCGGTACCTCGCACCGCTGGGCGTCGCTCTCACGGCGGGCTGAGCGCTCAGACGCTGCTGAGCGACAGCTTCGCGGCGAAGCCGAGGAACAGCACGCCCGCCGCCGAAGTGGCCCCGGCCGAGAGCCGCTTGCGGCGGCGGAACGCGGCCGACAGCCGGGTACCGCCGAAGATCAGCGCGGAGAGGTACAGGAAGCTGGCGGCCTGGAGCAGCGTGCCCAGCACCAGGAAGGAGAGCGCCGGATAGGCGTATCCCGGATCGACGAACTGCACGAAGAACGAGATCAGGAACAGGATCGCCTTCGGGTTGAACAGGCTGACCACCAGCGCCCGCCGGTACGGCCGCTCCATGGTGCCGATCGCCTCGGCCCCGTCCGCGGACTCACCCGTCAGCTCGGCCACCCGCCGGTGCCGCTCGCGCCACATGGACACCGCGGCCCGCAGCATCCCGAAGGCCAGCCAGGTCAGATATCCCGCCCCGGCGAACTTCACCACGGCGAACAGCACGGGCGTCGTCTGGAGCAGCGACGACGCTCCCAGCGCGGACAGGGTCATCAGCACGGTGTCCCCGGTCCACACCCCGGCCGCGGCCACATAGCCGGTCCGCACCCCGCGCCGGGCGGCGACGGACAGCACGTACAGCGAATTCGGTCCCGGCAGCAGAACGATCAGTACGAGGCCGGCGAGATAGGTCGGAAGGTCGGTGACACCCAGCATGAAACGGAGTGTCGCACGCGGGTGCGACACTCCGGATACGGGGTTCAGGTCCTGGGACGACGTTCCGCGTCAGTCCCCGTCGCCGTGGAGAAGACCCGGCCCACGTTCCGGCCGCTGATCGGTGACCGGCCGGTCTCGATAACGCTTTCGCCGTCATGCGCGGGATTCGGCAACCGGGCAGGGCGGGAATCCGTCTCATGGGATACCGGAGACCCAGGGGGCCGAGATGATACGCACCAGAAGGACCGGGCACGGCACCGCGCACCGGGGCAGCCGTGCGGCAGCGGCGGCCGGCGCCGCCGTGGCCGTAATGGCGCTGACCGCCGTGACCGCGGGATGCGAGCCGCAGGCCGCGGGCAGCACCCCGTCGGCCCCGGCGCCCGCGCAGACGAGCGGCAGCCCCACCGACGACGCCAAGCCCGGCCCGGACGAACCGGGGACGCCGACGCAGTCCGCGAGCACGGGACCCGGCAAACCGGCGAGCACACCGCCGAAGCCCACGCCCTCTGCCACGACCGCACCCGACCCGCAGGGCAAGGTGCTGATGGCGAGCGGCGCGCAGGGCAAGCAGGTGCGCGAGCTCCAGGCCCGGCTGCGCCAGATCGGCCACTTCAACCGCACCCCCACCGGCTACTACGGCACCGTCACGGTCACCGCCGTGCAGTCGTTCCAGGGCAAGCGCGGGCTGTCCCGTACGGGCAAGGCGGACACGCTCACCTGGCAGAAGCTGCTCGGCATGACGCACGAGCCGACGGCGGCGGAGCTGAACCCGCCGACCACCCGCCCGGTCGCGAAGCCGGACAAGCGGTGCATGAAGGGCCGGGTGATCTGCATCAGCAAGAACAGCCGGTCGCTGTCCTGGATGATCGACGGCAAGGTCCTCTCGTCGATGGACGTGCGGTTCGGCTCGCAGTACACGCCGACCCGCGAGGGCACCTTCGCCGTCTACTGGAAGTCCCGGCACCATGTGTCGACGCTCTACGACTCGCCCATGCCGTACGCGATGTTCTTCAGCGGCGGGCAGGCGGTGCACTACTCCTCGGACTTCGCGGCCCGCGGCTACAACGGCGCCTCGCACGGCTGCGTCAACGTGCGGGACGAGGGGAAGATCGCCTCGCTGTACGCCCAGGTCCGCGACGGCGACAAGGTCGTCGTCCACAGCTGAGCGCCGGACGGGCGGCCGGTGGATATGAGGGGCGCGGGCGGGACCGGGGGAACGTGTCCCGCCCGCGCCGTTGCGCCGAGCCGAAGGTACGGGGGGAACCCCGGCTCAGGACGCTGCCGATGACCAGTCGGCTCACTCTGTACTGCGTCCGCGTGCCGAAAAACGTCACACCCGGTGGTGGACGGGGTCAGCGGGCCGCGACGGGGGTGGCGGGCGCCGAGGTGCCGAGGTCCGCGTCGGGGCCCGTGCCGAGCTCCGTGGCGGAGCCGGGTTCCGGGTCCGGTACGGCGAACGCGGCCGGGGGCTGCGGGGACGCGGGGGAGAAACCGATCGACGGGAGCGAGCCGGAGCCGCCGGACGGCGAGTCGCCGTCGCTGCCCGGATCACCGCCGCTGTCACCGTTGCCGCTGTCGTCACCGTTGCCACTGTCGTTGCCGCTGTCGTCGCCGTTGTCGCTGTCCCTGCCGCTGCCTCGGTTGTCGCCGGCCGTGTCGAGCATCCGCTCACAGAACCGGTCCAGATTGCGGGCGCCCTTGGCCAGTGCCTCGAGGCGGCTTCTGCGGTCGTCGTCGAGCTTGCCGTCGCGGTAGTCGCGGCAGGCCTTCAGCGTCTTGGCGTACCAGGCGCCCGAGGTGCCGCCCGGCGAGGTGCCGGGCTGCCCGGAGCCGTCGCTGTCGCTGCCGCCGGGGTCCTGCGTGCTGTCCGGGGAGCCGCCGGCCGGGTCCTCCCGCTGTCCCGAGCCGGTCCCGCCCTCGGTGGCGGGGGCGCCGGTGGGGCCGGTGCCCGAGGTGCTCCTCCCGCCGGGGCGGGCGGAGTCCGGCGCCTCGGGGGGCGAACTGCGCGGGCTCGGCGTGCCGGCCGGCGGCTCGGGCGTCCCGTCGTCGGACGTGAGGCCGGAGCCGAGCTCCTCGGGCGAGGCGGCGGCCGACACCGACGTCGCCGGCGAGGGGGTGTGCCGGCCGAAGGGACCGGGCAGCACCCCGGTCCCGGCGGCCACCGCCACCCCGCCGATCGCACAGCACGCGAGCGAGGCGACCAGGCCGAAGCGGACGGGGCGGCTCCAGCTCGGCGGGCGAGCGCCGGAGGTTCCGGTGCCCGACCCCTTGCCGGAGGCGGTCCGGCCTATGTGTACGGGCGCGAGCATGCCGCTCCCGTCCGGCCCGGCGGCGCTCACCCGGCCGGCCCGCGCGGACGCGGGGCGGTTACGGGTCGTGGGGCGCGGGGCGGAGCGGAAGGCGGCCAGTGCGGCGGCCTCGCCCGGAAGCTCACCGGTGGCCGGGCGCGCGGCACGGGCCGCGGCGTCCAGGGCGGCCGCGAGCCTCTCGGCATCCGGTCCCTGCTGGCCGTCGACAGGATCGACCGGTTCACGGCGGAGCAATCTCTCCGCCGCTTCCTTGTCAAGCCACTCGTACTGCTCGTCGGCCATCACATGTCCTTCTGCGTCCAAAGACGCGAATGCGTCACACCGGCGGGCGCCACCAGGCCGGTGCGGGAGGGGCGTTGCGCGGGTACGGCGCCGAGTTCGGCCGTCCGGCCGGCCGCACTGCCGTGCGGCGCCTGCACGGGAGCCGGCCCGTCGCCCGGTCCCCTGGGGGCACCGAGCCCGCCGGCCGGGGCGCCGCCGTGCGGACGGCCGCCCTCCGCGTGGTCCACGGGCGGCGGATCGCCGCCGCCCGGACGCGTGGTGCCGTCCGGCAGGTCCGCGGTGTCCGCCCGCAGCAGTTCGGCGAGCCGCTTCAGCCCCCGGTGGGCGGCGGTGCGTACCGCGCCCGGCCGCTTGCCCAGGGTCTGCGCCGCGCTCTTGGCGTCCAGCCCGACCACCACGCGCAGGACCACGGCCTCGGCCTGGTCCTGCGGCAGCTGGGCGATGAGCGACATGGTGCGGCCGGTGGCCAGGGCCTCGATCGCCTCGGCCGCCGTGTCGGACTCGGCGGGCTTCTCGGACAGCTCCGCCTCGTCGCCGCCGGACGAGGGCCGCCTGCCGCGCATCCGCAGATGGTCCAGGGCGCGGTTACGCGCTATCCGCGCCGCCCACCCCCGGAACCGGTCCGCGTCACCGCTGAACCGGTCGAGGTCGCGCGCTATCTGGAGCCAGGACTCGGACGCCACGTCCTCGGCGTCCGGCTCCCCCACCAGTGTCCTTATGTAGCCCAGCAACCGCGGCTGCACAGCGCGGTACACAGTACGGAAGGCGTCCTCGTCCCCGTCCTGCGCCGCGAGCACCGCGGCGGTAAGCCCCGCGTCGTCCCCCAGCACTCCCTCAACCCGCCCTGCTGTCCTGAATCGCAGCTGGTCACCACTGCCGCGCCACCCTGCGCGACTCAGCACGCTACGTCCTTCGCGGGCATCGCGTCCATGACTTGTACAACCCGCAACATTGTGCGGCGGGGCTGCGGTGTGACAGAAAACGCGTTCCCGGCGCTGAGATGAGTACGGGGTCGTTCCGCGGCCCCGCGGAAGACGACCGGGGCCTCTCCTGTGGGGGGTGGCGGCCCCGGTCGTCGTTCCGACACGTGGTCGCTTGACCAGGCGCTTTGTGGGCCAGCCGGCTCGTCCGTGACCAACGGCGTGGCCAACACGTCAGGGATTCCCTCCAGGTGTACGCGTTCGTGAACCCTGGATAGCCCAGTGACCAGCGCTTCCCGGCGCTCACCTGACCTGTCCGCCTCAGTCACCGCGTGACCTCAGGACAAGTCCTGGCACTTCCGTTCGGCACCGGAGGCCGCCGAAGCGGAGAGCCCGTCCACCAGCGCGACCCAGGCGTCCGCGACGCCGAGAACCATGGCGAACGATCTACCCCGCTCTCACCGCGATCCGTACTCTGCGGGCACGGCTGGCCGCTTCCGGCCGCACCCTCGACGCCCTGTGGATCGGCACGGCGGAGGACCTGGAGGCCCGGGTCACGAGCGCGGAGGGCATCCCGTTCACCACCGTGGCTACGGGCAAGATCCGGCGTCACGCGAACCCGCTGAAGATGGTGTCGCCCGCCAACGTCCGGGACATGGCACGTGTGCCACTCGGGGTCGCCCAGGTGGCACGTGTGCCACTCGGGGTCGCCCAGGCGCGCGGCGCTTCCGCCGCGTCCCGATAACAGCACGCAGACCGGCAGGCGCCGACTCCCTTGCAGACAGGCTGCAGAAGGGCGGCCGGGAGTCCACCCAGCCTATTCAGCAGAAGCCCAAGGGCCGCCAGCCTGACGGTTTCGCGGCGCTTCAGCGATACGGCCCGCGACGCACTACCCATCAACGGAATATGGGAGTGACCGTCGTTGAGGAAACCTAAATCGGTGCGGGGGGTCTTCCGGGTGGACGTCACTCGCGCCCTACGCTTACACCCCAAACGAGCGAAGCCGCGGCAGATCTGCCGCGGCTTCGACCCTTACTTCTTCTTCGTGAGGTAGTAGGTATCCCGCACATCGGGGTCCGATGTCAGGAAGAACAGTCGGAGCTTCCCCTTCTTGCTCCTGGTGACACCGATGTCCCAATCCGCCTTTTCCGGCGGCGGTTCCGTGCGAGACGCGACGTCGTCCGGGGTGAGTTCTTTTTCTGCTTCCGGGCTTTCAGTCGCAGGATCCTTCTTCCCTGCACCACCGCCCGGGCTCGCCTCGACCCGAATCACCGATCCGTTACCCACGGTGTTCCCACCCCGATACGCCCCGGGCTTCAAGAGGCGCCAGGACCCCGGACCCGACATGCGCCAGGCATCATCGAATTCGAACTCCTGCCCGTCAAGATTCTCCACGACCGCACGGAATTCGGGTTGGAAGGTCAGGGAACTACCCTTCCAACCCGTCCAAGTGCCGTAGAGATCGGCAGCAGTCACCTTGACGGGAGGTGGCGGCGGGTCGGTACGACTGTCCACACAGGAGGTCAGAGTCAGTACCCCGGCACACGCCACTGCGAGTCCGGCCGGTGCGCGCCTCATCGTCCGGGCTCCGGCATCAGTATGTGCTCGGTCCAGCGGAAGGTCATCTTGGCTTCCTTTTGCCCGTTGGGAAACATCGCGCGCATACCTCCGGACAATGCCGCAGCCATGGGATCCTTGGCTCCGCCCTCGTACCCCTCTTTGGAAACACCCCGCGTCAGGGATTCCACGGTCATCGATTGGGTGATCTTGAACTCGACCGACCCCCGTTTCGACAGCTTATTGTAGCCCGTCACCTTGGCCTTGAGATTGAAGGAACCAAGCGCAGCGCGGGTCGCACCTTCTGCCGTAGCAGGGGAGTTGTCGCCAAGCAATTGCATGACCGCATCGGACATTTCGCCGGCCATCATACCCTTGAGCGGCAGGTCATTCATCCTTGCCCCGTACATGGTCTTGTAGTCCAGACCCTTGATGCTCTCACCGATTCTTACCCCCTCACGATGCGTCAGATAACGACGCACAACGGACATCCAGATATGACGCTTCACATCCTGCGTCATCTTGTCGGAGTCATCGAAGTGATAAGCGGCCGGTGTCGCGCCCATGAACCAGAGAGCCACCAATTGGGCGGCATTCGGGTTGAGGATGGCTTCGGTGTCCAGGAATGAGAACCCGGAACGATAGCCTGCTGCCGCGCGGTTGCCGATCTCGTCCTTGCGTGAGTCTCCGCTGCCACCGCCGGATCCGCTGCCGGAGCCCCCGCCGCCACCTCCCGTGCCAACGTGTACGTAATGGGCCTTACCGCCTTGATAGTCTACGTAGTCGTCCTGGTGCCTGCAGTCATCCGCACAGAACTTCTGGCCGGTGGGGTCGCTGAACGTGGCGGGGTTGTTGTTGCTGTAGGTGTATCCGTTCATCTGCTGGGGGTCGCCCGAATCCATGATCGGGTCGACGGAGATGAACCGGCCGGTGGTGGAGTCGTATTCACGGGCTCCGAGATGGGTGAGCCCTGTCGTGTCGGTGTCGTCCACCCCGCCGATGAAGCCCTTGGTTCCGGGCCAGCTGCCCGTCTCCGTACCGCGGGTGCCTCCGAAGGGAAGCGTGCGACGCTCCGAAAGGCTGAGGTCGCCGACGCGGATGGCGAGTTGACCGGTCCCGACGCTATCGGCAACGGTGATGGAGACCTTTCCGTCGTCGGACTGTACGGCTTGGCTGCCCCCGCCGAGGTCTATGTAGCGAGTGGCCTTCGACTTCGCCGCACCCTTGGCCAGCACAAGTTCGGTGTTGCCGACATAGAGCGTGGTCTGCTTGGAGCTCCGCTGGACGAGTCGAGTGCCGTCGGTGCCGTAGATGTATTCGGTGACTTCGTCCGCCTTGCCCTCGACGGGCTGGGTAACCTTGGCGAGGTGGCCCTCCGCGTCCCAGGTCAGCTTCTGGGCACCGCCCCGGAGAACGCGATCGGTGGTGTTGCCGGTGGCGTCGTACTTGTACGTGTCCTTGGACGCATCTCCCGATCCGGTCTGAGTGACATCCGTGAGGGCGTGGGGCCGACTGCTCCCAGCGGCCGGGTAGGCATAGACGCGCTCCGTGTCCTGAGCCTTGTCGGCGCCGAGATCGTGAATCGCCTCTGTCTTGCGATTGCCCGACTGGTCGAAGGTGTAGGAGTTCCAGTACGGAGCCACGCCGCCGGCAGCGCTCTCACTGGGGCTGGTCGCACAAACCGTGCTGCCTTGGCTCCAGGCTTCCGTCATACGCCTCAGGTAGTCGTAGTCGAAGCACTGGGCGTCGGTCCCGGCACGTGCGACGTCCGAGACGGACACGACGTTGCCGGCCTCGTCGTACTTGTAGGCGTTACTCCGGTCGACCCCGGGGACGTTCTCGCGATCGACACGCGAAGTGGCCAAGCGCTGGGTACCCCACTCGTAGGTGTTGGTCGCCCAGATCTTCTTGGCTCCCTCGGCAGTGGAACTGTAGGCGTACTGCAGGGGCCTGCCGGTCAGGGAGTAGCTGGTGTCAGTCGTGAATCCGTCGCCGAGGACGGATGTCGGACGCAGGGTGGCGTTGTCGTACGTGTAGCTGTAGGAGCCACCGGGCAGTGAGCCGGCCGCGGAGTAGGAAACGCCGCCGATCAGACCGGACGTCTCGTAGCTGGTGCTTGACTGGTAGGTGCCGGCCAGGCCGCCTTCAGCTGCGGGGACGGTCATTGCGGTGCGGGTCGGGCGGTACAACTGGTCGTACTGAGTGACCTTGGTGGTGTACTCGTCCTTCCCGGCATAGCGGGTGGACGAGGCCAACTGCCCCTTTGCCCCCGCGATCGTGTCGTAGAGCCATGACGCGCGCAGCGCACCGGACGCGTTCTCGTCCCGCAGTTCGATCTGCCTCCCGAGCTGATCGTAGGTGCGGAACAGAACGGTGTGCCGGGCGTCCTCGGTCGTGACGAGCTGATTGCGGTCGTCGTAGGTGCTCCTGGTCTCTCCCTTGTCCGGGTCGTCGGCCAGGATCTGGTTGCCTCGCTGGTCGTACTGGTACTTCCAGGTGTTGCCGGCCGGATCGGTGACTGAGGCCGACTTGCCCGCGGGTGTGTAGGTGTAGTGGGTGGCGTCATAGGCGGCGCCGGCGTCGCGACTGTGGAGTTGCCGGCTTTCGACGACGTTGCCGCGTGCGTCGGTGAGGGTTGTGGTGGCGGTGCCGCCGACTGGCGGGATGACCGTCGTGCGGTCGCCTCCGTAGATGGTCCTCGTGACACCTAGCACGGCGCCACCGTCACCGTTGCCGGCGATCTGCTTCGACTCCGTCTCTCGGCCCAGACCGTCGTACGTCATGCGGGTCTGCGACTCGACGCCGAGGGCGTCGGCGGGCTTGAACAGATCACGCTTCGGAGCACCCTCGGTGTAGTACGAACCGAAGGTCTTGGCGAGCAGACCGCGCTCGTCGTAGAACTTGTCGGTGAGCAGCCGGCCGCCGGCCGGACCCACATCCTGGGTCTGGCGCTCGCGCAGAAGGCCGTCGTACAGAGCGTAGGAGGCGATCTGACCGCCCTTGTTGTCGAGGGTCAGCGTGCGAACCGCGGCGGCCTTGCCCTCGTCGATGAAGTAGTCGAAGTCGAAGGACGGGGTCTGCCCCGTCTTGCGGTCGGCACGCCATACCTTGTCGCTGCGGCCCAGTGCGTCGTAGCTGAAGGCGGTGACCTTCCCGTTGGTGTCCTTCTGGGTCACGGGTCGGCCGCGCAGCGGGTCCAGGGTCGTGGTCGCGGTCTGTACGGAGTTCGCGTCACCGCTCCTGGCCGGCGGCGTGGTGGTCGTGGTGGTCGTGGGGAAGCCCGTGGCCGGGCTGTAGACGGTGGTGTTGGTCAGCTCGCCGGTGCGCGGAGTCCGCGTCGGCACGCCGCCTTCCTTGGCGGTGACGTCGGCAGCCGTGGTGGTCACGGACAGAGGACGACCGTAGGGGTCGTAGGTGGTGTCGTCTTCGGTGTAAGTGTCGGTGACGCCGTCGTGCTCGTTGAGTACTGCCGTCGCTGTGGCATCACCCTTGGTGGGTGCAGCATCGTAGGCGGCGTTGTCGTAGGCGGTGCGGACGTCGGAGATCACATCCTTGCTGCGGTCCGGAGTGCCGACGCAGGCTGCGCCGACGGTCTCAACCCGGGAGACCTTGTCGAGGATGTTGGCCGACGTGTTGGTCGCGTAGGTGGTGACGGTGCACTGGTTGTCGGCCGCGGTGGCCGTATCGCCCGCGTCGTGCTGCTTAACCACGCGCCCCGCGGTGTCATGAGAGTAGGAGACGTACTTCTTGCGCCATTCGGTGCCGACCCCGCCGTCCAGCGAGGACCAGTTCCAGGTGTTGAGGGTGCCGGTCTGATTGGCCGTGACCGTGCCCCAGTCACGGGCCTTCTTCGCGGTCTCGCGGTGCCAGGGCTGGTTCACGGTCTTCGACAGGACCTTGCCACCGGGACCGGAGTAGGTAGCACTCTTGTACGTGAACCCGGCACCCGATTGGTCGTCGGCGATCGCATCGCCTTCGCCCGTGTCGAGCGCGATCATCACGGACTTGGTGCCACCGTCCTTGTTCTTGCGGTCGCCGTCCATGCCTCGCAGGAAGTAGGAGTCGGACTGGGATTTCATGGCGGCATCACCGCCCTGGCCGCCGGTCTTGACGCGAACGTGGCCGTAGCCACGCCACTGGGACCAAGACTTGCTCCTCTCCCGGGTCAGACCGTCATCATCGTCGTAGTGCCACGCAGCATCCCCGAGGTAGTCGTAGGCGGTCACAGCGTCGGGGGCGCCGCCGGTGCGGTCGCTCTGAGTGACGGAGGCGACCACGTACTTGTTGAACCAGTGCGTACGTGGATCCTCGTCCGCCGATTCCGAGATCATCTGCGGGAAGCAACGCGTGGTGTTGGTCTCTGGTGTGGGCAGTGCGGAGGCGTCGCAGGCCGGGGCGGAGTAGTTGACGTCGATCTGGCCGCCGTACTCGTCGTCGACAGTGGACAGGCGCGCCTTGATGAACGGGGCGTAGCCGTCGCCGGTCTTGTCGAGCCGGTTGGCGAGCTGGGTGTAGGCAAGGGTGACCTTCGGCAGGGTGATGTCAGGCTGCGTTGCGGGGCCGGTGTGGCCGGTGTGCTGGATTGAGTCCAGCAGCAACTGGTAGTCGATGTCTGCCTGGCCCCAGCGATGGGTCAGACTCCAGGAGTCGACGGCGGTGTAGGCATCGCCCTTGAGGACCTTCGTGGTGATGCCGGTCAGCCGCTTGCGAGTCCAGAACGTGGGCGACATCCGGCCCTTGTCGCAGTCTGTTCCTGCCTCGCAGTTCATGTCCCACGGTGTGTCGTACCAGTAGGCCGAGTTCTTGGAGATCGACGAGCAGTCCGTGTGGGCATCGGGGATGCAGCGCTCGGTACTGGTGAACTCGACCTTGGCCAGGGGGTTGTCGTAGTAGTTCGTTCGCAGGCCGTACTCGATGCGCTTGAGGTAGCCACCACGTGTGTACGAGGTGTCGTCGGCGGCCTTGAGGTTACGGCCGTAGGAGTTGGCCTCCTTGCCGTAGTAGTAGTTCATCTTGTTGCCGTGCACATCGACGACAGCGTCCAGGTTCCAGCGCCAGGTCTGCTGGCACCAGGACTCGGCGAAGGTGTCCTTGTGGCAGGGTTCACCGGCATCGTCGCCGTAGACGGGCACGGTCCAGGACGAGTTGGTCTCCTCTTTGTCCGCAGTCCATCCGGAGGGTCTATTGAATCCGAAGTAGTACTTCGTACCGTCCGGGGTGGTAACGCGCCAGTACTCCCCGTCGTTGTCGCCGTTGGCCAGTGCGATGTTACGCAGCCGGTTGACCAGCGTGCCGTCATCGTTCTTGAGCTTGTACACGTCGGCCGTGCCGGTCGGGACGAGTTCCCCGCCCTTGCCGTTGAAGGAGATGAACGCGTTGTCGTAGCCCCAGCACAGGTCGCCGGGCCTGCTAACACCGTCGTCGGCCTTCTGCCCGTCCTCGGCACACGGCTTGTAGCGCCGCTCTATGAAGCCAGGTGACAGGTCGAAGCCATCACCGACCCAGGAGGACTGATTGTTGGTGTTACCGGTGCGACCGTCGATAGTGCCCGATGAGTACGACAGGGCAACTTTGGGGCTGAGATCTCCCGTCACATCCGGGACATCGACGTCATAGGACCAGTTGAAGTCACCGGTGTTGAGGCTCGTGTTCCAGGTTGCCGATGGGGACAGCGGGGTCGCCTTGTAGTCACCGGACTTGGCGCCGTCGCCTGCGACGGCGGCGAGCACGGTCGGGATTCCGGACCTCACCTCCACGGACCTGGCCGTCAAGGTCTGCTTCTCGGTGTCGTTGGTGGTGACGACGGGCCGGGTCGAGCGGCACTGAGCCTCGGACGGGGTTGTCAGCGCGCACGCCGGCAGCTCAACCAGAGTCAGCCGCGAGCCGTAGCCGCCGCCGTGGACCTGGGCGAATTTCTCGTAGTCGACGGTCGCTCCGACGCTGCCCGCGCCGTCGGCGGACTGCGGCTGCAGGGTGAACAGCAGCCCGTCGACACCGGCCTCCGTGGCAGCCTTCTGCGACAGAACACGAGTGGTGATCCTGCCGTCGAGTGGCTTCTCGGCCTGCCGTGTCGACGGTGTATTCAGCTTTGGCGGAAGGCTCTCGGCCTGGACGGGACTACCGGCCGTCGCTCCCGCCTCGGTGAGGGTGACGACGGCGTCATCAGGCGTGGGCCAGGTGGACTTCGGCGCCTCCTGCGGGGTGCGTGGGCCTTTTTGAAGTTTGCGGGGCTCAAGCTTGTCGAGTCCATGCCCGGCAACCGGCTTGTCCGGATCGCTGATGCCGGGCCGCCCCGCACCTGCCGCGTTGGCGGCCGGTGCGAACGCGATTGCCTGGACCAGTGTGGCCAGCATGGCCGTGGAGGCTGCCAGGGCAACCGTGCGCCTGACCCTTCCCGAGGCACGACGTGGCTTTCTTATTCGAGACATCTCTGGATTAATCCTCCATCGAAGGACGCGTGCGGCCACAGCACTGGGACGCACGCGTTGAATGAGAAGAAGGCGGGGCGTCAGGACTGATAGCCAGACGCCCCGCCGGGCAGAACGGTCAGCTACCGGGCACCACGGTGGGTACGTCGTAGAAACTGGTCGCCAGCTTGTAAACTTGGTCGTCACTCAGCGGGCTCTGGAAAACCCACGCGTCGTCGACCACGCCGGGGAAGTACTGTCCGGCGTCGGAGCCGATGCCTTCCCGGCCGAACTGCAGGGACGTCGCCTTGAAGGCGAGCGCGTTCTCCGCCCAGGGAACCGCGTCCTGGCAGGTGCTGGCATCACCATCACCATCACCATCGGCATCAGTACAGGCGACTTCCTCCAGGCTGCCGTTGACATAGAGACGGGCCTGCCTAGCGAAGCCGTCGTAGACCAGTGTGAGATGGCTCCACTCCCGGGCGTCCCAGAAGTTGCTGTTGTCGACCTGAGCCACCGTGGCTTGCGTGCTGTCGCTGTCCGCGACACCCAGCTGCCAGCGCCCGGGGCTGTTCTCCGGGTCGGTGGCATCGGGCACGAACCTCACCGTGAACGCCGACTGCTTGGTGCCTTCCGCGCTAGCCAGGGCGACAGCGTCCTCCGGTATCGCCGAGGCCTGAGCCCACGCTGTAAGGGTGAAGCTGCCCGAGGTGTCGACAGGGACGGTGCTGGTCGACGCGTAGCTGCTGATGCCGTCCAGCTGCAGTCCGCCCATCACTCCGGCGGTGTCGATGGTGCCGGTCCCATCAGCCTGCGTGGCGCCGCCGTTCAAGGTCAGTGCAGGTGCGCCGGAGATTTCGTTGGGTGTGGTGACCGTGCTGGAACCGCTGGCCGTGTCGAACTTCCACCGCGTCTTGACCGAGGGGCGTTGCATGTACATCTGCTGGACTTCCTCGGCCGATACCGACCGGTCCAGCAGCCGGACGTCATCGATGGTTCCGGGAAAGAAGTTGGTGACGGATCCGCTGTAGCTCCCCGCCCCGATGTACATGGACTGGTCGGCGTAGAAGGCTCCGGCGAGCTTCGTGGAGCCGGCGCGCCGCCCGTTGACGTAGAGCGTGAGGGTGTCTGCCACGGGGTCGTGAACTCCGACGAGGTGGGTCCAGGTACCAATCTGCGCGGTGGTTCCCTCGGGCTGCGTCGCCCGGATGATGGAGGCGTCAGGTGCGTCGACGGCGTACTGGTTGACGGCCCAACGCTTGTAGGCGGACGAGTAGTACAGCTCGAATCCGGGCCGGTCCGTACCTGCCTGCGCGGTGATGATGGCGGCCTGGGACGGCGCCTTGTCGAGTTTGGCCCAGGCGGAAACGGTGAAGGCTCGCGAGGTGTTCACGTGCGCCCCGCTGGCCCGGCCGATCTTCGCGTAGCCGCTGGTGCCGTCGAAGTGGGTGGCCTTGCCGGCGATACCCTCGACGCCGGTGGTCACCGTGCCGTTGTACGTGGCGGGCAGTACGCCACCGTGCCCCGTGATCTCTGTGGCATCAGCGGGCTCGTCGAGGCCGAAGATCGCGATCGCGGGCCGGCCCGGGTCACCGACGCTCTTGAACGCGTGGAGATTGTCGACCTCTCCTTGGGCGAGCGGCTTGTCAAACATCTGCACTTCGTCAATCGCCCCCGGGAACAGAGCCGAGACGGTACCCGTGAAGTTCTTCCCGCCGATCAGCAGACCACGACGCGCCTCCCAAGGCGCGCTGTAAGGGGTCGACGCCACCAGCTTGCCGTCGACGAACAGTTCCATGACGTCACGGGCCGAGTCGTAGGACCCGACCAGATGCGTCCACGTGCCGACCTTCACCTTCCCGGTGTCGCCCTGCGTCGCGCGTACGATCCCGCTCGCCGCGTCATCGGACTTGTACTGGTTGAACGACCATCCCAACGTCATCGAGTAGTACAGCTCAAGACCGGGAGCGTTGTTGCCCGGCACGAGCACTATGTCCGCCGTCGCGTCCGGCACCTTGTCGAGCTTCACCCATGACGAAACCGCGAAGCCGGCGCTGGTGTTCACCGGCGGCAGGTCAGTGGACGCGTACGCGTCGGTGCCGTTGAAGTGAACCGCTGTGCCCTGCGTGCCGGCCACACCCGGCACGGCGCCCCCGTGCAGAGCCAGAGTGCGTCCGGGCGTGGACCCCTTGGCCTCGCTCGCGTCCGGTCCTTCGTCCAACTGCCAAGTGGCCCGTTCGGGCTGGCCTGCCTTCACCCGGTACTGATACGTGCGGATCTCGCTGCCGTTCCCGGCCGAGTCGAACGCCTGCGCCGTGAAGAAGTTGAGGCCCGGCTTGGCAGGGAGTACCTTCGCGATCTTCGCGGCACCGCCCGACGTCGTGATCTTGTTCCCCGAGGTGGGGTCGCCGTTGACGCCGTACCAGTACGTTGTCACATCCGATTCGGCGCCCTTGATCTCGAACGACCCGTAGCGGCCCACTCCGTCGTACCAGGGGTCATCGGGGTCGGCCGGGTCTGAGGCCGGATAATCGCCCGAACCGACCGACGGAGCCTTCGGCACCGCGGTGTCGTACACGAAGTAGCACGCCTGTGGGTCACCGGCGTACGACCACGGCGAGTACTGCGCACCGTCGTAGACGCGTGCGTACCAGTTCACCGTCTTGTTCTTCGGGATCGAGGACGGCAATGAGATCGCGAAGTCGGAACCCGATTTCTTCGCGGACGTCTTGGCGGGGCTCCAGGAGCCGTTGTCCCACTTGGCCTGGAACTGGACCGACACGCTGTCTTTGTCAGGGTCGGCCACGTTGTTCGCGTAGATCTTGCCCAGGGTGCGCACACGCGCCGCCTTCGAGGACGGTTTGCAGGCGCCGCCATACTCCATGGTCAGCTGCGACGACTTCAACTGCGCCGGCGGACGGTTGTACTTAACCCGCAGATATGCCTTGTCGGAGAATCGCTTCCACCCGTAGGCGTCCGACTCGCTGCCGGCTCGCAGCCCGAACGTCATCGTCGCGCTCTTGGAATCAGCAGCTGCCTGCACGGCGGACTTCACATTGAACTCGGCGTCCTGCGCACCGCAGCCGGAGTATCCGTACGCGAACGAATCCGACGTCAGCTTTTTCGCCCAAAAACCGGAGGCATTCTGCGAGTTCCAGGTCGTCTTATCAGAGATGTCCTTGGTCTGCCACAGCTCCACCTCACGTTTGCTGCACGAGGCCGACCAGGTATTGCGCACCACGAATTCGGCGGAAAGGACCGACTTGCCCGAGAACTTCGACACCGGAATGCGGTAGAAGAGCCGCTTGGTGTCGTTCGGATTGCAGTAGGACCAGTTGCAGTAGCCCATGCCCGAGTCGTGGGCACCGTTGAACTTCCACTGCGGGGACGACGCCCAGTACTTCGACGCCATCGTCCATGCCGAGGCGCGCGGCGAGTACCACTGCGGGTCGATGAACACAGGGAACTGGGTGTCTTTGCCCTTGAGGACGTCCTCATCCGGGGTCAGGACAAGTTCATCCCCACTCTCGGGCACACTCACATCAACCGCGGCCAGTTTGGCCGACTCACCAGCGCCAGGTTCTGCATCGCCTGCGTCTGCTGCCGTCGTGCGGGCCGACCCGGTCAGCGCGGACGCGGTGCCGTCCGCAGCGCCGGTGCCGGAGTCCCACATCATCGGCCTCGGCGCCTCGAACACGGCACCCTTGGCACCCGCGTCGGTAGCCTTCAGGCCGCCGCCCGCAGTCTCATTGACATCCAGGCCCTCCACCTCAAGCTTCAGACGCAGCTCCTCAAGCTCCTTACCGGCCGCGGCCTCGGCCGTCTTCACAACCAGGAGCTGCGTGAAACCGTCCTCCTGAGCACCCATGCGCAGGTCCACACCGGGCAGTACGTCGCGGTAGGTGGCCGTGTCACCGCTGACCTGCGGGGACGGGAGCGCCGTGGGCCACGACAGACTCAGGGTCCGGCCCGCGCGCTGCAACTGCACCAGCGGCGCCTTGTCGCCGCCCCCCGAGAACTGCAGGCCCACTGTGGTGGCCTTAGGCGCAACCATCCCCTCCCCGGTCACTGCCAGATCCGTGTCGACCTGCTTCCACCCGCCACCCTGCCGCGTCCACACCGGGCGCAGATACTCGCGGGCCTCCAGATCGCCCTGCGGGGTAGCGAAGACCTCGCTGCTCTCCCCCCGCTGAGAAAGAACTTCTACCGGCTCTCCCGACTTCTTCGCCCTCGCCAGCGCCTGCGCCTCGGAGGCCGCCGGCTCCACCCTTCCGGCGCCTGCCGAAGCCGCCGCTTCCGCGGGCACTGCACCCGCCAAGGCGAGCGTCGGCAGCACGCCCGCAGCAAGAGCCGCGCTGACGATCACCCCCCAGCAACGCCGCCCCGAAGGTCCCCGCCCAAGTCTTCGCATCTCTCCCACGTTCTACTCATAGAATTCTCACTATTGCGACGCGAGCTTAGGTGTGGGCTGCACCTGTCGGCCAAGGTGGGATCTCAGCCTGGAGAAGACAAGTCAGACACCATCAAGGTGACACTCAGCACACCCGGATCGGGTTGTACGAAGTGAGGATGCGATTGCGCAACCCTTCCGCATCGACCGGATCACACCGAGAACCGCCACAGGGACCGAAGTTGGGTGAGCAGCCCACCCACACAGGGCCAGGCGACATCGTGGTGAAGTTCAGGTGTTGAAGGGGGCTCCATCACGTCACACGTGCTCCTTGACATCCACGCAGGCCGCCCCATCAGGAGGCATCGGCTGCTGGCGCTCCAGCCCCAGGAAGGCCGGTTCGGCCTTGGCCGCCGTGACCAACGCGCGGCCGACAGCGGCCAGGAGCAGGCGAAACACCCTGGCAGTCCAAGGTCTCTGGCCGGGCAATGACAGTTCAAAGGTGCTTCGTTGCCCATTCGGGCCAAGAATGGCGGCCCCGATCATCCTCCTTTTCCCCAGCCCCTGACCTGCCGTTATGCCATGCGCAGGTCACTCACGCGGGCGCGCCTCGAGGCCGCCGCGCGGAGCACGCGTTGCCCCTCGGCCGACACGTCCAGCACCTGGCGCAGCCCGGCGCCGGCCGGGGCCGTGTCGGCGATCTCCGCCAGCATCTCCAGGATCCGGGCCTGGCGCGCGGTCTCCCCGGCCAGCAGCGGTCCCGCCCCTCGCGGGTCTCCCGCACGGCAGCGCGCCACCAGCTCCGCGGGGCCGGTGCGTTCGACGTCGTGGCCGAGGTGGATCTCCAGGGCTAGCACCGAGCAGTCGTCGGCCCAGTCGCGCAGTCCGGCGCCCGTCCGGACCTCGGGGGCCGCGCCGAGCAGTTCGCGGATGCGCTGGACGGTCGCGTCCCCGCCCGGCAGGGCGTCCAGTGCCGCGCGTGCCTCGGCCAGCCGGTCCGGCCAGGCCGCCCCGTCCGCGCAGCCGGCCCAGAGCGGGCGCAGCGGATCGGGGTCCGCGCCGTCGGCGGGCTGCGGCAGGCAGCGGTCGAGGCAGGCGGCCCCGCTCGCGGTCAGGCCCCGCTCGTCGGCGGCGGCGATCAGTTCCAGCAGGCTCATCGGCAGTCTCCCGTCGGCCCTCCCCACGCCGGGACGCATGGGGACGCAGTGCTTCCTGTTACCGCGTTCAGCGCCGAATGGCCGAAAATCGTCACTGCGGGCGGCCGAAATCGCTTGCTGTCCGTAGGGCGTCGCCAGAGAGCCGAGCGCTGAGCGGGAACCGGCCGACGAGCGGCCTCAGCCCTTGTCGATCTCCCCGGCCAGCTTCCGGAACCCGTCCCAGCTCAGCTTCGGCTTCCCCGGGTCCCACAGCTTCTGGGACGTCGCGCGCAGCGGCATCCGGATGCCCTGCGCGACCTGCGCCGCGGTCTGGGCGTTCGGCAGGTCGCCCCAGACGGCGAAGCGGCCGCCGAGGATCTGGTGGGAGTAGCGGGCCGGGACGGGGGTGGTGCCGCGCATGACGAGGGGGGTCCACTGCTCGTAGATCCGCTTGCCGGTGGGGTAGACGAAGTCGTTGGGCTGGCCGAGTACGTAGTAGAGGAACTCGTCGTTGAGGTTCAGCATCTTGCGGCCCTCGCGCAGGTACTCGTCCGGCTGCCGGGCCCCGTACTCCTTGCCCGTCCAGTACTCGATCTCGATGTTCTTCTCGGCCTTGACGACGCTGTCGCGGAAGAGGCCGTCGTTCCATGCCTTGGGCTGCTTGCCGTGCGGGCGGACCACCGCCGCGCGGTCGTTGAGCCAGCCGGTGGCGAGGTCGTCGATCCCGGCCTTCGGCCCGTACTTGCGCACGGCGGCGCGCTGCAGCTGGGGGTAGGAGGCGGCGGGGTCCCGCGCCATCAGCGCGAGGTACTCGTCGGCGCCCAGGTGCCAGTAGGAGCCGGGGAAGAGCTCGGTGTACTCGCCGAGGAGTTCGTCGATGAGTTTCGCCGCGCCGGGCTTGGAGATGTCGAGCGATCCGGCCGAGGCGACGCCCGAGACATTGCGCAGCTGGAGGTCGGGGTGGGCGCGCAGGACCGCGCCGAGGTGGCCCGGGGAGTCGATCTCCGGCACGACCTGGATGTGCAGCTTGCCGGCCAGGGTGACGATCTGCCGGACCTGCGCCTTGGTCAGGTGCTCGGGCGACACGATCTCGGGGTGGGTGTCGGACTGGACGCGGAAGGCCTGGTCGTCGGAGAAGTGCAGGCCGAGCTGGTTGAGCTTGAGGTCGGCCATGTCGCGCAGCCGGTCCTCGATCCAGCCGACGCTGTAGAACTTGCGCGCGATGTCGAGGTTGAACCCGCGCTGCGGGCGGTCGGGCCGGTCGCGCACCTCGCCCTCGGGCATGACTCCGTCGGCCCGCACCGACTGCTTGAGGGTGCGGGTCCCGTAGAAGACGCCCGCCTGGCCGGGCCCGCTGATCGTGACGCGGCCGTCGTGGGTCTTGAGCGTGTACGACTCCGGCCCGCCCTCGGCCGTCGGAGTGAGGGCCAGTTCCACATCGCCGGCCCGCGCCGCCTTCTGGCCCCGGTAGGCGATCTTCAGCTCGCCCGCGAGCAGCCGCCCCTCGTCGTCGAGCCCCTTGCTGCCGCCGGCGATCACCACCGCGCTGTCCTTGCCCGGCCGCCAGCCGGGTCCGTGGGCGGGGGTGTGCTCGCGTACGGCGGGGATGGCGCGGGGCGCCTTGGAGAGCGGGTAGCTCCGGGTCGGGGAGGGGGTGGGGGCGGCGGACGTGGCCGAGGTCGAGGTCGGGGACCCGGACCTGCGTGCGGTGTCGGAGCTGTCGGGCCACAGGACGACGGTGAGCGTCACCGCGGCGGCCGCGGTGACGGCCGCACCGGCCGCGAGGGCGCCGCGTGAGAGCGACATCGGTCAGAAACCTCCGGTTTTAGTGGGAAAGAGAGCAGAAGTAAGGAGATAGCCGGGCACTCTCCTACCTGTTTCGTACATCAGCCGTCCCGAAACTCTCCGGTCCGCTCTCCCGTCCGGGTGAAATTCGCACATCAGCCGGACGGCCGTTGCCCTGACTCGCTAGCTTTGAGGCACATTCATCTCTCCCTTCACCCTGCATCCACCTGGTCACTCCGATCCCTCCCCACACCAGGTTCACAGATGCCGCTGATTCGAGGAGCCCACGCTGTCCAGGTCCAGCGAGTCCCACGCCGGCCTGCCGGAGCAACCGCACCGGCCCGCCCGGCGGGCCGCCGTGCCCGTACAGAGCTGCGGGCCCGCACCCGGCCGGCCCTGCTCGCACGTTTCGGGCCTGCACCGTCTCAACGCCGCGCCCGCCGCCGACGTCGAGGCCGCGCTGCTCGACTGCTTCGGCAGCCGCCGCTGGGCGCAGCGGCTGGCCGCCCACCGCCCCTACCCGGACCTGGACGCCCTGCTCGCCGCCGCCGACGAGGCGGGCTACGACCTGTCCCTCACCGACCGCGCCGAGGCGCTCGCCGCCGAGGCCTCCCCGGCCCTGTCGCCCGACGCGGCGCCCTCCGCCCACGTCGCGCTGGCCGCCGCGCACGCCGCGTACGAGTCGAAGTTCGGGCATGTCTTCGTCATCTGCCTCGACGGCGTCCGGCCCGTCGAGCACCCCGACCAGGTGCTGGCCGGCATCCGGGCGAGGCTTGCCCACGACCCCGACCAGGAACGCGTGGTGACGGCGGACGAGATGCGGCGACTCGCCCGGGGCCGCATCATCGGGCTGGTATCGAGTCAGTAACGGGTTACGGACGGCTCCGGAACGCCGCCGACCCCGGGGACAGGCCTGTCCCCGGGCCCTCCCTAGGCCGTACGTGCCTGTTTGATTGCCACTTTGATCACACCAGAGGCCCCGGCGCGAACGAACCGACAAACCGTCGCTACGATGGCCGGGGCCGGTGGACCGTACCCGGCCGGGTCAGACCGACAGTCAAGCCGGCCGACCCCAATCCCCGCTCCCGGAGGGTTCTTCCGTGCCGGCTGGAACGCTGTACCGCGGCCGGGAAGGCATGTGGTCCTGGGTGGCTCATCGAGTCACCGGTGTCCTCATTTTCTTCTTCCTGTTCGTACACGTCCTGGACACCGCTCTCGTCCGTGTCTCCCCCGAGGCCTACGACGAGGTCGTGGCCACGTACAAGACATGGCCCGTCGCGCTCCTTGAATACGGCCTCGTGGCCGCGATTCTCTTCCACGCGCTGAACGGTCTCCGCATCATCGCTGTGGACTTCTGGGCCAAGGGCCCGCGACTCCAGAAGCAGATGCTCTGGACCGTGCTGGGCATCTGGATCGTGCTCATGGTCGGGGCCCTGTACCCCGTCCTCGGCCACGCCGTCCGTTCCATCTTCGGGAGCTGAGGCCCATGTCCACCGAGACTTCCGCGATCGGCGCAGTCGAAGGCGTCAGCCTCTACGATGTCGACAATCCGGCCCCCGTGATCGAGCCCCCGCGTACGCGGACCGGCAAGACGCCCAAGGGGTCGCGCACCAACTTCGAGATGTACGCCTGGCTCTTCATGCGCCTGTCGGGCATCGTCCTGGTCGTCCTGGTCATCGGCCACCTGCTGATCCAGCTGGTGCTGGACGGCGGCGTCTCCAAGGTCGGCTTCGCCTTCGTGGCCGGCCGCTGGGCCTCGCCGTTCTGGCAGATGTGGGACCTGGCGATGCTGTGGCTCGCCATGCTGCACGGCGCCAACGGTCTCCGTACGGTCATCAACGACTACGCCGAACGGGACAACACCCGCTTCTGGCTGAAGATGCTGCTGTACACCGCCACGGTGTTCACCGTCCTGCTGGGCACGCTGGTGATCTTCACCTTCGACCCGAACATCCGCTAGGCGCCGGGCCCGAAGGACCAGAGGTAAACCATGCAGATCCACAAGTACGACACCGTCATCGTCGGCGCCGGCGGCGCCGGCATGCGCGCGGCCATCGAGTCGACCAAGCGCAGCCGCACCGCCGTGCTGACCAAGCTCTATCCCACCCGCTCCCACACGGGCGCGGCGCAGGGCGGCATGGCCGCCGCGCTCGCCAACGTGGAGGAGGACAACTGGGAGTGGCACACCTTCGACACGATCAAGGGCGGCGACTACCTGGTCGACCAGGACGCCGCCGAGATCCTGGCGAAGGAGGCCATCGACTCCGTTCTCGACCTGGAGAAGATGGGCCTGCCGTTCAACCGCACGCCCGAGGGCAAGATCGACCAGCGCCGCTTCGGCGGCCACAGCCGTAACCACGGCGAGGCCCCGGTCCGCCGGTCCTGCTACGCCTCGGACCGCACCGGCCACATGATCCTCCAGACGCTGTACCAGAACTGCGTCAAGGAGGGTGTGGAGTTCTTCAACGAGTTCTACGTCCTGGACCTGCTGCTCCAGGAGGTGGACGGGGTCAAGAAGTCGGCCGGCGTCGTCGCGTACGAGCTGGCGACCGGCGAGATCCACGTCTTCCAGGCGAAGTCGATCATCTTCGCCTCCGGCGGCACCGGCAAGTTCTTCAAGGTGACGTCGAACGCGCACACCCTGACCGGTGACGGCCAGGCCGCCGCGTACCGCCGCGGTCTGCCGCTGGAGGACATGGAGTTCTTCCAGTTCCACCCGACGGGCATCTGGCGCATGGGCATCCTGCTGACGGAGGGCGCCCGCGGTGAGGGCGGCATCCTCCGCAACAAGGACGGCGAGCGCTTCATGGAGAAGTACGCGCCCGTCATGAAGGACCTCGCCTCCCGTGACGTCGTCTCCCGCTCCATCTACACGGAGATCCGCGAGGGCCGGGGCTGTGGTCCCGAGGGCGACCACGTCTACCTCGACCTGACGCACCTCCCGCCGGAGCAGCTGGACGCCAAGCTCCCGGACATCACCGAGTTCGCGCGTACGTACCTCGGCATCGAGCCCTACACGGACCCGATCCCGATCCAGCCGACCGCGCACTACGCCATGGGCGGCATCCCGACCAACGTCGAGGGCGAGGTGCTGGCCGACAACACCACCGTCGTCCCGGGCCTGTACGCCGCCGGCGAGGTCGCCTGTGTCTCCGTGCACGGCGCCAACCGCCTCGGCACCAACTCGCTGCTCGACATCAACGTCTTCGGACGCCGCTCGGGCATCGCCGCCGCCGAGTACTCCGCGAAGAACGACTACGTCGAGCTTCCCGAGAACCCGGCGCAGCTGGTCATCGACCAGGTCGAGCGGCTGCGCAACTCCACGGGCACCGAGCGCGTCTCGGTGATCCGCCTGGAGCTGCAGGAGTGCATGGACGCCAACGTGATGGTGTTCCGCACCGAGCAGACCATCAAGACCGCGGTCGACAAGATCGCGGAGCTGCGCGAGCGCTACCTCAACGTGTCCATCCAGGACAAGGGCAAGCGGTTCAACACGGACCTGCTGGAGGCCGTCGAGCTGGGCAACCTGCTCGACCTCGCCGAGGTCATGGCGACTTCGGCGCTGGCGCGCAAGGAGTCCCGCGGCGGTCACTACCGCGAGGACTACCCGAACCGCGACGACGTCAACTTCATGCGCCACACCATGGCGTACCGCGAGGTCGCCGACGACGGCACCGAGTCGATCCGGCTGGACTACAAGCCGGTCGTCCAGACCCGCTACCAGCCGATGGAGCGTAAGTACTGATGGCTACCCCCACGATGGAAAAGGCCGACAAGGTCCCTGAGCCCGAGGCCGGCTTCGCCGACACCCCGTACATCACCGCCACCTTCCGGATCCGACGGTTCAACCCGGAGGTCTCCGAGGAGTCCGAGTGGCAGGACTTCCAGATCGAGATCGACCCGAAGGAGCGTGTTCTCGACGCCCTTCACAAGATCAAGTGGGAGACCGACGGAACGCTGACCTTCCGCCGTTCCTGCGCGCACGGCATCTGCGGCTCGGACGCGATGCGGATCAACGGCAAGAACCGGCTCGCCTGCAAGACGCTGATCAAGGACCTGAGCCCGGAGAAGCCGATCACGGTCGAGGCCATAAAGGGCCTCACGGTCCTCAAGGACCTCGTGGTCGACATGGACCCGTTCTTCCAGGCCTTCCGCGACGTCATGCCCTTCCTCATCACCAAGGGGAACGAGCCGACCCGCGAGCGCCTGCAGTCCGCCGAGGACCGCGAGCGCTTCGACGACACCACCAAGTGCATCCTGTGCGCCGCGTGCACGTCCTCGTGCCCGGTGTTCTGGAACGACGGGCAGTACTTCGGCCCGGCGGCGATCGTCAACGCGCACCGCTTCATCTTCGACTCGCGCGACGAGGGCGGCGAGCAGCGCCTCGAGATCCTCAACGACCGTGACGGGGTGTGGCGTTGCCGCACCACCTTCAACTGCACGGACGCCTGCCCGCGTGGCATCGAGGTCACCAAGGCGATCCAGGAGGTCAAGCGCGCGCTGATCACGCGTCGCTTCTGACCTTCCTGCCGCACCGGTAGCATCCAGGGCCCCGTCCTTCGCGCGAACAGCGTGCGGGACGGGGCCTCATGGCTGCGCGGCGCGGCCCGCAACGGTACCGTCGTGCGGAACCGGACACCGGTTCGCCGCCCACGTCGCAGCAGAGCACGGGGGCTCACAGCCCGATCGAGAGCAGGAAACGTTGAGCGATCCGAATCCGTACGCGGACGACTCATACAAGTGGGGGCCTGCCCAGCAACCCGCAAGTCCGCCCACCATGCCGGACGGCCAGGCATACGGCTACCCGGCCGCCGGCACCCCGGCCCCCGGCTACCAGCAGCCGTTCCAGGACACGCCGCCCCCGGGTTACGGCTACCCGGCGACTCAGCCGGCGGTGCCCGGCTACGGCTACCCGGGGCAGCAGGGCATGGCCCCGGCGGGCGGCGGCGCGCCGATGCTGTCCATCGGCGACATCACCGTCATGGGCGACTCCATCGTGACGCCGTCCGGGACGATGCCCCTCAAGGGTGCGGCGTGGACGGCCACGGACATGTCGCGCACCGAGGAGAAGATCCCCACGGTAGGGATCGTGCTGGCGATCGTCTTCGCCCTGCTGTGCCTGGTCGGTCTGCTCTTCCTGCTGATGAAGGAGAAGAAGACGACCGGGTTCATCCAGGTGTCGGTGACCAGCGGCGGCCGGCACCACTCGACGATGATCCCGGCCACGCACCCGGAGACCTTCGCGATGGTGATGTCCCAGATCAACAGCGCCCGCTCGCTGAGCTTCTGAAGTCCGGGTCCGGGGCGCCGGGCGGGCGGGGACCGCGGGGGTCCCCGCCCGGAACCCCGGTCAGTCCCAGTGCGCGCCGCCCCGGTCCTCGGCGATCACCATGATCCGCCGCAGCATGGAGTTGAGCAGCCCGCGTTCGTCCTTGTCCAGGACGTGGAGAAGCCGCTCCTCCTCGTTGCCGAGGAAGTCCATCGCGCCGAGCCAGGTCGAGCGCCCCCGGTCGGTCAACTCCACGTCCACGCGCCGCCGGTCGGTGGTGGAGGGGGTACGGCGGACGAATCCGCGACGCTCAAGTGCGTCCAGCCGGCCGGTGACGGAGGCGGGCGCGAGGTCGAGGTCGGTGGCGAGGTCGGACGGGGCGGCCTTGCCGCCGCGCCCGGCGAGTTTGTGCAGCGTGTCGAACTCCTGGCGGTCCAGGTCGAAGTCGACGAGGGACTGTTCACGCACCCGGCGCAGATGGACGGACAGCTTCTTCATCCGGGTCACCGCACCCTCGATGTCCGGATCGAGTTCGGGAAGCACCGGCTTCCACCGCTCCACGTGTCCATCGGTCCAGTCCCGTTGCTCCATGGTCCACAGCCTACGCCGCACCCCAACTACCCTTCGGTACCCAATATTTCGTTGACGAATACTTCGGAAGCGAAATAGATTCCGCGCCATGCCTCATCCATTGCGCACCCGATCCTTCCGGCTGCTCTTCATCGGCCGCAGCCTCTCGATGCTCGGCGACGCGGCGATCCCCGCGGCTCTCACCCTCGCCGTCTACCTGGCCACCGGCTCGACCGGGGCGCTCGCCCTGGTGCTCGCCTGCGCGATGGTGCCCAAGCTGCTCCTGCTGCCGCTCGGCGGTGTCGTGGGCGACCGCTTCAACGCCCGCACGGTCGCACTCACCACCGATCTCGTACGGTGCGCCAGTCAGCTCTTCGTCGGCGCCGAACTCCTCTCGGGGACACCGGCGCTCTGGCAGATCGCGGTGGCCGAGGCGATCGGCGGCGCCGCCGGGGCCTTCGCGATGCCGACCGTCTCCCCGCTGATCCGCGGCACCGTGGCGGAGTCCGGACTGCTGCGCGCCAACTCCCTGATGGCGGTGGTCAGCAGCGCCACCCGGATCGGCGGCCCGACCGTCGCCGGGGCACTGGTCCTCACCGCGGGGCCCGGCTGGGCCTTCGTGCTGGACGGGGCCAGCTTCGCGGTGAGCGCGGCACTGCTGTCCGCGATCCACGTCCGGCACGTCCCCATCGCCCGCAGCTCCGTGCTCAGCGACCTCAAGGAGGGCTGGAGCGAGGTCCGGGGCCGCGACTGGTACTGGACGAGCCTGATCGCCCACTCCGTCTGGAACGGCGCGGCGGCCGTCCTGATGACGCTCGGCCCGGCGCTGTTCATCCACCACCTGGGCGGCAAGGGCATGTGGCTCGCCTTCCTCCAGACCGGCGCCGTCGGCCTGCTGCTCGGCTCGCTGCTGGCCGGCCGGGCCCGGCCGCGCCGCCCGGTCCCGACCGCCAACCTGGGCCTCGCCCTGTACGCGCTGCCGCTCTGCCTGCTGGCCGCCCACTCCCCCGCCGTCGTCGCCATCGCCGCGTACGGCCTCTCCCAGGCCGGGCTGGGCTACCTCAACCCGGTCTGGGAGACCGCCGTCCAGTCCGCCGTACCCGCGCACGCGCTGGCCCGGGTCACCTCGTACGACTGGCTGCTCTCCCTCGGCGCGATGCCGCTCGGCTACGCCCTCGCCCCGCTGGCGGCCTCGGCCTGGGGCGCCGAACTCCCCCTGGCCGCCGCCGGGGTGGCGGTCGGCGCGGCCTGCCTGGCCACCGCCGCGATACCTGGGGTGCGGCGCTTCACGGCGCCCTCGGACAAGGTGACGCGCACCACCGGAACTCCGGCTTGAACATGTTCAAATCCAGGTCTACAGTCCATGACAACAGCATTTGAACGCGTTCAAGGGAGGGTGGGGCATGGACCTCACTGTTGTCGCGTACGTCATCTACCTGCTCATCAGCGTGGCGCTCACCATCTGGGTGGCCCGCACGCTCAGCCGCAACGGCAAGGTGTTCCTCGCCGATGTGCTGCACGGGAACGAGAAACTCGCCGATGCCGTCAACCACCTGCTGGTGGTGGGCTTCTACCTGGTCAACCTGGGGTTCGTGACGCTCTACCTGAAGAACTCCGACGAGGTCACCGACGCCCGCGCGCTCTTCGACGCGCTGTCGCTGAAGGTCGGCGTCGTCCTGCTCGTGCTGGGGGTCATGCACCTGGGCAACGTCTATGTACTGAACAGGATCCGCCGCCGGGGCATGATGGACCGCGAGCAGACCCCGCCCGTGGCACCGCAGGGCTGGACGCCGCCGGGCACCGGGCCGTGGGCCGCGCCCGCCCCCAGGGCGTGAGGGCCGGCCATGACGGTCCGGACGGGTGGGCGGCGGCTGTCCGTCGAACGGCTCACCGTGCTCTACGACGCGCAGTGCTCGCTCTGCGTCCACCTGCGGCAGTGGCTGATGAGGCAGCGTCAGCTGGTACCGCTGGACCTGGTCCCGGCGGACTCGGCGGAGGCGCACCGCCGCTTCCCCGGCCTCGACCACTCCGGGACGCTGGAGGAGATCACGGTGATCGGTGACGGGGGCCAGGTCTACCGCTCCACGTCGGCGTGGATCGTCTGCCTCTGGGCGCTGGCCGAGCACCGGCCCAGGGCCCACTGGCTGACCACCCCGGCCGGCCGCCCGTTCGCCAGGGCGACCGTCCTCGCCGCGGCGAAGTACCGCTCCCTGACGGCGACGCCCTGCCGGACGGACGGCGAACCGGGCGGCACCTGCGCGGTGGAGGGCCCGGAGCCCGGCACCTAGGGTCCTGGGTCCGGACCGGGCCGGATACCCTCGGGACCGTGGTGAAGGAAGAGAAGGACGTGAAGGAAGTCAAGGCTCCCAAGAGCGAACAGACCCGCACACTCATCCTCGAAACCGCGCTCCGGCTCTTCCAGGAACGCGGCTACGACAAGACGACCATGCGGGCCATCGCCCAGGAGGCCGGCGTCTCCGTAGGGAACGCGTACTACTACTTCTCGTCCAAGGAACACCTCGTCCAGGGCTTCTACGACCGGATCGCCGCCGAGCACGAGGCGGCGGTCCAGCCGGTTCTGGCCGGCGACCAGGACCTCGCGGTACGCATTCGCGGGGTCCTCCTCGGCTGGCTGGACGTGGCGGAGCCGTACCACCGCTTCGCCGCCCAGTTCTTCAAGAACGCCGCCGATCCGGAGAGCCCGCTCAGCCCCTTCTCGAAGGACTCCGTCGCGGCCCGCGAAGCGGCGATCTCCATCCACCGGCGCTGCCTGGAGGGTGCGGAGACCAAGGTCGATCCGGAACTGTCCGAGCTGCTGCCGCAGCTGATGTGGCTGAACCAGATGGGCCTGGTGCTGTACTGGGTGTACGACCGGACGGACGACGCCGAACGCAGCCGCCGCCTCGTCGAGCGCACCGCCCCGATCATCGCGCGGGCCATCGCCCTGTCCCGGTTCCGGGTGCTGCGGCCGCTCGTGCGCCAGGTGCACGCGGTGCTGGAGGAGTTCCTGCCGGGGGCGACGGGACACGTGGCGGACCGGCCGCACTGACCTCGCCCGGCGGCGTGCACGCCGGAGCGGCCGCCCCGCGGGTACCGGGACGGCCGCTCCTTTCGCGTTCCGCTTCTGCCTGGCGGGTCGCGGTCCTGACTGCCGGACCGCGACGGACCGTCAGATCCAGCCGAGCTCCCACAGCCGCCAGATGCCCGTGCCGTCCGAGAGGTACTGCGAACCGGCCACCTCGGGCTTGGCGAGGACGTAGTCCTTCTTCTGCCACAGCGGGACGAGCGGCACGTCCTCGCCCACCAGCTTCTGCAGGTCCTTGAAGTCGGCCGAGGTGCGGCTGCGGTCGCTGAACTGCAGCGTGTCGCTGATCAGCTGGTCCATCTTCTTGCTGGTGTAGCCGTTGTGGAGGCTGGTGTCGCGGCCGACGAGCGGCTGGCTGAAGGTGTCGGGGTCCGGGTAGTCCGGGAGCCAGCCGACGGTGTACATGTCGTAGTCACCGGCCGCGTAGCCCTTCTGGAACGCCGTCCACTCCACGGACTTGATCGTGACCTTGAACAGTCCGTCCGCGTTCAGCTGGCGCTGGATCTCCTTGCTCTCCGGCGTGTACGAGTCGCCGGAGCGGTACGCGAAGGTGATGGGGAGCGGCAGTTGGACGCCCGCCTCCTGCAGCAGCTTCTTGGCGCGCTTGACGTCCGGCTGCGGGTACTCGTCGAAGAACGGGGTGCTGTGCCCGATGTAGCCCTGCGGGATCAGCGAGTAGAGCGGCTCGACGGTGCCCTTGTAGACGTCGGTCACCAGCGGCGCGCGGTCGATGATCGCCGCGACTGCCTGCCGGACCCGCTTGTCGGCGAGCGGCGAGTCGGAGCGGACGTTGAAGACGAGGTTGCGGATCTCGGCGCTGTCCGCCTCGGTGATGCGCTGATCGGCGTCGCCGGGGTTCAGCTCCGCGAGCGCGGACGGCGGGAGCTGACGGTGCGTGACATCGATCTGTCCCGACTTCCAGGCCGCCAGGAGGTCGTCCGACTGCTTGTAGTAGCGCACGGTGACCGGCCCGCCGGTCTTCTTCAGCGCGCCCTTGTACTTGGTGTTCGGCACCAGTTCGGCCCTGGAGCCCGGCTCGTACGACTTGAGCACGTACGGCCCGGAGCCGCTGACCTTGTTGTCGGCCCGCAGCTTGTTCTCCGAGTAGGCCTCACGGTCGACGATCGAACCGGCCCCGGTGGCGAGCTTCTGCGGGAAGGTCGCGTCGCGCGAGGACAGGTTGAACGTGATCACCCGTCCCTCGGTCACCACGTTCTTGAGGGTCGGGAACAGCACCGAGGGGCCGACGTCCGTCTTGATCCTGAGCATGCGCTCGAAGGAGTACTTGACGTCCTCGGCGGTGATCTTCCGGCCGTTGGAGAACGACAGGTCGTCACGGAGCTTGCACTGGTACGTCTGGAGCTTCCCGCCGATGAAGCCGCAGCTCTCGGCCGCGTCGGGCTCGGGGACGATCGCTCCGGACTTGAACGTCATGAGGGACTGGTAGACGTTGCTGTACATCGCCCAGGAGCCGGCGTCGTACGCTCCGGCCGGGTCGAGCGAGGTCACCACGTCGGTCGTACCGACGGAGACCGGGTCCTCCTTCGCTCCGTCCGAAGGAAGCAACTGCCAGGCGCCGACGCCTGCGATGACCAAAACCGCGAGAATCGCGAGAATCCGTATTCGGATCGACCGCATTGCCGTGCTCTCCCTTAACAGCCCCACCTCGGTGTCGCGCTCAGATACGCAGATCACCGCACGTTCGTGCTCAGCCAATCACACGATTTTCACATCTGGAAGGGCAAATCAGAGACACATAGCCTTTTGTTCGTTACTTGAAACCTTGGATCGACAGGCCGAATACAGAGGGTTGGCGACCGGTCACCGAATTCGCCTGCGGGGCGGCTCTCAGGCCTGCTTGGAGGCGAGTTCGACGACGGTGATGTCCGAGGGTGCGCCGACCCGCACCGGCGGCCCCCAGGCGCCCGCGCCGCGCGTGACGTACAGCTGCGTGTCGCCGTAGCGTTCGAGCCCGGCGACCGTGGGGTTGGAGAGCTCCGCGATGTAGTTGCCCGGCCAGAGCTGGCCGCCGTGGGTGTGCCCGGAGAGCTGCAGGTCCACGCCGTGCTCGACGGCCTCGTCGATGAGGACCGGCTGATGGGCCATGAGGACGGCGGCCCGGGAGCGGTCCCGGTCACCCAGGGCGCGGCCGAAGTCCGGCCCCTGGCCTTCGCTCTCGCCCCCGATGTCATTGACCCCGGCCAGATCGAATCCGTCGATCTCCACCCGGGCATTCTCCAGCGGATGCATCCCCAATTCCCTTACATGATCCACCCATTGGGTCGCACCGGAGTAGTACTCGTGGTTGCCGGTGACGAAGAACGCGCCGTGCCGGGAGCGGAGCCGTGCGAGCGGCTCGGCGGCCGGACCGAGATCCGCGACCGATCCGTCGACCAGGTCCCCGACGACCGCGATCAGATCGGGCTGGGTCCGGTTGACCGTGTCGACGATCCGCTGGGTGTGCGCCCGGCCCAGGATCGGGCCGAGGTGGATGTCGCTGACGACGGCGATCCGGAAGCCGTGCGCGGAGCGGGGCAGCCGGGCCAGCGGGATGGTGACGCGCTTGACCCGCGGGCCGCGCAGCACCCCGTAGGTGCCGTACCCCACCGTGCCGAGCCCCGCCACGGCCGCGGCGCCCCCGACGGCCCGCGCGACGAAGAGCCGGCGCGAGGGGGAAGCGGCGGGGGGCTGCGGGGCGGAGGGTGCGGACGGGGCGGAGGGTGCGGCTGTCCTGGTGTCCGTGCCGGGGGCGGCTCCGGCGCTCTCCGTCTCCGCCGCCTGTACGGTCTCCGCCGCCTGCGCGGTCTCCCCCGTTCGCACCGGCCCGGCCTCAGACCCGGCGCCCGCCGTCGCGTCCCGGAGTGCGAGGAGCCGGCGCAGCAGCGGCCGTACGGCCTCGCCGGCCAGCAGGGCCAGCGTCAGGTAGAGCAGGGCGGCCAGCCAGAGATAGCCCGGCCAGGCCAGCACCCGCTGGAGCCAGAAGGGCGCACCCGACCGGCCGGAGACCAGGGCGCCGACGCTCAGCAGCGGAAGCACGTACGCCGCCACCGTGCCCGCCCGGCGAGGCAGGCTGCCCGCGGCGGTCGTGTCACCGACGAAGCGGCGCCACACATAGCGGTGCACGGCGACGAGCAGCGCGAGCACCACGATCGCCGCCAGAACGAATCCCATGACCGCCACGTGCGCTGCCCCGCCCTGTTTGTCCGTATCCGGTCCGTACGAGGTGCCGCGTCGTTACGCGGAGCGGTCGCGCAGCGCCCTGAGGCCGCGGAACCCGATCACGCCGACCGCCGTCCCCAGAAGAAAGGACGTGATGGCGAGCAGCAGATGCACCCAGAAGTACGCAGTAGGGTCACCCGCGTCGTCGAAGGCGAGACCGCTGCCGTCCTTCCATAGGTTCTTGACGAAAGTGATCCAGATGAACCAGCTCCACACCCCGAATGCGAGCAGGAACCAGGAGACGGGGCGGCTGAGCTTCATGGACTCAGTATCTCCGGCTCGTCCGGGCCGGCTCGCCCGGGGTGGGCCGGCCTCGGATGGGTTGCCCTCGGGTGAGCCGGCCCGGAGTGAGCCGTCCTGGCGGTACGCACGGCGGGTCATAGCGCCGGTGTCAATTTTCACATCAACTGCATGTACGTTTTCGACCGTGTCAGCTCTTAAGAAGACCGCGATGGCGGTCACATCTGCCGCTCTGCTGTCCACTTTCGTCGTCAGCCCCGCCTCTGCGGTCGCCAAGGACACCTCCGACGACGCCCCGAAGCCGCCGGCGGCCATGTCGCGGCTCGGTGGCGAACAGCTGGGCCGGTCCGGCACCCAGGTCAACCTCGGCCCCGGCGCCCCGGTCCTCCCCAAGGACCTGACCGGCAGATCGTGGATGGTCTCGGACGCCGAGAGCGGGAAGGTGCTCGCCTCGCACAACCCGCACTGGCGGCTGCCTCCGGCCTCCACACTGAAGATGCTCTTCGCGGACACCGTGATGCCGGACCCGGCCCTGCAGCCGAAGACCCGGGAGTACACGGTCAAGGACGAGGACCTCGCGGACATGGGCGAGGGCAGCAGCCTGGTGGGGGTCAAGGAGGACCTCAGCTACTCGGTGCACGACCTGTGGCTCGGCGTCTTCCTGC
The DNA here is from genome assembly GCF_043200175.1 of Streptomyces sp. NPDC048462. NCBI lineage: Bacteria > Bacillati > Actinomycetota > Actinomycetes > Kitasatosporales > Streptomycetaceae > Streptomyces > Streptomyces sp. NPDC048462. Next base: position 239,859 of record NZ_JBICXG010000006.1, read on the forward strand.
GTTCGGGCAACGACGCGGTGCACGTACTGGCCGCGATGTACGGGGGTGTCCCCAAGACCGTCCACGACATGCAGACACACGCCGTGGAGCTGCAGGCCCTGGACACCCACGTGGTGTCGCCCGACGGCTACGACGCGCCCAAGCAGGTCTCCAGTGCGTACGACCTGTCCCTGTTCGCCCGCAGCGGGCTGCAGAACCCGGACTTCCGCGAGTACTGCTCGACCGGCACGGCGGAGTTCCCCGGCGAGCAGAAGAAGGGCAAGAAGCGGGAGGAGTTCGGCATCCAGAACACCAACCGGCTGCTCACCGGGGCCGACGGCGTCACCGCGTACGACGGCATCGCGGGCGTCAAGAACGGCTACACGACGCACGCGGGCAACACCTTCACCGGTGTCGCCGAGCGCAACGGCAAGGTGCTGCTCGTCACCGTCATGCACCCGTCGTCCGACGAGACGCACGCCGTCTACAACGAGGCGGCGAGCCTGCTCGACTGGGGCTTCAGCGCCAGCGGCAAGGTCACCCCGGTGGGCGAGCTGGTCCCGCCGAAGTCCGCGGTGCCCGACACCGGCACCGGCAAGGGGGCCGAGGCCGACGGCCCCGCCGCCGGCAAGGCGAAGCACGGCCCGGACAAGGCCACGAAGGCCGCCGCGGCGGGCGGCTCCGGCGGGGTCGGGGTCGCGCTGGGCATCGTCGGCGGGGTGCTGGTGCTGCTCGCCGGTGCCGTGTACCTGGTCAACCGGCGCTGGCCGCTGCCGGACCTGATGCGCCGCCGCTCCCGCCCCTGACCGGGCTGCCCGGGGCGCTCCCGCCCCGGGCACTTCCCGCGCGCGTACTCCCGCCCCGGGCGTCACCTTCACCGTCCGGAGCCGGGTCGCCCTCCACCGGCAGCGGCTCCTCGGCGTCCTTGCTCGGTGTCGCCGTCCAGGCGGCGCAGAACAGCAGCAGCTTCGCGGTGAAGTTGATCCACAGCAGCAGGGCGATCGGCACGCCGAACGCGCCGTACATGCTCTTCGACGCGACGCCCTTCATATAGCTGCCGAGCAGCAGCTTCAGCAGCTCGAAGCCGACCGCGCCGATCAGTGAGGCGACCATCAGCCGGCGCCGCGGCGGCTCGACGCCCGGCAGCAGCGTCAGCAGGTAGAGCAGCAGCAGGAAGTCGGCGCACACCGCCACCGCCAGCGCCGCGATCCGGATCAGCACACCGCCCGCGCCGTTCTCGGGAATGTTGAGCAGGTCGGCGATCCAGCCGACCGCGACGGAGCCGACCGAGGAGATCGCCAGGGTCACCAGGGCCGCCCCGCCCAGGCCGAACAGCACCCCGGCGTCCTTGAGCTTGCGGATGACCGGATTGCCCTCGTCCAGGTCGTCCATGTCCCACACCGCGCGCAGGCAGTCCCGCATCGAGCCGATCCAGCCGATGCCGGTGAACAGCAGCAGCGCACCGGCCACCAGCCCGACCGTGCCCGCGTGCGCCACCAGGTTGTCGATGCCCAGCTGGTCCGAGATGCCGGGCACCTGCTCGGCAACCTTGTCCTCGATCTTGTCGAGCTGCTTGTCGGAGAGCAGCGCCGCGCCGATCGCCGCGGCGACCGCGATCAGCGGGAAGAGCGCCAGGAAGCTGATGAAGGTGATCGCCGCGGCCAGCCGCGCCCAGTGGACCCGTACCAGCGTCTCGTAACTGCGCCAGGCGTGCGTCTCCATCAGCCGGGAGACGAGCGGCCCGATGACAGGGAGTTTTTTCAGCCAGTCCATGACGTACGACTACCCTCCCCGTCAGCAAAAACCGATGCCCCATGGGGAGCGTAGGAGATGACACCACATCAATCACCCATTTCGGTGAGTGTTGTAACAAATCCCTCAAAGGTGTTTTCTCGGGCGATACGGTCACCCTCATGTCTGTCGACACCGTGTCCCTGAGCGGCTGGGGCCGTACCGCCCCGACGACCGCGCTGCGCTTTCGCCCCGGCAGTTACGAGGAGGCCGCGGCGACGGTGCGCGGCTGCGGGCCCCGTGGCTCGATCGCGCGCGGGCTGGGCCGGGCGCACGGCGACTCGGCGCAGAACGCGGGGGGTTCCGTCCTCGACATGACGGCGCTGAACCGCGTCCGGGCCTTCGACGCCGGGACCGGTGAGGTGGTGTGCGAGGCGGGCGTGAGCCTGCACCGGCTGCTGGAGGTGCTGCTTCCGCTCGGCTGGTTCCTGCCCGTGACGCCGGGCAGCAGGTACATCACGGTGGGCGGCGCGATCGGCTCCGACGTCCACGGGGACAACCACCGCGCCGCGGGCTCCTTCTCCCGGCACGTCACGGGGTTCGAACTGCTCACCGCCGACGGCGGCATCCGTACGGTCCGGCCGGGCTCCCCGCTCTTCGACGCGACCACGGGCGGCATGGGCCTGACGGGGGTGATCCTCTCGGCCACGCTCCGGTTCCACCCCGTCGAGACGTCCCTGATGTCCGTCGACACCGAACGGGCCGCCGATCTGGACGACCTGATGGGCCGTTTCGCCATGGACGGCGACCGCTACCGCTACGCGTCCGCCTGGGTCGACCTGACCGCGCGCGGCCGGGCGACGGGCCGGGGCGTCCTGACCCGGGGGGAGCACGCCCCCTTGGACGCACTCCCGGCGCACGCCCGGCGCACACCGCTCTCCTTCCGCCCCGGCCAACTGCCCGCCGCGCACTCCCTCGTACCGGACCTCGTCCCCGGCGGGCTGCTCGGCCGCGCCTCAGCGGCCGCCCTGGCCGAACTCCGCCACCGCAGGGCTCCCCGCTCCCGCACGGGCGAACTGCGGCGGATCGCCGCCTACTTCCACCCGCTGGACGCCGTGCCGCGCCGCAACCCGGTCCACGGGCGCGGCGGTTTCGTGCACTACGAGTTCGCCGTCGGCCACGGGCAGGAGGAGACGCTCCACCGGATCGTCCGGCAGATCTCGCAGCGCCGCTGCCCCGCGTACCTCGCCGCGCTCCGGCGGTTCGGCGCGAGCGATCCCGGCTGGCTGTCCTTCCCGCTGCCCGGCTGGGCCCTGTCCCTCGACCTGCCGGCCGCCCTGCCGGGGCTGGCCCGCTTCCTCGACGGACTGGACGAGGAGGTGGCGGCCGCGGGCGGCCGGGTCTGCCTGACGAACGACTCCCGGATGCGCCCGGACGTGCTGGCCGCGATGTACCCGAGGCTGGACGACTTCCGTTCGCTGCGCGCCGAGTCCGACCCGGACGGCGCGTTCAGATCGGACATCTCGCGCCGGCTGTCGCTCTGACGGACGCCCCGGCCGCGGCTCCCTGTTTCCCCGGCTTCTCCCCCTCCCCCAAGGAGCGTTTCCGTGAAGGATGCCTTCGGTGCCCCGCAGTCCTTGCTCGTCCTCGGCGGCACGTCGGAGATCGGGCTGGCCACCGCCCGCCGCCTGATCGCCTGCCGTACCCGCACGGTCTGGCTGGCCGGGCGCCCCTCCCCGGCCCTGGAGTCGGCGGCGGCCGAGCTGCGCGGGCGCGGCGCCTACGTCCGTACCGTCGACTTCGACGCGCTGGACACCGAGTCGCACGAGACCACCCTCGGCAAGATCTTCACCGAGGGCGACATCGACATGGTGCTCCTCGCCTTCGGTATCCCCGGCGACCAGGAACGCGACGAGGAGGAGCCGCTCTCGGCGGTCCGGGTCGCCCAGACGAACTACACGGGGGCCGTCTCCGCCGGGCTGGTGTGCGCCGGCGCACTCCAGGCGCAGGGGCACGGCTCGCTGGTGGTGCTGTCGTCGGTGGCAGGGGAGCGCGCCCGGCGTGCGGACTTCATCTACGGGTCGAGCAAGGCGGGCCTGGACGCCTTCGCCCAGGGGCTCGGGGACGCGCTGCACGGTACGGGCGTGCATGTGATGGTCGTGCGCCCCGGTCCCGTACAGGCGCCCGGCACGGCGGCCGAGGCACCTCTCGCGACGATCCCGTTCACCCGTACGCCCCTGGTGACCACGCCCGACGCGGTCGCGGCGGCGATCGTGACGGGTCTGCGCCGGCGCTCGGAGACGGTGTGGGTGCCCGGGGCGCTACGGGCGGTGATGTCGGCGCTGCGGCATGTGCCGCGCCCGCTGTTCCGGCGCCTGCCGGTCTGACCCGGGCCGGGGGCGCCGGGGTCACGGGCGCCGGGGTCAGGGGTGGAGCGAGGGCGCGTCCACGGAGCTGCCGCTCTGCGCGGGGAGGGCGGCAGCTCCGCCGCCCGCCGCGAACGGGAACTCGTTGATCTTGCGCCAGACGCTGTCCGAGCCCTGCTCGTACAGCGCGAAGGAACCGCAGGTCCAGGCGGCCTCGTAGTCGCCCAGCTCGGCGTACGCGCGGTCCATCGCCTCTTCGGAGATGTCGTGGGCCACGGTCACGTGCGGGTGGTATGGGAACTGCAGCTCGCGCACCAGCGGACCCGAGGCGTCCCGGACCCGCTTCTGCAGCCAGGAGCAGGCCGAGGCGCCCTCGACGACCTGGACGAAGACGACCGGCGACAGCGGGCGGAAAGTGCCCGTCCCGGACAGCCGCATCGGGAAGGGGCGGCCACCGGACGCGATCTTGGCGAGGTGCGCCTCGATCGCGGGCAGGTGGCCCGCCTCCGCCTCGGTCGGCGGAAGGAGGGTGACGTGGGTGGGAATGCCATGTGCGGCAGGGTCCCCGAAGCTCGCGCGCCGCTGCTGGAGCAGGCTGCCGTAGGGCTCCGGGACCGCGATCGAAACGCCGAGCGTTACGGTCCCCACGTCGTTCTCCTCAATCCTCGATGGTCTGTTTTCAGCCACTGACGGCCGCAAGCTTCACGCCGCCAGTGTGCCGCCTGTGAAGGTGGTACCGCCAGGGTCCTTGGACTCAGTGCTTCGCGGGCAGAAGACCCATGCGGTCGTACGTCCGCGCCAGGGTCTCGGCGGCGACGGCCCTGGCCTTCTCCGCTCCCTTGGCCAGGATGGAGTCCAGCGTCTCGGTGTCGTCGAGATATTCCTGGGTGCGGGTCCGGAACGGTGTGACGAAGTCGACCATGACCTCGGCGAGGTCGGTCTTCAGCGCACCGTAGCCCTTGCCCTCGTACTTCTGCTCCAGATCCGCGACGGGTGTGTTGGCGAGGGTGGAGTAGATGGTCAGCAGATTGCTGACGCCCGGCTTCTCGACGGGGTCGAAGCGGATCACCGTGTCGGTGTCGGTGATCGCGCTCTTCACCTTCTTGGCGGTGGCCTTCGGCTCGTCGAGGAGGTTGATCAGACCCTTCGGGGTGCCCGACGACTTGCTCATCTTCGACGACGGGTCCTGGAGGTCGTAGATCTTCGCCGTCTCCTTGACGATGTACGGGTCCGGGATGGTGAACGTGTCGCCGTAGGTCCCGTTGAACCGCTCCGCGAGATCCCGGGTCAGCTCCAGGTGCTGGCGCTGGTCCCCGCCCACCGGGACCTGGTCGGCCTGGTAGAGCAGGATGTCGGCGACCATCAGCATCGGATAGGTGAAGAGCCCGACGGTGGTGCGGTCGGCGCCCTGCTTGGCGGACTTGTCCTTGAACTGCGTCATCCGGGCCGCCTCACCGAAACCGGCCAGGCAGTTCATGACCCAGCCGAGCTGGGCGTGCTCGGGGACATGGCTCTGGACGAAGAGCGTGCAGCGGTCCGGGTCGACCCCGGCGGCGAGCAGCTGGGCGACGGCGAGCCGGGTGTTGGCGCGCAGTTCCGCGGGGTCCTGCGGGACGGTGATCGCGTGCAGGTCGACGACCATGTAAAAGGCGTCGTGGGACTCCTGCAGGGCCACCCACTGGCGGACCGCGCCGAGATAGTTGCCGAGGTGGAACGAGCCTGCGGTGGGCTGGATTCCGGAGAGCACACGGGGACGTTCAGAGGCCATAGAAATCATTGTCTCAGGTACGGAACCGATCTCGGGCAGCCGGTGTATGAAAGGTGTGAGGACGCGGGAGGGGGCTCTGCGGCCGGGCCGGACGGGGTGCCGCGCCATCGATGACGAGGGCGCGGGCGGGCCCCGGCCGTTGCGGATCGCCGTGAGATGAGACCAGGAACACAGTCCGCCCGGCCGGACGGCTGCGTGCGGTGGCCGGGGCGGAGAGGCTCCCGGGACGGGGCCGGGTCAGCAGCTGATCGGTTCCTGAGCCCGTGCGGACCCGCACTCCATCAGCAACTGGCTCCCCCGCGGGCCGACCGGGCGAAAGCCCGCCTTGCTCCATGCCCGGACGGCCCGGTGGTTGGAAGCCTCGGGATCGACGGTCACCCGTTCCCATCCCACGACGGTGAGAAGGTGCCGGACGAGGGCGCGGGCTGCATCGGGGCCGTGACCCCGGCCCTGTGCGTGAGGCAGCAACACCATGTCGATGCCGCCTTCGCGAGGGCCGGCGGTGACGTACTGGGCGTAACCCACGGGGTCGGCGCCGTTGAGGACCAGGAACGAGACCACTGCGGGCCGCCGCCTTCCGATGTACTTGGCGGCCACTTCCTCGCGAGTGAGCGGCTGCCCGCCCCAGTTGCGGACGAACTCGGGGGACGCGAACCACTCGGCAAGCAACGGCAGGTGATCCTCCGTGGCGGGGATGAGCAACGTAGCCCCGCCCGCGATGCCGCCCTCCGGCGTGTCCGCCATGGAATGCCGCCCCCTCTTCGTGCGCGTGTCCGCCCATCGTTCCAGCGCGGGGGCCCGCGCGGGCGCGCCGTGAACTGAAGGTTTCCTCGTGGGCGATCCGACCGACGATAGAAAGTGGGCACACCAACCCGATCCGCACGACGAACGGAGATCCCGTGTCGACCACGGAACACGCCATCGCCTCCGCCGATGCGCACAGCGCGCACAACTATCATCCGCTGCCCGTCGTCGTCGCGACGGCGGAGGGCGCCTGGATGACGGATGTCGAGGGGCGGCGCTACCTCGACATGCTCGCCGGCTACTCGGCGCTCAACTTCGGCCACGGCAACCGCCGTCTGATCGACGCGGCAAAGGCGCAGCTGGAGCGGGTGACGCTGACCTCGCGGGCGTTCCACCACGACCGCTTCGCCGAGTTCTGTACGCGGCTGGCCGAGCTGTGCGGCATGGAGATGGTGCTGCCGATGAACACCGGCGCGGAGGCGGTGGAGACGGCGGTGAAGACCGCCCGCAAGTGGGGCTACCGGGTCAAGGGCGTCCCGGACGGGATGGCGAAGATCATCGTCGCCTCGGACAACTTCCACGGCCGGACGACGACGATCATCAGCTTCTCCACGGACCACGAGGCCCGCGCGGACTTCGGCCCGTACACACCGGGGTTCGAGATCGTGCCGTACGGGGATCTGACCGCGCTGCGGGAGGCGATGACGGACAACACCGTGGCGGTGCTGCTTGAACCGATCCAGGGCGAGGCCGGGGTACTGGTGCCACCGGCCGGCTACCTCCCCGGGGTCCGGGAGCTGACCCGCGAGCGGAACGTGCTGTTCATCGCGGACGAGATCCAGTCGGGTCTGGGCCGGACCGGGAAGACGTTCGCGTGCGAGCACGAGGGCGTCGTGCCGGACATGTACGTGCTCGGCAAGGCGCTGGGCGGCGGCGTCGTGCCGGTGTCGGCCGTGGTGTCGTCGGCGGCGGTGCTGGGGGTGTACCGGCCCGGGGAGCACGGGTCGACGTTCGGCGGCAATCCACTGGCGTGCGCGGTGGCGCTGGAGGTCATCGCGATGCTGCGCACCGGTGAGTTCCAGCAGCGGGCAACGGAGTTGGGCGACCACCTCCACCAGGAGCTGGGGCTGCTGGTGGGCGGGGGCGCGGTGGAGACGGTGCGGGGGCGCGGGCTCTGGGCGGGCGTCGACATCGAGCCGGGCCACGGCACGGGCCGGGAGATCTCCGAGAAGCTGATGGACCGCCGGGTGCTGGTGAAGGACACCCACGGCTCGACGATCCGGATCGCCCCGCCGCTGGTGATCAGCAAGGAGGACCTGGACTGGGGCCTGGAGCAACTCCGCGAGGTCCTGCGCGGCTGAGGGCGGCGGCAGCGGCCCGCCCCGGCTGACGCGGCCGGCCGGGGCGGTCGCAGCCGCCCCGTAGAGTCCCGGGTGTGCTTCTGGGGATGATCTGCGCGCTCGGTTCCGCGGTCTGCTTCGGCACGGCCTCCGTCCTTCAGGCCGTCGCCGCGCGGGCCGCGGCCGAGCCCGGGGCGGGGGCGGGGGTCGATCCGGCGCTGCTGCTGCGGGCGCTGCGGCAGTGGCGTTACGTCGCCGGGCTCGCCCTGGACGGCCTCGGCTTCGTCCTCCAGATCATCGCCCTGCGCTCGCTGCCCATCTACGCGGTGGGCGCGGCGCTCGCCGCGAGTCTCGCGGTCACCGCGGTCGTCGCCGCCCGCCTGCTCCAGGTCCGGCTGAGCAGCACCGAGTGGACGGCCGTCGCCGTGGTCTGCGCGGGCCTGGGCATGCTGGGCCTCGCCTCCGGCGGCGAGGGCCGGCTGACCGGCTCGGACGCGCTGCGCTGGTCGATGCTCGGTGTGGCGGTCGCCGTCCTGCTGATCGGCACGGCGGCGGGCCGGCTGCCGGAGCGGGCCCGCGCCCTGGTGCTGGGGCTCGGCGCGGGCTGCGGCTTCGGGGTGGTGGAGGTCGCGGTGCGGCTCATCGACGACGTCTCACCGGCCGCGCTGCTGTCCAACCCGGCCACGTACGCGCTGCTGGTGGGCGGCGGCTCGGCGTTCCTGCTGCTCACGTCGGCGCTGCAACGTGGCTCGGTGACGACGGCGACCGCCGGAATGGTCCTGGGCGAGACGATCGGGCCCGCGCTCGTGGGCGTCATCTGGCTCGGGGACCGTACCCGCGAGGGGCTCGGCTGGCTGGCGGTCACCGGTTTCGCGGTGGCCGTCGCGGGCGCCCTGGCCCTGGCCCGCTTCGGCGAGGCCCCGGCGCAGGACACGCCGGAGGACGCCGCCGGGGCTACCCGGAGAACGCGGTCGTGAAGGGCAGCGGGCTGTCCAGGAGCCAGGTCGCCGAGGCCGCTCCCCCGGTGCAGGCTGTCGCCCACCCCGCCCAGGTGCGCCCGGACAGTTCCTTGGCAGCCCTGGCGGCCTCGGAGCCGAGGAGCACGCCGCACATGAGTGCCAGGAACAGGTCGCCCCAAACGATCGCGGGGAGGCCGATGACGAGCCACCCGCCCGCGCAGGCCGCCAGAGCGGCTGCCATGTAAGGCCAGGGAGTGGTGCGGGTCGCCGTCGGCGCTGCGCGCCTGCGGTGGATCAGGATCACGATGATCTGCGCGAGTGCGGCCGCTATGGCGATCACGTCTGTACTCCCCTGTTCGGAGCCCCGGTTCGGAACAGGTGATTGCCCGGCCGGCGCACACGGGCGCATGAGTGCCGGCCCCTCATCGCGATACCACGGACACGTCACGCCCGTTCCGCAGAGGGGTGTTCATGTAGGGGCCAAGACTACGATCCCGGGCAAGACCACCGCGAAGGGGGGTAAACGACGTTCCTGCCTCTCAAACGGATGATCCGGATCGGCTGCTGCCCGTCCGGGCCAGTGGGCGGGCCTTGCCGCCCCTCACGCGAGGGGGGCGGGGGTGTGGGTGCCGGTCGCGCCGTGCGCGAGCGCCTGTTCCGCCCGCGCGAGTCTGCGGATCGCCCGGGTCAGCTGACCCGGAGGGAGCGTGTACGGGAGCCGGATATTGCGTTCGAACGCGCCCCCGACCCCGAATCGTGGCCCGGCCGCGATGGTCACCCCGTGGTCGGGCGCCACGGCCGCCAGCCGCGAACTGATGGGGCCGGGGAAGGTCGCCCAGAGCGTCACACCGCCGGCGGGTTGCGGGGCACTGACGTCGCGCAGGTACTCGGCGAGCGCCTGCCGCAGGGCATCGCGTTGCGACCTGAGTTGCCGCAGCGCGTCCGGCCGCCGGGTGCGGTGCTCGTTCAGGAGGACGGCTGAGGCGAGTTGCTCGACGACGGGGGTCCCGAGGTCCGTCGCGGGGCGGGCCCTTTCGACCCGTTCCAGGAGAGAGGGAACCGCGCGGATCCAGCCGATGCGCAGGCCGCCCCAGACACTCTTGGACACGGAGCCGATGCTGATGGCCGTCGGCATGTGCAGCGCGAAGGGTTCGGGGCTCGGAACGTCCAGGGCCAAGTCGGCCATCGTCTCGTCGATGACCGTGAGGCACCCGAGCCCGAGCTGCCGGCGCACGCTCGTGGGCATGCACATACCGGTCGGGTTGTGGAAGTCGGGGATGAGGTAGGCCAGGTTCGCGGTCTGCCCCGCCGCTCGGAGTTGTTCCACGTCCCAGCCGGAGGACGTCACGGCGACGGGGAGGAGCCGGGCCCGCGCCTGGATGAACGTCGTGATCGCGTGCGGGTACGTCGGATGGTCGATGAGGACCCGGTCGCGCGGCGACACGAGTACCCGGGTCAGCAGGGCGAGCGCGTGCTGCGCGCCGTTGGTGATCAGGATGTGACCGGGCCGGGTGGGCAGCCCCCGCCGCCCGTACCAGTGGGCGACCGCTTCACGCAGTTCCGCGGTGCCGTACCGGTCGTAACCGTGCCGCTCGAAGTGTCGCGGCAGCTGTTCGAGCGCGGCCGCGAACGCGGAGTGCAGTACCTCCACGGGCGCCGCCGGTGCGGCAAAGGAGAGGTCGATGGTCTCCGCGTCGGTCCCGGCCACGCGCTCGGGCGGGGTGTCGCCAGGCAGCCGTACGGTCGCCCTGGTACGGGCCTGCGTGGCGAGGTACCCGTGCTCGACCAGCGTACGAAAAGCAGTCCCGACGGTGGTTCTGCTGGTGCCGAGCACGGTCGCGAGGTCGCGCTCGCCCGGCAGGGCCGCACCGAGGGACAGCCGTCCGTCCAGGATGAGCAGTCGCATCTTGTCGGAGAGGCGCTGGTGAGCAGGGCCCGGCCCGTCCCGCCAGGGCCCCAGCATCCGCGCTACCGCGTGCGAGCTGACCTTCACCGGACCAGCCTAACCAATCTGGCTATGGAATCCAGGGCCAGACGGTCGGGACACTCGCCGTATGGCACCTACCGCTCCCCCGGCGAAACCCTCCGCCCCGGCTCCCCACGCCCCGCCCGCGATACCGCGCATGAACGCCTTCGATCAGCTCCGGGCGGGCCGCAAGGGACGTCGAATCCCCCAGCTCCTGCTCGGCCTGGTGGGATACGGGGCGGCCGTCATGCTGCTCGTCCGGTCCGGGCTCGGCGCCACCGGCTGGAACGTGCTCACAGAAGGCACCGCCGGCTCTCTCGGCATCTCGTTCGGCTGGGCGACGAACCTGATCTCCCTGCTCGTGCTTCTCGCGTGGATTCCGCTGCGCGAACTGCCCGGCCTGGGCACGCTCCTCAACGTCGCGATCGTCGGCTTCGCCGCGGACGCCACCGCGTGGGTGCTCCCCGCCCCGCACGGGCCGCTCGCCCAGACCGGATACCTCGCCGCCGGGATCGTCGCTCTGGCCTTCTTCGACGCGCTCTACCTCGGCGCGCGGTTCGGGTCGGGACCGCGCGACGGCATCATGACGGGCCTCATCCGGCTCACCCGCCTGCCCGTCGCCGTCGTGCGCACCGGAATCGAAGTCACAGTCGCCTGCGCGGGCTGGCTGCTGGGGGGAACCGTCGGGGTGGGCACCGTACTGGTCGCCCTGTGCATGGGCCCGCTTGTCGGCTATTTCATGCCGCGAGTGGCGGTGGCCCTGCCCGCGATCCCCGCACCCGCACAGCGCCCCCGATGACCGTGGCGAGAGAGCCGCCTCCCCACGGGCCCCGCCGGGTCCGCCGGACCACTCGGCCAGGGCCCCACCACGCCGGTCGGGCATGGCGGGACCGTGCCCGTTCGACCGGGTCAGATACCGCCGAACTCTCCGGCCTTCACGCCCGCCACGAACGAGGTGAACGAGGCGGCGGGAACGTTCAGCACCGGGCCGGCCGGGGTCTTGGAGTCACGGACGGGGACGATGCCTCGGGCGGCGACGAAGTTGGCGGCTACCTCGATGCAGTTGCCGCCATTGTTGCTGTACGAGGACTTGAACCAACGGGGGGATTCGGTCGTCACGGGATGCCCTTTCGCAACTCACTGATCATGGCCACGGACGCCGCTGGTGACATCGCTTCGCCCTGTAGTTGATGGTAGGCCGTCAACATGGGCACCACGGACGTAGTTTCCCGGTCCACGTGCCCCTGGGCCTGAGACTCGGCGTAACAGAGCACGGACCGATCCGACAGCGTCAGCAGGTTGACGGGCAGGTCGAACGTGCGGCGCTCACCTATCTCGTACGGTGCCACCTGGAGCAGGGTGTTCGGCAGCGCGGCGAACTCAACGAGACGGTCCAGTTGGGCACCCATCAGGGCAGCCCCGCCAATCGGCCGCCGAATACAGCTCTCGTCCAGGATGACGAACACCATGGGCGGCCGAGATCGTGCCAGCGCCGCCTGTCGCTCCGCCAGAAACGAGACGCGTTCGTCGGCCTGCTCCGGCGTGATGGCCCCTCGCTGCACCGAACTGTCCGCCAGCACTCGTGCGTACTCCGGCGTCTGCAACAACCCCGAGATGATCCCGATCTCGAAAAGCCGGATCTCCACAGCGCGGCCCTCATAGCCCACGTATTCCGGGAAGCCCTCCAGCAAGTTGCCGTGCTTGATCTCCCGCCATTCACGCTCGAACGAATCGGCGGCCCCGGCTGTGCCTAAGGCAGCGTCAGTTCGGCGTGAAAACGGCAGGGTTGGCGATTTGCGACCAGTTTCGATTGCCGAAATATGCCTGCCCGTACAGCCGACCAGCGTGCCCAGGTGGTCCTGGGTCCAGCCACGCTCCTCGCGCAGTCTGCGCAGACGTGCCCCGAAAGCCGCCTGGGCGCTTGCTTCAGGGTTCAACTCTTTGCGGTTTACCAATGTGCCCTCCCCATGGGCCACGTTGAAGACAGTCCCACCCTAAGCCACGCTGAACGCCCTTGGTAGTGGAATGACTACAGAGAGGTGCGGCGATGTCCGAGCAAAAACGCGTCCAACTCCCGCCCGCCGGAGCACTCGTGGTGGATCGGGGCCGTAACGACCGCGTCGGGGAGTTCCGGGGCGTCGCAGGTCCGTACTGGTCGCTGCGGCCGATCGGCGGAGGGCCCGAGTGGGAAGCCGTCCCCGCATACGTCCGGCTCGCCACACCCGAGGAGCGTCTCCGCGCCCGTACCGCGTACGAGAACGCCCGGAGCCGGGGGGACGTGGCATGACCGCGCACAGCACCACCGAGCCCACCGAGCTCGCCGGGACCGCCGGGTGCCGGGCCTGCCAGGAGTTCGACCTTGCCGAGGCCGTGGCCCGGAGCGAGAGGGACGAGAGCCGGGCCACCGACTGCCGGGTGCTGCGCAGGCGGCACCGGGCAGCCGAACACGCGGAGCAGCCGTGACGCGCCTCCCGAACCTCGCGTGGGAGCGCATCGGCGCGGACGCCGGGTCCCGCGCACGGTTCTTCGCCGCGCTGGACGTCGCGATCGAGCGGCGCGTCCGGGAGCGCGCTGACGAGACGGCCGAGCTGGAGATGCTGGCGGACGCCGTCGAGGCGGCGGCCGGGCGGGAGCGTGCCGCGTGACCGGCGAGGGGTACGGGGCGGAGATCACCGTGACCGACGGGCAGCGGGCCGCTTCGCTGGGGGCGGTCGTGGTGCGTAACCGCCGGCTCGCCCTCCGGTGGCTGCGGCGGCAGGCGCTCCGGCTCGCGGAGGAGGCCAAGGGAACGCGGCGGCGTCACGGCGGGGCCGACGTACGGTCGGCCGCCCTTCGGAGCTCCACGGTGCTGAACGGGCTTCGGGCCTGGGCCGAGGACCAGGCGCAGCAGGACGAGGCGATGGCACGGCTGGAATCCGGGGGGCCCGACGCGTTCACCGTGGTCGACCCCGTCGTCGGCCTCGTGGTGACGCTCACCGGACGGCGCGTCCGGTCGGAGCGGGCGGCGGTCGACCGGGTCCCGGGCGTCCGAAGCGACGGCGGAGGGAGGTCCCATCACAGCCTCGCGGCCCGAACTAGCCTTTTTCCGGGCCGGGTTGACCGGTCAACGGGACGGCTCGGGGCATGGCCATGGGTGCAAACACGCCATTGGACAGCGGCACCCTTTCCCTCACTCGGCAGGGCAGGCAACAATCCTGAACTGCCAGGCACGGAACGCAGCGTGTGCGGACGGACACTCAAAGGGAGTGGTGTGCCCGCATGCGCCGCTGCGCATGCCGTGTGCAGCGCACGACGACTGTGAGGAGTGGCCCATGACCGCCCGTCATGACTACCCGGTGATCGACGCCGACAGCCACATCGTCCTTCCCGACTCCGATGAGTGGTGGCGCGGCAGAATTCCGGAGAAGTACGCCGCGTGGATGCCCCAGTACCGGGACGACGTGCTGGTCGCGGAGGGCCGCGTCATCGAAGGCCCCTCGGCGACCTTCCACGGGAAGCCCACCCAGGCCGCCTGGTTCGGCAGCACCCAGGGGGCCACGTACACGCCGGGCAGCTGGCTGTTCGACGACCCGGCGACCGTGGAAGTGCTCGGCGCACTGCGGCGCGGGGGGCTGGACCCGCAGGACCGCCTCACGGCGATGGACCGCGAGGGGATATCCCAGGCGTACATCTTCCCCTCCAAGGTGCTGGGGCTCCTGCCCGCCCTGCGCAGCTCCGCCTTCGCCAACGAGGTGACCAAGGCGTACAACGACTGGGCGGTCGAGTACTGCTCCGCGGAGACGAGCAGGCTGCTGCCCGTCGCCGCGCTGCCCCAGCACGACATCGTGCTCGCCGTCGACGAGGCAAGCAGGGCCTACGACCGCGGGGTGCGCACGGTCATCCTGCGGCCCAACACCGTGGCCGGGACGAACGTCGACGACCCGGTGTACGAGGCGCTGTGGGCCTTCTGCGAGAGCCACGGAATGGCGGTCTGCTTCCATGAGGGATTCGGCGTCGCCCGCATTCCGCGCATCGGGACGGAGCGGACGCACGACACCATGCAGGGCCATCTGGTCAGCCACACCTTCGAGCACATGACGGCCGTCATGCTGCTCATCACGGGTGGGGTGATGGAGCGGTACCCGGCTCTCAACTTCGCCTTCATGGAGACCGGGGCGGGCTGGGCACCGTTCTGGCTGAACCGCATGGACGACCACGTCGAGCAGTTCGCCAAGGACCGCGAACCGCTGCCGGAGAAGCCCAGCACCTACTTCAAACGCCAGTGTTATCTGGGCGTCGAGCCGGAGGACCCGCTGCTGCCGATGCTCGTAGAACAGGGGCTGGAGGAGAACCTGCTGTTCGCGAGCGACTTCCCGCACTTCGACGCGAAGTTTCCCGGAGCGGTCACGTCGCTGGCCGACCGGGGCGACCTCGGTGACGCGGTGAAGCGGAAGATCCTGTGCGACAACGCCCGCCGCTTCTTCGGAGCCGCCTGATGCAGCCGCTGTTCCCCTCGATCGACCCGCGGGCCGCAGCGGTTCTGGCCGGGCTGGAGGCGCGTTCACGCAAGGAGCAGGAGGAACTCGAAGTGCTGCGCGCGGCCGGCGGCACGGCGCTGCGCGAGCGCGCGGGGTCCTTCATGCTGGACGTGGGACCGGAGGCCGGTCTCCTCCTGAACACCCTGGTGCGGGTCGCCGGGGCCAGGACGGTGGTGGAGATCGGGGGTTCGGTCGGCTACTCCACGGTGTGGCTCGCGGAAGCGGTGCGCGCCACGGGCGGGCGGCTGTACTCGATCGAGGTCGACCGGCACAAGCGGGACGAGCAGCGAGCGCATCTGGTCGCGGCGGGGCTGGAGTCCTATGTGGAACTGACCGGCCGCGAGGCCCCGGACCTGGTGCCGTCGCTCACCGCCCCGGTGGATCTCGTACTGCTGGACCACTGGAAGGAGCTGTACGTCCGGGACTTCGACGCGTGCTGGCCGGCGCTGCGCCCGGGAGGTGTCATCGTGGCCGACAACGTGCTGGTCCCGCAGAAGAACGCCGAGGTGATCGCGCGCTATCGCCGTCACATCAGCACGCTCCCCGACGCGCAGAGCCACCTGATCGCAGTAGGCGACGGACTCGAACTCACCACAAAGCGTGAACACGTTCGTGTGGACGGAGTGAGTCACCGCCCGGGACTCTAACGTCTCCTGCGACACCGTTGGTACTGAGGCGAGGGCTTGCACATGAAGATCGGCATCGAGTCAGAGCTGCCCACTGTCGACTCCCGGGGCATGGCGGCCGACGAGAGTTCCGCGCAGGCCTTCTTCGGGCGGCTCGCCCGGCAGGAGGGCTTCTCCACCTACTCCGACGCCACGAGCGGAACCGTGGTGGGCGTCAAGTCCCGGCGCGGCAACGGCATGCTGGACGTGGGCAACGACTACGGATTCTGCACGGTGGAGATGGCCCTCCCGCCGGAGGAGGGCTTCGCCGCGGCCAAGGCGGCGTGGCACGGCACACTCGACTCCCTGCTGCTCCCGGCCCTGAGCGCGCAAGGCCTGTCCGTGCTGGCGCACGGCTGCCAGCCCCGTACGGAGACGCTGGGGCGGGAGTTCCTGGCGGACAAGGGGCACTACCAGTTCTGGCTCGCACAGGCGGAGCGGTTCCCCGGGCACTACGCCTCCGACGCGTGGCCGGGGTTCGCGGCCGTCCAGTTCAACATCGATGTGCCACTGCCCGACGTGATGACCGTCTGCAACACCCTGATCGCCATGACGCCGCTGCTGTGCGCGTGGGGTGCCAACTCCGCGGTGTTCGCCGAACGCGTGCAGCCGTGGCAGTCGTTGCGGCTCCGGGGTTACATGGAACTGGCCGAGTCGAACCCGTTCTTCGCCGACCGGCTGCTCTTTCCCCGCCGGTCCTACAGCGGTCTGGCGCAGTACATGCAGGATGCCTGGGCCACCCCGGTCTTCGAGGTGGTCAGGGCGGGCATGATCTACCGGCCGGCCGCGCCGGAGCTGACCACGGAGCGGTTCGCCGCCGCGGGCGAGGCGGAGTTCGTCGACTTCCACGGCGCGAAGCGCACCCTGTCGTGCACGGTCGACGATCTGGCGTCCGGTCTCGTCTTCTACTGGCCCGCCGTACGCGTCAGGATGCGGCTCGACGATACGTGCAGCGTCGCGGAGATCCTCGCCGCGGTGGCCGCCGGGCGCCCCGAGTCCGTCCTGCGCAACGGCGGGCGCGACACCTTCGTCGAGGTCCGGCACCTGCCCACCATGAGCCGCCAGGAGACCTTCTCCTGGCTGGCCATGATCCTGGGCTGGCTGGAGAACATCGACGAGTGCGCGAAGCTGTTCAGCCCCTGGAGCCTGGACCGTTCGCGGGCGGTCATGCCCGAGGTCCAGGCCCGGGGCTGGGACTCGGAGGTGGCCGGGGCTCCCATGGGGCAGTGGGCGCGGCAGGCGTTCGCGGTCGCGGAGGAAGGGCTCAGGCGGGGGAAGGCCGCACCGGTCGAGGAGTTGGAGCCGCTGGCCCGGCGTCTGCGGGACCGCACGAACCCCGCGACGGACGCCGTCGCCTGTCTGCGCGCCGAGGGAATCGAGGCGCTGGTCGAGAAGCTGAGGATGTGACGATGTGACAGAGCGGTCCCCGTTGTCCGACGCGCCGCCCCGGTACACGTACAACTTCTGTGCCGGGCCCGCGACCCTGCCCCGCCCGGTGGCGGAGCGCATACGCGAGGAGTTCCTGGCCCACGCCGAGGACGGGGCCTCGATCGTCGAGGTCAGCCACAAGGGGCCTCGGTTCACCGGCGTCCTGGACACCGTGGAGACGCTCTACCGCGACCTGTGCGGGCTCCCCGCTGACCACCACCTGTTCTTCATGCACGGCGGGGCACGGATGCAGTGCTCCGCCGTTCCCCTCAACCTGATCGGCCGGTCGGCCGCCCGTACCGCCGGATACGTGGAGACGGGCCTGTTCGCCCAGCAGGCGTTCCGGGAGGGGGCGCGCTACGGCGACATGAGGACCGTCGCCAGCAGCGCGGCCACCGCGTTCGACCGGATACCGGCCGTCCGTCCGCAGGACTGTCCCGAGGGCGCCGCGTTCATCCACCTCACCAGCAACAACACGGTGTACGGGACCCGGTGGACCGACTTCCCGCAGGACGTGCCCGCACCGCTGGTGGCCGACGCGACCAGCGACATCCTGTCCCGGCGGATCGACCACACGCGGTTCGGTGTGGTGTACGCCGGATTCATGAAGAACCTGGGTCCCTCCGGCATGGCCCTGGTGACCGTCCGGGACGACCTGGTCGGGCACGCCCTGCCCAGTACGCCCCGGCTGCTCGACTACGCCGTCCACGCCCGGACGCGCTCACTCGACAACACCCCCAACACCTTCGCCCTGTTCGTCCTGTCCCTGATGCTGGAGTGGGTCCGGGACCAGGGCGGCCTGGCCGCAGTCGAGCGGACCAACGAGGCCAAGGCCGCGCTCCTGTACGGGGAGCTCGACCGGTCGGCCTTCTTCCGCCCCACGGCGCGGCCGGAGCACCGCTCCGTCACCAACATCGTCTTCCGCCTCGCCGACGAGTCCCGCACGGGCGAGTTCGTGGCCCTGGCCGAGTCCGAGGGCTTCCTCGGGCTGCGCGGCCACCGGACGGTCGGCGGCGTCCGCGCCTCCGTCTACAACGGCATGCCGGAGGACGGCGTCCGTGCCCTGGCCGGATTCCTGCGCGAGTTCGAGCGCCTGCGCGGTTGAGCCGCGCGGCCGCCCCGGGGCGGTCCGGGGCGGTCCGGCGGCGGGGGGGGGGGGGGGGGGGGGGGGGGGGGGGGGGGGGGGGGGGGCGGCCGCGGGGGGGGGGGGGCGGGGGCCCCCCCCGCCCCGCCGCCCCCCCCCCCCCCCCCCCGCCCCCCCCCCCCCCCCCCCGCCCCCCCCCCCGCGGGGGGGGGCCCGGCCGGCCCCGCCGCGGGGGGGGGGGGGGGGGGGGGGGGGGGGGGCGGGGGGGGGGGGGCCCCCCCCCCCCCCCCCCGCCGCCGGTCACCGCCTGCGGTCAGGTTCCGGTCGGCTTTCGCAGGGCGAAGGCGTACCGGCCCAGGCTGAAGAAGTACTCTCCCGCCGCCGCCAGTTCACGCAGCTCGGCGGTCCAGGCCCGGGTCTGCTCCGCGCGGGCGCCCGGGTGTCCGTCGAGAAACGCCTCGATGAACCCGACCTGCCAGTAGCTGTACCTGCCCGGATTCAGCTCGCGGTCGACGAAGGTCAGCGTGGACAGCGGCTCCTCCTCGAATCCGGCCTCGCGCACCAGCGGTCCCAGCTGCTGGGGAAGGCGCGGATGGGCGACGTGGTCCTCCCAGAGTTCCAGGACGCGCCGCATCCGCCCCCGGTCGGACGAGCGCCACGCCAGCGTGTCCCAGTCGGTGTCCAGGATCACCGCACGGCCACCGGGGCGCAGGACCCGGAACAGCTCGTCCAGGGCCTGCCCGATGTCCTCCACGTACTCGTAGACCTGCACCGCGACCGCCGCGTCGAACGTCGCGTCCGGGAAGGGGATGCTCTCCGCCCGCCCGGTCCGCAGCTCGACGGTTCCCCGGCCGGAATCCGCAGCCGCCTCCGAGGCCGGGCCGCAGGACGCGGCGGAGTCGGCACAGCGCTTCCGGGCCAGGTCCAGCATGGATTCGCTGATGTCGATGCCGCAGATCCGGCCGGTGGGGCCGACATCACCGCGCAGCTCGGAGAGCAGGTAGCCGGGCCCGCACCCCACGTCCAGCACCCGGCTCCCCGGCCGGACGGCCAGCCGGCGGCGCAGATGCCGGCGCTGGGCGACCATGTCGGCGGTGTGCGCCTCCGTGTCGGCTTCCGTCGCGCGGTCCCCGTCGAAGCGCAGCAGCCCCGTCACGCGAGTGCGCCTTCCGGAACGGCCGTACCGGCGGGCCGGGTGGCGGTCAGCCACTCCCGCCCTCGGTCAACGGCGAGATCGGTCAGCTGCCGTGCTTCGCCCAGGTACAGGGCGGGGTCCAGCAGACCGTCCACGTCGGCGGCGGAGAGATGGGCGGTGACGGTGGGATCCGCCAGCAGGCAGTCCCGCAGCTGTTTGCCGTCGCTCTGGGCCCGCTGGCTCAGCTCGTACACGAGCGTGTGCGCGCTCTGCCGGCCGATCGGCGTGGCCAGGGCCAGCATGACCGCCTCCGTGCACAGGGACTCGGCGGCGGCCCGCGCGTTCGCGGCCATCCGCTCGCTGTCGACCTGAAGCCCGGAGAGCACTTCGTTCAGCGTGGCCAGCGCGGCCAGTGTGTAGTGCGAGACGTCGGCGACCGCGACCCACTCCATCCGCAGTCCGCGCGAGTCCCGTTCGTGTTCCTGCACCATGCTCTCGATCCCGAGTGCGGCGTTGGAGCGGGCGAGCCGGGCCAGCAGCACCACCTGGGCGGAGCGTTCCGGATTGCGCTTGTGCGGCATCGTGCTGCTGCCCACCCGGCCGTACTGCCACCCCTCGGACACCTCACCGACCTCCGGCCGCGACAGCACCCGTATCTCGTCGGCGACCCGCGCCAGCGTCCCCGCGAGCATGGCCAGCGCGGTCCCGAACTCGGCCACCCGGTCCCGGGCCGCGTGCCAGCCGACCACGGGCACGCCCAGCTCCAGGTCTCCGGCGAACAGGTCCAGCAGCTCGCGCCCCCGGCCGCCGAACCCGGCCATGGTGCCGACGCCACCGGAGAGCTGGGCCGTCAGAACCCTCGGCCGTAACTGCCCCAGCCGCTCCGCGTGCCGCAGCAGCTCGTCCAGCCAGCCGGCGGCCTTGAGCCCGAAGGTGATCGGCAGCGCCGGCTGCCCGTGCGTGCGCCCCGGCATCAGACTCTCCCGGTGCGCCGCGGCGAGGTCGGCCAGGACCGCCGCCATGGCCCGTACCCCGGCGTCCGTCTCCGTGAGCACCTCACGCATCTCCAGGGACTGCGCGGTGTCCTGGATGTCCTGGGTGGTGGCCCCGAGGTGCACCATCTCCCCCGCCGCGCCCTCGCACGCGGCCTCCAGTCCGCGCAGCAGCGGCACCAGCGAGTGGCCGGTGCGGCGGAATTCGGGTGCCAGGGCGGCGAGGTCCATGCGGCCCGGCTCGCACGCACGCGCCACCTGGGCCGCGGTGCCCGGGGCGACCATGCCCAGCCGTTCCTGGCACGACGCGAGGGTCACCTCGACCCGCAGCCAGCGTCGCAGCCGGCACTGATCGCAGAATATCCGCCGGCTCTCCGGCGTCGCGTAGCCCCCGCCGTGGAAGAGGGAGTCGGTGATGTGGGCGCGCCGGTGACCGCACGGCTCGGTCCGCCCGGCCGGTACCGGTGGTGCGGTGTCTCTGTTCTCCGGACAGTCACCCGGCAGTTCGTCGCCGCTGGACGTACCGGTCTCGACGTGCTGGTTGGAAACAGCCATGAATCCCTCATATCCCAGAGGTTGTCAGTGGGTGCCCGGCACCTGAGGACGCCGCAGGCATGTGCCGGACACGCCCTGCCTTTCCCGTCAGAACAGGTTCGGTGCCAGCATGCCCGTCCAGGCAGTGCGCCAAGGCATCTGATTCCGGCCTCTCCTCGCGCCGCACCGCTCTCGGCCCGATCCCGGGCGTACGTCACGCCGCGCGAACGCCTCCCCGCCTCACGGCAGCACCCGCAGGAGCCTTCCAGGGCTTGATGTGTACGCGCGGTTCTATAGTGGCCCGGGTCGACCGTTTCCATGGGGGGTCCGGAACACATGCAGTCCAGGAGATCACTGGTCGGCGTCCTGCTGTGCGCCGTCGCCGTGCTGTTGCTCGGCGCCTGCGGGACCCAGCGGGCCGGGGCAGGTGCGCCGACGGCGGGGGAAACGCCGCACTGGCAGACGTTCGCCCCGTTCCGCGTGACCGCCGCCCGGCTCGCCGACGGCGGGCGCGCGCTCAGCGTCGACGTGGAGGTACCCGGCAAAGGGAAGACCTGCGCGCGCGGACTGAAGGCGGTCGTGACCTCCACCTCGGAGCGCACCGTGTGGGTGCAGGTCACCTTCTCCGCCCTGACCGGCGACCCGCACGCCGACTGCTCGAAGACCGCACCCGGCACGGCGAAGGTGCGGCTGCCGTCCGCCCTCGGCCACCGCCAGCTGTCGGTGGACAACAACGCGACGTTCACCGCGGACGACGCCGACCTGCCCGACCTGCGCCTGTGCGGCGACCTCGGCTGCCACCCGGCGCCCACCGGCTGCACCCCCGCCTCCTACGACCAGGCGGTGGCGGCGCTCGACGTGCCGAACCACACCTCCCGCGGCGAGGAGCACTGCGACGGGAAGTGGCTGGTGTTCGACGTGTCCTCGCGCGTGGGCCCGGCCTGCGCCGAGGGCGAGGCGCCGGGCTGCGGCGCGAGCATCGGCGACCGGTGGTTCTTCCGGGCCGAGAAGACGGGATGGGTGCCACTCGCACGCGGCACGAAGGCGGGCTGCGTCGACGTGAACCGCGTCGAACCGGCCTTCCCGGCCGCCCTGTGCGCCGACCTGCCCGCCCTGAGGCGCTCGAACTGAGCACCCCGCCGGGCCTCCTGACCGCCTAACGGCCCGTCGGCCGCACCAGCCCCGTCTCGTACGCGTGCACCGCCGCCTGGGTCCGGTCGCGCAGGCCCAACTTGACCAGGATGCGGCTGACATGGGTCTTCACCGTCTGTTCCGCGACGACGAGCTTGCCCGCTATCTCGGCGTTGGACAGGCCCTGGGCGATCAGCGACAGGACCTCCGTCTCGCGCTCGGTGAGGTCGCCGAGGCGGTCCCTGCTCGGCGGACGCAGCGGGGCGCTGACCCGGGAGAACTCGGCGATGAGCCGTTTGGTGATGTTGGGGGCGAGCAGTGCGTCCCCGGCCGCCACCACCCTCACCGCCCGCGCGAGTTCGTCGGCCGAGGCGTCCTTGAGGAGGAACCCCGAGGCGCCCGAGCGCAGCGCCTCGTACACGTACTCGTCGAGGTCGAAGGTGGTCAGCACCAGTACCCTGACCGCCGAGCCGGGGGTCTGCGTGACGCGGCGGGTGGCCTCGATGCCGCCGAGACGAGGCATCCGGACGTCCATGAGGACGACATCGGGGGACAGTTGGGCGACCTTCTCGACGGCGTCCACGCCGTCCACGGCCTGTCCGACGACCTCGATGCCGGCTTCGGCGTTCAGCAGCACCGTGAATCCCTGCCGGACCATCACCTGGTCATCGGCGATCAGGACGCGAATGGTCATGAGGGGTCCTCCAGGGGAAGCGTCACCAGGACTTCGTAGCCCCCGCCGGGGGTCGGCCCGTGGATGAGGTCGCCGCCGAGCATCGCGGCACGTTCGTGCATGCCCAGCAGCCCGTGGCCGGGCCCGGTGAGGGCTGTGGCGGTGGTGGTGCGGGCGGCCGAGTTGGTCACGCGTACGGTGACGGCGGCCGCGTGATGGCCCACCTCCACCCGGGCGCGGGCCCCCGGCGCATGCCGCAGCACGTTGCTGAGCGCCTCCTGCACGATCCGGTACGCCGACAGGCCGACCCCCGGCGGCAGCGGGCGCGAGGTGCCCGTCGTGTGCGCCGACACCTCCACTCCCGTCGCCCGTACCCTGCCGACCAGTTCGTCCAGCAGGTCCAGGGTGGGTTGCGGGGCGTGCGGGGCGGCGTCCGCGCCGGAGTCCTCCGCGCGCAGTACGCCCAGCACCTGGCGCAGTTCCGTCAGCGCGTCCACGGCGTTGCCTCGGATGTCCGCCAGATTCGCCAGCAACTCGGGGGTGGGGTCCGCCACCAGGTGCCGGGCGACCTGCGCCTGGATCGAGATCACCGACATGTGGTGGGCGACCACGTCGTGGAGTTCGCGGGCGATGCGGTTGCGCTCCTCCAGCAGGGTGCGCCGGGCCCGTTCCTCCGCGGTCAGCTCCGACTGCTCGGCCAGTTCCGTACGGGACACCCGCAGCGTGCGCAGCGCCGTCCCGATCGCCGCGGCCGTCACGATGATCAGGGAGGCGCG
Organism: Streptomyces sp. NPDC048462; assembly: GCF_043200175.1. Taxonomy (NCBI): domain Bacteria; kingdom Bacillati; phylum Actinomycetota; class Actinomycetes; order Kitasatosporales; family Streptomycetaceae; genus Streptomyces; species Streptomyces sp. NPDC048462. The sequence goes on from NZ_JBICXG010000006.1 coordinate 263,647, forward strand.
GTCCAGGGCGTGCGCGTGGTTCCGGGTGGTGGCCTGGACCGCGAGCGCCGTCGCGAGGAGCGTGACCACGAGTGCGGTCACCGCCCGGCGCGGCGGGACCCGCAGCGCCAGGAGGAACAGCGCGCCGGACACGAGCGCGATCTCCGACGCCGTGGGGAACAGCTCACCCGCCCCCAGCACCGGCTCCGAGATCCGCACCCCGACACACATCAGCGCCAGCGACACCCACCAGGCGTGCAGCGGACGGAACAGGCCGGCGACCAGCGCCCCGGACTGACACACCACCAGCAGCGACGCGTACCCCGGGATGCCCGCGCCGGGCGGAACCAGGTCGTACACGTGGACCAGGGCGATCACCGCCGCGGCCAGGGAGAGCAGCATCGCCAGTACCGGCCGCCACACGGGCGCCCCGGGCGGGCCGTGGGCGGGCAGCGGGTCGACGGGCACCGCCCACAGGTCCTCGTACAGCGCACGCGGCAGTCCGCGCAGCCGACGCCAAGCCCCCGCCACCCCCGTCATGACCCTCAGCTTAGGCATGATGCGACTTTCGGGCCGGAACAGGGGAAGCGGCCGGGCTCCTGCGTACGATCCGTGAACGGCCGCCGCCCCGTGCCTCATAGGGGACGAACACGGCCACGAACACGGCCAGCGCCGCCACGAACACCGGCAGCCAGGCCAGCCGGGCCGCGACCCAGCCGGCGCCGTCGGGCAGGGTGTGCAGTCCGGGCAGCGGACCGTCCAGGTACAGCGCGGTCGACGTCACCGTGATCATCGCCGTCTGGTGCCACAGGAACACCGTCATCGCCGACAGGTTGAGCATCGCGACCGCCGCCCACACGGCCGGCCGCGCCAGCGCCCGACGCAGCGGCCCGAGCACCAGCAGCGCACCCCCGCACTGGGCGAGACCGAAGGTCACGACGGCCAGTGTCGGCGGATCCAGGTTGGAGAGCCGCCCGCCCGGCACCCCGACCATGGACGCCGGATATCCGGCGAACAGGACCAGCCCGGCCGTGGCCACCAGGCCACCGGCCAGCAGCACCCATCCATCGCGCCCGCCCCGCATCCCGCCCCGCGCCCACAGCGCCCCCAGGCAGTAGGGGACCAGCCAGCCCGCCACCACGTTGATCCAGCCCAGCCACTGCGGACCACCCAGCCCCAGCCGGAACAGATCCACATGCAGCACCACGGCCAGCGGCCACAGCGGATGCAGCCGTGCCACCAGCGGAGTGGCCGCTGTCAGCGCCGCGAAGACCAGCAGGAACCACAGCGGCGACCACACCAGCTTGCCCAGCGCCCGGACCGTACCCTCGTCCACCCCGCGCGCCAGCATCACCCCGGCCGCCGCGGCCCACACCGCCAGGAGCGCCAGGACCGGCCGGAACAGCCGGGCCCACCGCGCCCGGAGCCAACTCCCGTACGTCACACCCCTCGGCCGCGCCGAGGCGTACCCCTTCGCCGCGACCGCCCCGCCGACCATGAAGAACACCGCGAGCGTCTGGAACACCCAGGAGACCGGAGCGAGGGCGGGCAGGTAGTGCAGCGGGCTGTCCCCGTGGATCGTGCCGCTGTCGGCGACCAGCGCGGTCACCAGCCAGTGTCCGCCCACCACCCCGAGGATCGCGAACGCCCGCAGCGCGTCCAGGGCGCGGTCGCGGCCGACGGGTGTCGCCGCGTCGATACGGAGGACGGCACGGCGGACGGGGTCACGCATGGCCGGCCGCCGTCCCGGCGACGATCGCGGCCAGGCTGCGCAGCGACACCGAGCCCGGCCGCAGGTAGTCGCTGTGGCCCGCCGAGCCCGCGTCGAACACCTGGGCACCGAACCCCGGCGAGACGGGGTCCGTCCCGAACCCCACGGTGTGCGGTGGCAGTCCGGCCCTGACGTGCGGCACGTGCGCGATCCAGTCCTGGCTGCCCCGGCCGGCCCAGACGGTGGCCGCGGTGTGCAGGGCACCGGCGTCGGGCGCGCCGGTTCCGGGGCTGCCGTAGAGCACGATGTCCGCGACGTCGAGACGGGACGCGCCCCGGGCGCAGACCACGGAACCGTAGGAGTGGCAGAGGAGCGACACCCGCGCACCGGGCCACACCCTGTGCAACTCAGCTACGAGCGAGACCAGTTGGGGCACGCCGCGATCGGCTGCGGCTGTCGTCAGCGCCCGTGCGCTCAGCATGGACGGCGCCCGGTAGCCCAGCCACGCCACCACCGCGGACCGCGGGCCCAGGCTGCCGGCCAGGGCCTCGGCGTCCCGACCGAGCCGCCAGTAGTGGTCCAGGTCGACGCCCGCGCCCGGCACCAGGACCGCGATTCGGTGGGCCCCGGACAGCGCGCCGAAGACCTCGGCGCTGCGGCCGCCGTCGCGTCCGTCGAACGCCAGGAAACGGCGCCCCTTCCCGGCCATCGCCCGCAGCGAACCGGCCCGCCGCCGGTCACCGTGGTCTTCGGCCGCCCGCGACGCCGCACGGACGTCCGCACGGGTGGCGGCGTACCGCGCGTCCAGCGCCGCCGGGGAGTCCGGGACCAGCGGGATGAGCGCGGCGGGCACCGGCGCCGGCACAGCGGCGGGGCGCGCCGCCCCCGAGACCGGCAGTGCCACGGCCGCGGTCAGGAGCGCGACCGCCGGCGCACGCCGCAGGCCGCGACCGCGTGGGCTTGGCCTCATGAAAGGTCCTTCCGTACCGGGGTGTTGGCGAATCCGGTACGGAAGTTACGGGCCGCCCCGCCTCGTCGGCGTCCCTCTTGGGAGCGCTTCTGCGGGGTAGCTCCCAAGTACTACGGGTACGGGGCGTGGAGGGCACGGCGTGGCCGTGGCTACTGGGAGGGGGACGGGGGCGCCTCCTGCGGATGCGGAGGACCCGCTGATCGCTGCCGGGTCCCGGCCGGATCATCCGGAACGGGACCCGACGCCCTCTCAGCTGTCCACCACCGCCGAGAGTGCCCGCAACAACGCTTCCAGGGTCCCCGCCCACGCCGAGTCCGTCGGTGTGCCGTACCCCACCACAAGCCCCGCCCACCCCTCCGCCCGCGCGTCGGGATGACGGAACGCGCCAACGCCCTGAACGGCGAGGCCCAGCCAGTTGGCTGCCTGGATCACCGTGTGCTCATCAACGCCCGGAGGCAGGCGGAGCACCACGTGCAGACCTGCGGCGAGACCGGTCACCCCGATGCGCGGCGCCCGCTCGGCCAGGGCTGCCACCAGTTCGTCGCGGCGCCGCCGGTAGCCGAGCCGGCGTGCACGCACGTGCCGGTCGTACGCGCCGGAACGAATGAACTCGGCGAGGGTCAGTTGATCAAGAGCCCCGCAGGAGTCCGAGTACCCCTTCGCCGCGGCCACCTCCGCCACCAGCGATTCCGGCAGCACCATCCATCCGAGACGCAGCCCCGGAGCAAGGGACTTGCTGGCGGTGCCCAGGTAGACGACCCGCTCGGGGTCGAGCCCCTGCAACGCCCCGACCTGCCCCTTCCAGTATCGGACCGGTGACGTGCCGGCTTCCCGGGGGGTGGGGTCCACCGGCTGCCGGTCATAGCGGAACTCGCCGTCGTAGTCGTCCTCCAGGATGAGACCGCCGGTACTCCGGGCCCAGTCGACGGCCGCGGACCGCCGGTCGGGGTGGAGCGGCACCCCGGTCGGGAACTGGTGCGCCGGCGTCATCAGCAGGGCGCCCGCGCCCGGCATCCCGGACAGCTCCGCGGTCCGGCAGCCGAGTTCGTCCAGCGGCAGGCAGGGGATGCGCAGACCGGCCTCGGTGAGCAGGCGGGTGTGCACGTCGAGCCCGTACGACTCGACGGCCACTTCCCGCACGCGGCGCTGCCGCAGCACCTTCCCCATCGTCCTCAGTCCGTGGACGAAGCCCGAGCAGATGACGATGCGTTCGGGGTCCGCGTACACGCCGCGGGCCCGTGACAGATAGTCGGCGAGCACGGTGCGCAGCTCGACGCGACCGCGGGGATCGCCGTATCCGAACGCTTCGTTGGGCGCCGCGTTGAGTGCGCGGCGGGCGGCCTTGAGCCACTCGGCGCGCGGGAACGTCGACAGGTCGGGCGAGCCGGGCATCAGGCTGTGGGCGGGGCGGGTGCGGGGCGGCCGGGAGCGCGGCGCCGCGGTCGCCGCGCGGCGCGGCTCGACGCGCTGTGCGACCCGGGTGCCGGAGCCCTGCCGGGCGGTCAGCCAGCCCTCCGCGACCAGCTCCGCGTAGGCGTCCGCGACGGTGTTGCGGGCGATCCCGAGGTCGGCCGCCAGGGTGCGCGACGACGGCAGCCGGGTGCCGGGTGCGAGGCGCCCCGTCCGGGCCGCCTCGCGCAGGGCGTCCATGAGCCCGGCCCGCAGCCCGGTTGCGCCGTTCGGGTCAATGTGCAGGTCGGCACCGAAAGTGGCCCAGGGATCCGTCATGAGAATGGACCATACCGCTGCGCCACCCCCCGCGTAGCGTCGTATCCATGACCACGAACGAGCACAGCCACGCAACGTCCGAGTACACCACCGAGCACACGCCCCGGATGCAGTGGGCCGAGCACGCCCCCGACGTCTACAAGGCGATGGCCCGTCTGGAGGCCGCGTCCCGCAAGGGGCTCGACCCGGTCGTGGCCGAGCTGGTGAAGATCCGCTCCTCGCAGCTCAACCACTGCGCGTTCTGCCTCGACATGCACACCAAGGACGCGCTCGCGGCGGGCGAGTCCCTCCAGCGGATCGTGCAGCTCAGCGCGTGGGAGGAGTCGCAGCACTTCTACACGCCGAAGGAGATCGCGGCGATCGAGCTGACCGAGGCCATCACCGTCCTGACCGACGGTTTCGTGCCGGACGAGGTGTACGCGAAGGCCGCGACCCACTTCGACGATGCGGAGCTCGCCCACCTCATCGCCGCGATCATCACGATCAACGCCTGGAACCGGTTCGCCGTGTCCACCCGGATGGTCCCGGGTCACTACACCCCGGGCGACCACCGCTGACCGCGGTCTCCACCGCGCCCCTCCCCTCCCTCTGCCCTCAGGAGACACTGCGATGACCGCGTCCGCCCTCCGCGCTCTGCACCACGGCCGCACCCCCGGCGACCCCCTGGTCCTGCCCGGCCCCTGGGACGCCGCGAGCGCCCGCGTCTTCGAGGACAGCGGATTCCCGGCCCTGGCCACTCCGAGCGCGGGCGTCGCGGCGTCGCTCGGGTACGAGGACGGGGCCACGCCCGCCGCCGAGATGTTCGCGGCGGTGGCGCGGATCGCCCGCGCCGTCTCCGTACCCGTGTCGGCCGACATCGAGGCCGGATACGGGCTGGCGCCGAAGGAGCTGGTGGAGCGGCTGCTCAGCGCCGGGGCCGTCGGCTGCAACCTGGAGGACACGGTGGACGGCGTCCTCGTGGATGCCCGGTGGCAGGCGGACCGGCTGGCGGCGGTGCGGGCGGCCGCCGGGGACGAGCTGTTCGTCAACGCCCGGGTGGACACGTATGTCACCGGCGTCCCGGACGGCACGGACCAGGAGGCCGAGACCGTGCGCCGCGCGCTGGCGTACGCGGCGGCGGGCGCCGACGGCGTCTACCCGATCATGGCGCCGCCCGAGGCACTCCCCCGCCTGGCCGCCGCCGTGACCGTGCCGCTCAACGCGCTCTCCCGGCCGGACGGTCCCGGCCCGCGCCGGCTCGGGGAGCTGGGCGCCGCCCGAATCACGTTCGGCCCCGGCCTCCAGCGCCGGGCCATGGCCGCCGTACGCGGATTCGCGGACAAGCTGCGCAAGGCCTGAGCGCCGCGCCCGCGCTGCACGGAACACACAAACGCCCCCGGCGGTGCCGGGGGCGTTTGACGTACCGCGTACCCGCGAACGGGCGGTGGATCAGATGAGGCCGAGCTCGCGGACCGCGTCGCGCTCCTCGGTGAGCTCCTTCACCGACGCGTCGATGCGCGCACGGGAGAACTCGTTGATGTCCAGGCCCTGGACGATCTTGTACGTGCCGTTCTCCGTGGTGACCGGGAACGACGAGATGATGCCCTCGGGGACACCGTAGGAGCCGTCCGACGGGATACCCATGGAGGTCCAGTCGCCCGCGGCGGTGCCGTTGACCCAGGTGTGCACGTGGTCGATGGCGGCGTTCGCGGCGGAGGCGGCCGAGGACGCGCCACGGGCCTCGATGATCGCGGCGCCGCGCTTGGCGACGGTCGGGATGAAGGTGTCGCCCAGCCAGGCCTCGTCGTTGACGAGCTCGGCGGCGTTCTTGCCGGCGATCTCCGCGTGGAAGATGTCCGGGTACTGGGTGGCCGAGTGGTTGCCCCAGATCGTCAGCTTCTTGATGTCGGAGACGGCGGCACCGGTCTTGGCGGCCAGCTGCGAGATCGCGCGGTTGTGGTCGAGGCGGGTCATCGCGGTGAAGCGCTCGGCCGGTACGTCCGGGGCGGCGGCCTGCGCGATGAGCGCGTTGGTGTTGGCCGGGTTGCCGACGACGAGGACCTTGATGTCGTCCGCGGCGTTGTCGTTGATCGCCTTGCCCTGCGGCTTGAAGATGCCGCCGTTGGCGGAGAGCAGGTCGCCGCGCTCCATGCCCTTGGTGCGCGGGCGGGCGCCAACGAGGAGGGCGACGTTCGCGCCGGCGAAGCCGACGTTGGCGTCGTCGGTGATCTCGATGTTGCGCAGCAGCGGGAAGGCGCAGTCGTCGAGCTCCATCGCGGTGCCCTCGGCCGCCTTGAGCCCCTGCGGGATCTCCAGGAGACGCAGGTTGACCGGCACGTCCGGGCCGAGCAGGTGGCCGGAGGCGATGCGGAAGAGCAGCGCGTAGCCGATCTGGCCGGCTGCGCCGGTCACGGTGACATTCACGGGAGTGCGGGTCATGGCGATCTCCGTTAGACAGCTGGCGGTGGGGGCTCCTGGCCCCTGGTGCTGGACATCCCTGAATCTTGATGTGAAGAGATATCCAGCGATCAGGCTATCCGACCCGGAACCCCGTGGCCGCCCGGCCCCCTGTGGCACCGCACACAACCGGTCACCGCGCGCTCATCGCACCGCCCGGCCACGGGAGCGAACTACCCGGCCGCTTCGGCCGTGCACCCCTTCGTACCGGTGGTGAGGGTGGCGCACGCCTTGACGTCCGCGACCCGCTTCACGGCGACCATCGGGGTGTACGTGTCGACGGCGCCGGACACCGTGCCGTCCTGGCCGGCGCCGCCCGCGCTGATGCGCACGAGATCGCCGGTGGCCGCCTTGGTGATCCGGGCCCACGCGGCCCCGCAGGTCTCGCTGTAGCGCACCTCGACGACGCTTGCGCCGACGGTGGCGCTGGAGACCGTACGGACGTACTTGCCGCCGCAGCCCATGTCCTCGGGGTCCTGCCCGGCGCAGTCGGAGCCGTTGCAGCCGACCCCGGCGGGCAGTCGCGGCGCGCTGGTCGTGGGCGTCGGGGAGGGGGCGGCCGCCCTGTCGGCGTCGGAGTCGCCACCGGGGCCGGTCAGGAGCACGACTCCGGTCACCGCCAGCAGGACACCGAGCGCGGCCACGGCGATCACGAGCTGTTTACGGCGGCCACTGTCCCGGCCTCCGCCGCTGCCGCGGCTTCCGCCGTCCTGGCCTCCGCCGTACTGCTGTGCGGGCGGGTAGCCGGGCAGCGGCTCCGCGCCCATCGCGCCCATTGCCTGGCCCGGCCAGGCCAGCGGCTTCTGCGACCGGGGCTGTGGTTGCGACTGCGGCTGTGGTTGCGACTGCGGCTGTGGTTGCGACTGCGACTGGTGCTGAGGTTGTGGCTGCCGGGGAACGGGCGGAATGGTCCCGCGCTGGGCCGGTACGGACGGCGAGGGTCCCGCGCCGATCGCACCGGCCGCGCCCTCCGCCGTGCCGACGGCGCCGGAGGGGCGGCTCCTGCCATGGCCGCGCGAGGGCTGGTCGGTCTCACCGAGCGCCGCACGCGCCTGGATTATCCGCATGCCCTCCATCGTCATGTCGTGGCGCATCTCGGCCCGGCTCCAGGCCCGTTCCGTCAGCTCCCACATGGTGTTCAGGTGGTACTGGTTGGTGCCCGTCACCTCGGCCAGCGCGACGATCGCCCCTCTGGGGGCGAGCAGCCGCCCGTTCAGGTACCGCTCCCACGACGTCTTGCTGTACCCCGTGCGGTCGGCCAGCGCCGCGATGCTCAGGCCGCTGCGGTCGACGAGTCTGCGCAGCTGGCCCGCGAACTCCCTCACCTGTGGGTCGAGATCCTCCGGCAGCGCCTTCCAACGAGGCATTACTTCCCCCTACTTCCCATTCCCACTTCACGTCGTCCCGGCTTCCGCCGGCCTTGGACGCGCCCTGCGCATCGCACGCCGCTCCCCCTCGTCCGGAACCGGTGGTCTTCCGCTCCGGACTACCCAGGGAGATGCGCGAACGCAGACTGCCAGTTCCAGGAGAGGTGGCGCACGGTTGCACTCGTACGTCCGGCACGCACCCTCGCGCGCCCCTGCCTCGCCGGCCCACCGGCCGTCCGTCGACTGGCCTCCGGGCCAGTCTGCCATCGTTGCCTGACGATCACACCGTGGCGGAATGGTCACTTCCGTGCCACAGGCCACAGTCATCCCTTGAACAGACCTCCTCCAGCCACAAGGCTGGAGTCAGGACGGGGCAAGGCCGCTCAACTCGCCGCATTCCGGAGCTTTTCGCTCCGGCGCGCCCCGCCCTCCGGTGTCCGTCCCTCCTCGGGGGAGGGGACGGGCACCGGTGAGCGGCACGGTTCAGCGGATCGTGAAGTGGACCGCGTTCTCCAGGAACGGGACGTCCAGCCACGGCTTGGGCTGGGCCATCAGCGAGAGCATCACGATGAGGACGCCCAGCAGTCCGTACGTCACCAGGTCCGTGAAGCGGGAACGCACCGCGAGCATGCCCACCGAGGGGATCACGATGCGGAGCACCGCGCCCCCGACGAGGGCGACACCGATCAGTATCGTGCCGATCCGGAAGGCCTCGTCGAACGGGTCGGTGGCCACGACCAGCAGGCCGACCGCGGCCGTGCAGAGCACCGCGAGCAACGGCCACTGACGGGCGGGCGCCGGGGCGTCCCCGCCCGCCGCCCGGCCGCCGCCCTCGGGACGCGCGGTGTCCGTGGTGAGCGACGCCGCCTCGCGCGAACGGCCCGTCGTGGACCCCTCGGCGGGAGCGGGTGCCAGGTGGCTGCCGGTGCGGCCGTCCGCGACGTCGCCGGCGGTCTCGTCAGCGGCCCGGTCCCCGGCGCCACCCTGTGCCGCTACGGCTTCCGCGTCCACATCCGCCTTCGCTTCCGCATCCACGTCCGCTGCTGCTTCCGCTTCCGCTGCTGCTGCTTCCGCTTCGTCGCCCGTCACGGCCTCGGCCCGCTCGGCGGCCGGCCCGTCCGCTGCGGCGCGGTCGGCCGGACTCGTACCAGCACCCATGGAGTTCCTTCCGGTCCGGATCAGCCTGCGGCCGGGGCGGAGTCGCGCTCGGCCGCCTCGACCACGTTGACGAGCAGCTGGGCGCGGGTCATCGGGCCGACGCCGCCCGGGTTGGGGGAGATCCACGCGGCGACCTCGGCCACGCCCGGGTGGACGTCACCGACGATCTTGCCGTTCTCGTCCCGGCTGACGCCGACGTCGAGCACGGCCGCGCCAGGCTTCACGTCCTCGGGCTTGATGATGTGCGGCACACCGGCGGCCGCGACGATGATGTCGGCCTGGCGCAGCTGGGCGGAGAGGTCACGCGTACCGGTGTGGCACTGCGTCACCGTGGCGTTCTCCGACTTGCGGGTCAGCAGCAGCGGAATCGACCGGCCGATGGTGACACCGCGTCCGACGACCACGACGTGCGCGCCGTTGATCTCCACACCGTGGTGGCGGAGCAACTGCACGACGCCCTGCGGGGTGCAGGGCAGCGGGCCCTTCTCGTTGAGCACGAGCCGGCCGAGGTTCATCGGGTGCAGACCGTCGGCGTCCTTGGCCGGATCCATCAGCTCCAGGACCCGGTTGGTGTCGATCCCCTTGGGAAGCGGCAGCTGCACGATGTATCCCGTGCACTCGGGGTCGGCGTTGAGCTCCCGTACGACGTCCTCGATCTCGTCCTGGGTGGCGGTGTCGGGGAGTTCGCGCTGGATGGAGCCGATGCCGACCTGCGCGCAGTCGCGGTGCTTGCCGGCCACGTACCACTTGCTGCCCGGGTCGTCACCCACCAGGAGGGTTCCCAGGCCGGGGGTGATGCCCCGCGCCTTGAGGGCCGCCACGCGGACGGTGAGATCGGACTTGATCGCGGCTGCGGTGGCCTTGCCATCGAGAATCTGGGCAGTCATGTGCACATACTCGCGGATGCCCCGCCCTCGTACCAATTCTGCGTGCGGGGCATGACCGGCTGATTGCACTTGCACAACACATAGGGCAACCGACTGGACAAAAAGACGATGTCACGACGACGATGAGCCGCGCAGAACGCGGACAGTGTCGGGGGGACAGACCGTTCTTATTGCGCAGCATTCCTCCGCCCGGACCGCATCGTCCCCGCATATTTCACAACGGAGGAATCTCGCCATGAGCAACGGCGACCCGAACAACCCCTACGGCCAGCCGCAGCCGGGCGGGCAGCCGGGATACGGCTATCCGCAGCAGACCCCGCAGGACGTGCCGCAGCAGGGCTACGGCTACCCCAGCGCCCCGCCGGTCAACCCGCAGTTCGGTGGCGGTTACGGCGGCGGCTACGGCGCCATGACGGAGATGCCTGGTGGTGTGAAGGCCGCCCGCGTCATGCTCTTCGTGATCGCGGGCCTGCAGTTGATCGGCATGATCCTTATCGCGCTCAGCGCGTTCGCCGTCAGCGCCGCGAAGAACGACGAGACACTGAAGGACGACGTCGACTTCCAGCAGCTCGCCGACTACTCCTCCGGCGTCCTGTGGGGCATCGCGGTATTTGCCCTGCTCTGGGGCGCGCTCGCCGTGTACCTGGCCGTGAAGTTCGGCAAGGGCGGCAACGGGATTCGCATCACCGCGATCGTCTTCGGGTCCATCACGGCGGTGCTGGGGCTCTACCCCTTCGTCATCGTCGGTCTGATCCACACGGTTCTCTCCGTGCTGGTCATCGTCTTCGTCGCGAAGTCCGACGGCGGCGCCTGGTTCAACCGCCAGCAGCAGCCCCAGTACTGAGCGCTCAGCACTGGCCGCTCAGCATGCGGCACACTCACGAACAGGCCGAAGGCCGTGCTCCCCTCGTTCCGGGGCGCACGGCCTTCGGCCTGTTCAGCGGCTCAGTGAAAGAAGTGCCGGGTGCCCGTGAAGTACATCGTCACGCCCGCCTTCTTCGCGGCCTCGACCACCAGCTCGTCACGGACCGAACCGCCCGGCTGGGCCACGGCCTTGACGCCCGCGGCGGTCAGGATCTCCAGCCCGTCGGGGAAGGGGAAGAAGGCGTCGGAGGCCGCGTACGCGCCCCGTGCCCGCTCCTCGCCCGCACGCTCGACGGCCAGCTTCGCGGAGTCGACACGGTTGACCTGGCCCATGCCGACGCCGACCGAGGCGCCGTCCTTGGCGAGCAGGATCGCGTTGGACTTGACCGCGCGGCACGCCTTCCAGGCGAAGGCCAGCTCTCGCAGCTCGTCGGCGGAGAGCGCCTCGCCGGTGGCCAGCGTCCAGTTGGCCGGGTCGTCACCGTCGGCCTGGAGGCGGTCGGTGACCTGGAGCAGCGCGCCGCCGTCGATCGGCTTGACCTCGACCTCGGCGGACGGGGCCTCGGGGCAGCGCAGCACCCGGATGTTCTTCTTGCGGGCGAGCACCTCGACGGCGCCGTCCTCGTACGCCGGGGCGACGATGACCTCGGTGAAGATCTCCGCGACCTGCTCGGCCATGGCGACGGTCACCGGGCGGTTGACGGCGATGACGCCACCGAACGCCGACAGCGGGTCACAGGCATGCGCGTTGCGGTGCGCCGTCGCGACGTCGTCGGCGATCGCGATGCCGCACGGGTTAGCGTGCTTGATGATCGCGACGCACGGCTCGGTGTGGTCGTACGCGGCCCGGCGCGCGGCGTCGGTGTCCGTGAAGTTGTTGTACGACATTTCCTTGCCGTGCAGCTGCTCCGCCTCGGCGAGGCCTCCCTCGCCGGAGGTGTAGAGCGCGGCGGGCTGGTGCGGGTTCTCGCCGTAGCGCAGGACGTTCTTGCGCTCGTAGGTCGCACCCGTGAAGTCGGGGAAGCCCGAGTCGTCGGCGGCGGCGTAGTCGGCGGCGAACCAGGAGGCGACGGCCACGTCGTACGCGGCGGTGTGCTGGAAGGCCTCGGCGGCGAGCCGCTTGCGGGCGGTCAGGTCGAAGCCGCCCGCCTTGACGGCGGCCAGCACGTCCGCGTAGCGCCCGGGGCTGGTGACGACGGCCACCGACGGGTGGTTCTTGGCGGCGGCACGGACCATCGACGGGCCGCCGATGTCGATCTGCTCCACGCACTCGTCGGCCGAGGCGCCGGAGGCGACGGTCTCCTTGAACGGGTAGAGGTTGACGACCACCAGGTCGAACGGCTCCACGCCCAGCTCGGCGAGCTGCTCGCGGTGGGTGTCCAGACGCAGGTCGGCCAGGATGCCCGCGTGGACGCGTGGGTGCAGCGTCTTGACGCGGCCGTCGAGGCACTCGGGGAAGCCGGTGAGCTCCTCGACCTTGGTGACGGGCACTCCGGCGGCCGCGATCTTCCCGGCGGTGGAACCGGTGGAGACCAGCTCGACACCGGCCTCGTGCAGACCGCGGGCGAGGTCTTCGAGCCCCGTCTTGTCGTAGACGCTGACCAGGGCGCGGCGGATGGGCTTATTCACCGACATGATCGAGATGAACCTTTCGTCCCTCAATGCGATAGCCGTCACGGGCGAGCCGCCCCACGGCCTCGACGAGCAGCTTGCGCTCGACTTCCTTGATGCGTTCATGGAGGGCCGCTTCGCCCTCCGGGGTGTCCTCTTCGGCCACCTCGACCACGCCCTGCGCGATGATCGGACCGGTGTCGACGCCGTCGTCGACGAAGTGGACGGTGCACCCGGTGACCTTCACGCCGTACGCGAGCGCGTCACGCACTCCGTGGGCACCGGGAAAGCTGGGGAGCAGGGCGGGGTGGGTGTTGATGATCCGGCCACCGAACCCGGCGAGGAACTCCTTGCCGACGATCTTCATGAACCCTGCGGAGACGACGAGGTCCGGGCGGTGCGCGGCGGTGGCGGCGGCGAGCGCGGCATCCCACTCCGCGCGCGTCGTGTGGTCCTTGACCCGGCACACGAACGTGGGGATTCCGGCTCGTTCGGCCCGCTCGAGACCGGCGATTGAGTCACGGTCCGCGCCGACCGCCACGACCTGTGCGCCGTACCCCTCGGGGTCGTCGCCGATCGCGTCGAGCAGGGCTTGGAGGTTCGTACCGGAGCCGGAGACCAGCACGACCAGTCGGGCCGGGGCGGCGGAGGAGAGCGGGGAGGCCACGGCTGGGCCCTTTCTCGCGTATGGAGCAGTTCGAAGCGGCCGCTTCGGCTGCCGTATCGCCCGCCTCGTTGCGGGCGCAGCGGCACGGCGACACGACGGCCATGCTGTTTGTACGGTCGTACGAAAGAATCACGCTCCCCGATACGGGGAACTCTACGAACGAGCCGACCGTCAGCAACGATACCGGCACCTTGCGAGGCCCTTGCGTGACGGGGGTGAGGGACCGGTGGCGCTCCGGCAGGTGCCGGGAGCGGGCGCGACCGGCGGCAGCTCTCGGCCACCGCGCGTACACGCCCAGCTTTCGGCCCCTCCTCGCCGGGAGGTAGCGTCAGGGACAGCGAACCGTCCGCAGGGCGGCAATGACGAGATGGGGAAGACGTTCACCATATGCCGGACCGACGCCGCCGCACCGCCTTCCGCCACCCGCTGCCCGAGCCGAGCTCACTGCTGATGCGGGAGCGCCAGTCCCCCACGCCGGGCTCCTCCTCTTCTTCCTCCTCTTCTTCCTCTCCCTCTTCTCCCTCTTCCTCGTCCTCTTCGCCGTCGGGTTCCTCCGGGTCCGGCCCGCAGGACGACAATCCCTTCGCGCCGCCGCCGGAGGACCGTCCGGACCAGCCGTGGCAGCCGCGCCACCCGGTCAACGGCGGGAACAACGGAAACGACGGGGACGGCGCGGACGGCGGCGACGCCCCCGAGGGCGGCTCGCCGGACGACCGGCCCGTCTGGGGCAGCCAGTGGAGCAGCCACCAGCCGGGCCGCCAGAGCGGCGGCTTCGGCGGACAGCCCGCCGGACCCACCGGGCCGAACGGGCAGGGCGGCGGCCGGGGCGGCCCCGAGGGCAAGCCCGGCGGGATGCGCTGGGATCCGACCGACCCGTTGCAGCGCCGGGCGCGCTACTCCCTGCTCGCCGGCATGTGGGCCTTCTTCTTCGCGATCTTCGATCTCCCGGAGATCGCCCTGTTGCTGGGCGCTCTCGCGACCTACTGGTCGATCAGCGCGCTGCGCGCCAAGCCGAAGGACCCCTCGACGGCCGGCGAGAAGCCCGCCGGGCCGGGCGAGGCCCACGCTCCTGGATCCGCTGCCGCGCCCCAGGCTCCGGTATCCGCTCCCGCACCCACCGCACCGGGCGCACCGGGCGCCAACGTCGTGCAGCGCGGCAGCCGGCAGCAGACCACGGCCGCGGTCAGCGGTCTGGTGACGGCGCTGATCGCTCTGGCGATCGTCGCGACGTCGTTCACGGTGCAGCTGGTCTACCGGGACTACTACACCTGCGTGAACGACGCCCTCACCAAGTCGGGCCAGGTGTCCTGCAACGACCTGCTGCCGAAGCCGCTGGAACCCCTCTTCGGCGTCAAGAAGTAGCGGCCGGGTCAGGAAGCGGCGTCCGGCGGGCGGACCGGTCCGGCCTCGGCCGGCCGGTCCGCCCGTTCGTCTGCCGCCCTCGCGTGCCAGGGATCGGTCGGCAGGAAGTCGTACAGCTCGTCGTCCCCGTCGTCCTCGGCATCGTCCGCGTCGCCGGCATCGTCGCCGCCCGCTCCGGGCAGCGATACGGGCACGAGCGCGGGCGCGGGTGCGGACGCAGCTGCGGGCGCGGACACGGCTTCCTTCTTCCCGGTCGCTGCGGCCCGTTGCGCCCCTCCCGTGTCCCCGGCCCCTTCCGTCTCGGTCGCCGGCTTTTCGGGGGCGGTGCCTCCACGCAGCCGCCAGGCCCGCAGCAGCAGCGCCAGCGGAACGCCCAGCGCGGCCGTCCACGCCAGGGCCGCCGCCCCGGTGAGCCACCATACGGGGCCGAACTCCGCCAGCGCCCGGGTCCCGAGCGGTCCTCCGGCCGCCGCCGCGAGGAGCGCGGCGCCGATCCCGCATCCCAGCGCCCCCAGCGCGGCGGTGAGCGCGGTCTCCCGCAGGCTCCACGCCTCCTCGCGCGCACCGTGGGCGGGGGCCGCCCGCCGCACGGTGAACCAGGCGACAGTGACCGCCGCGGCGACCGGGACCGCCGCGGTCGCCCAGTTCAGCGGCGCCCCCGCACCCTCGGCCGGCATCGCGGCCAGCAGCGGGAAGTCCGGCACCGCCGCGCGGCCGGTGAACCCGAGCGGGGTGACCGTGGCCGCCGTACCGAGCGCGAACCCCGGCCCCAGCCCGTACGCCGCGCCCCACAACGCCGCGTTCGGCACCAGCAGCAGTGCCAGGAACAGCACCGCGAACCGCCCGCCCCAGTCGCCGGAGAGCCGCAGGAACGAGTCCTGGACCGGGTCCGCGTGCCACACCAGTGCCGCCGCGACCACCAGCGCGCCCCCGCCCAGCAGGACCATCACCCCGGCCGCCGCGGACCGGCCCACCACCTCCGCCCGCCGGACGAACAGGGAGCGCGCCATCGCCTCGTGCAGCCGCACCGGTGCCCACGACGGGGGCGGCCCGAGCGGGCGCCCGGAGGCCGTCCACACCCCGGCCGCCGCCGCGCCCGCCACCACGAGGAGCGACGGGAACAGCAGGGAGAGCGGCTCGGCGGACAGCGCACCGCCTCGTGCGTAGAGCGCGACCGGCGCCCCGACCAGCAGGTATCCGGCCGTCACCAGGGCGAACGCAGCGGCGGGCGAGGGGGCTCCGCGCCCCTCGTCGGGCTCCAGCGCATCCCTGACCGCGCGGTGCACCAGCCAGACCGGCAGCGCGGCGAGCAGGAGGGGGACGACGCCGACGGGGGCCGGGGTGCCGGTCAACGTGTCGGTTCTGATCAGTTCGGCGCCATGGGCGAGCAGCCAGAGGCCGGCCGCCGTGTGGACGGCCTCGCCGGGACCGCTGTCGGAGGCGGGCGAGCTGATCCACAGCACCATGACGAGCACCGCGACGGAGCCCAGCCCGAGCCCTGCGGCGAGCACTCCGCGCAGCAGCGCCGAGGCCAGTACGGCGGGCCGTCCCTGCTCTGCCGACAACGAGGGGCTGAGTTCGGTCACTTGGGTCACACCGCAATGCTCCCAACGACACGCGCTTAATCCATGTAACGGGCGAATGACCGCTGTGTCGCTCAATATACGTTTATGTACTTTTTCACCCAGTGCAGGCCGGGCGGGGAGCCCTCATGACACAGAGCACGACCGGCACGGCAGCCGCCCAACCGCTTCCCTCACCCAAGGAGCGTCGCAGGCTGCGGGAGGCGAAGTCACTGAGCGAGGAGCAGGTCGCGGCGGCCGTGGGGGTCACCCGGGCCACGGTCAGGGCCTGGGAGACGGGCCGTACCAGTCCGCGCGGGCGCAAGCGCGAGGCATACGCCCGGCTCATCGGGACGGCCGACGCGACGTCCACGCCGCCCGCCGAGGCCGTCGGCGCCGTCGAGGCCGTGGACGCCGTGGACGCCGTGGATGCCGTGGATGCCGTGGATGCCGTCGAGCCGGATACCTCGGACAAGTGGTCGAAGGATGCCTCCGGAGACGCCCCGGGACCGGCGGACCGCCCTTCGGTGGACCGCCCGTCGGCGCCCGCCTCGGTCACGAAGCCGGCCGACACCCCGGCACCGCCCCCGGTGCTGCCCCCGGCGCCCTCTCCGGCCCCGGCCGGGACGCCCGCCGAGTCCCCCGCCGAACCGCCCACCGAGCCGTCCGCCGAGGCGCCTGCGGAGGCGCCTGCGGAGGCGTTCGACGCCCTGTACCGGCACACCGCCGCCGCACTGTTCCGCCAGACCTACCTGTTGACCGGGCGCCGGAGCCTGTCCCGCGAGGCCGTCGGCAAGGCCTTCGACCTCGCCTGGCAGCGCTGGCCGGAGGTCGCCGTGGACCGCGACCCGGCGGGCTGGGTCCGGGCGGCCGCCTACGAACACGCGATGTCGCCGTGGCGCCGGCTGCGCCCCGAACACCGCCGCGCCGATCCGCCGCCCGAGGCGCCCGGCCCGCGTGCGCTGCTCGACGCGCTGCTGTCCCTGCCGCCCGCGTACCGTCGCACGCTGCTGCTCCACGACGGCGTCGGCCTGGGGCTGCCCGAGACCGCGGCGGAGACGGAGGCGAGCACTCCGGCAGCGGCGGGGCGGCTGATGACCGCTCGGGCGGCCGTCGCCGAGCGGCTGCCCGAGCTCGCGACGCCGACGGAACCGGCCGAGCAGGTGGCGCTCCTGCACGAGCGCCTCGGCGCACTCGCCCTCGCCCAGCCCGCGACCTCACTGCCGGTCCCGGAGCTGATCCGGACGGGCAGCGAGCGCAAGGCGCAGCTCTGGACGCGGGCGGCGATCGCGTTCACCGTGCTGCTGATCGGGCTGACGCTGATCACCCTGGCCACCGCGCCCAGGAAGTACGAGACGCCCCAGTCGCCCGCCCAGAAGGTCGGCGGGGTGCCCGCGCTCGGCGGGCCGCAGAAGCTCACGCCGCAGGACAAGAAGCTCCAGAAGAAGCTCGGCGCCGAGCTGGTGCACGGTCCGGCCCGGCTGGTTCCCCACGTGGGCTGAGCCCGGACGCGTACGCGAAAGACGCGGGCCCGTACCCCCGGCCGGGGGTACGGGCCCGCGTCTGTGCGCTCGGTGGCGCGATCGCTCGGTGCTGCTGCGACGCGGTGAGCGTCAGGCGCCGAGGATCTCGCGCGCCAGCTTGGCGGTCTCGGTCGGCGTCTTGCCGACCTTGACGCCGGCGGCCTCGAGGGCCTCCTTCTTCGCCTGCGCGGTGCCGGAGGAGCCGGAGACGATGGCGCCGGCGTGGCCCATGGTCTTGCCCTCGGGGGCGGTGAAGCCCGCGACGTAACCGACGACCGGCTTGGTGACGTTCTTCGCGATGAAGTCCGCCGCACGCTCCTCGGCGTCGCCGCCGATCTCGCCGATCATGACGATGAGGTCGGTCTCGGGGTCGGCCTCGAACGCCGCGAGGGCGTCGATGTGCGTCGTACCGATGACCGGGTCGCCACCGATGCCGACGGCGGACGAGAAGCCGATGTCACGGAGCTCGTACATCATCTGGTAGGTCAGCGTGCCCGACTTCGACACGAGACCGATGCGGCCGGGCTTGGTGATGTCGCCCGGGATGATGCCGGCGTTGGACTGACCGGGGGTGATCAGGCCGGGGCAGTTCGGACCGATGATCCGGGTCTTGTTGCCCTTGGCGTTGGCGTACGCCCAGAAGGCGGCCGAGTCGTGAACGGCGATGCCCTCGGTGATCACGACGGCGAGGGGGATCTCGGCGTCGATCGCCTCGACGACAGCGGCCTTCGAGAAGGCCGGCGGCACGAAGAGGACGGACACGTTCGCGCCGGTCTTCTCGATCGCTTCCTTGACGGAACCGAAGACCGGTACCTCGTTGCCGTCGATGTCGACGGAGGTGCCGGCCTTGCGCGGGTTCACGCCGCCGACGATGTTGGTGCCGTCGGCGAGCATGAGCTTGGTGTGCTTCATGCCCGTCGCGCCGGTCATCCCCTGGACGATGACCTTGCTGTCCTTGGTGAGGAAGATAGCCATGGTGGTCTGAGTCCCTCTTCCTTACTTCGCAGCCGCGGCGAGCTCGGCGGCCTTGTCGGCCGCGCCGTCCATGGTGTCCACGCGCTGAACCAGCGGGTGGTTGGCGTCGGAGAGGATCTTGCGACCCAGCTCCGCGTTGTTGCCGTCGAGGCGCACGACGAGCGGCTTGGTGACCGCCTCGCCCTTGGTCTTGAGCAGCTCGAGCGCCTGGACGATGCCGTTGGCGACCTCGTCACAGGCGGTGATGCCGCCGAAGACGTTGACGAACACGGACTTGACGTCCGGGTCGCCCAGGATGATCTCCAGGCCGTTCGCCATGACCTCTGCGGAGGCGCCGCCACCGATGTCGAGGAAGTTGGCGGGCTTCACGTTGCCGTGGTTCTCACCGGCGTACGCGACGACGTCCAGGGTCGACATGACCAGACCGGCACCGTTACCGATGATGCCGACCTCGCCGTCGAGCTTGACGTAGTTGAGGTTCTTGGCCTTGGCGGCAGCCTCGAGCGGGTTGGCTGCGGCCTTGTCCTCGAGCGCCTCGTGCTCCGGCTGGCGGAAGTCGGCATTCTCGTCGAGAGACACCTTTCCGTCCAGGGCCAGGATGCGCCCGTCCTTGGTCTTCACCAGCGGGTTGACCTCGACGAGGAGCGCGTCCTCGGCGACGAAGGTGTCCCACAGGGTCACCATGGCCTCGGCGACACCCTCGGCCACGTCGGCCGGGAACTTCGCCTGGGCCACGATCTCGCGGGCCTTCACGATGTCGACGCCGTCAACGGCGTTGACCGGGACCTTCGCGAGGGCCTCGGGGGTCTTCTCCGCGACCTCCTCGATGTCCATGCCACCCTGCACCGAGGCCATGGCCAGGAAGGTGCGGTTGGTGCGGTCCAGGAGGTACGAGACGTAGTACTCGGCCTCGATTTCCGGCGACAGCTCGGCGATCATCACCTTGTGGACCGTGTGGCCCTTGATGTCCATGCCGAGGATGTCGGTCGCACGGGCGACCGCCTCGTCGGGGTTGGCGGCCAGCTTGACGCCACCGGCCTTGCCGCGGCCGCCGACCTTCACCTGCGCCTTGACGACAGACTTGCCGCCCAGCCGCTCGGTCGCCTCGCGGGCTGCCTCAGGCGTGTCAATGACTTCACCGGCCAGCACCGGTACACCGTGCTTGGCGAAGAGGTCCCTCGCCTGGTACTCGAACAGGTCCACGCGCGTCCGTCCCTTATCAAATGGTCTCGCGGTTGGTTTTCTGCGTGGGCGTGCCGCGAGGGGCAACGTGACTGCTCTGTCACCAGGAAGGCGCACACGGTGACCGAATACGCGGCATGTCCATCTCGCAGGTTATCCCCGTGCCCCGCAGGACCCTAAATCGCAGCTGACCCCTGGGCGGTGATTACGGTCACAGACCGCCCTGGTGGCCGGGTCGCAGTGGACAAACCGGCCCCGGTACGGGGGTCCGGGGCAGCCCGTCGCGCAGGTCACGCGGGGGCCTCCCGGTCCGGCACGGGCAGCGGCCGCTTCTCGATCGCGGCCGCCATCACCTCGGGGAAGAGGTCCGGGGTGCAGGCGAAGGCCGGGGCACCCAGCGCGGCCAGCGCCGTCGCGTGGTCGCGGTCGTAGGCGGGCGCGCCCTCGTCGGAGAGCGCGAGCAGCGTCACGAACTGCACCCCGGACGCCTTCATCGCGGCGACCCGCTTCAGCATCTCGTCGCGGATGCCGCCCTCGTACAGATCGCTGATGAGTACGACGACGGTGTCCGCCGGGCGGGTGATCTGCGACTGGCAGTAGGCGAGTGCCCGGTTGATGTCGGTGCCGCCACCGAGCTGGGTGCCGAAGAGCACGTCCACCGGGTCGTCGAGCTGGTCGGTGAGGTCGACGACGGCCGTGTCGAAGACGACGAGCCTGGTCCGCAGGGCGCGCATGGAGGCGAGTACCGCGCCGAAGACCGAGGCGTACACCACGGAGGCCGCCATCGAGCCGGACTGGTCGATGCAGAGGATGACGTCCTTGCGCACGGACTGAGCCGCGCGCCCGTAGCCGATGAGCCGCTCGGGCACTACCGTGCCCGTCCTCTCCTCGCCGTCCGCCCCGGGGAGGGTCAGGTAGTTCTTGAGGTTGGCCCGGATGGTCCGGTTCCAGTCGATGTCGTGGTGGCGCGGCCGGCTGACCTTCGCGGAGCGGTCCAGGGCGCCGGCCAGTGCGGCCGCGGTCCGGGTGGTGAGCCGGCTCTCCAGCTGCTCGACGACCTTGCGCACGACGGCCCGCGCGGTCTCCTTCGTCGTCTCCGGCATGACCTTGTTGAGCGAGAGCAGTGTGCCGACGAGATGGACGTCCGCCTCGACGGCCTCCAGCATCTCCGGTTCGAGCAGGAGCGCGGAGAGGCCCAGGCGGTCGATGGCGTCGCGCTGCATGACCTGGACGACGGAGCTGGGGAAGTACGTACGGATGTCCCCGAGCCAGCGGGCCACGGAGGGCGCGGACGCGCCGAGCCCGGCCGAGCGACCGCTGCCGCCCCGCCCGCCGGGCTGTCTGCCGCCGCTCTCGTACAGCGCGGTCAGCGCGCCGTCCATCGCGGCGTCGCGGCCGGCCGGGGTGTGGCCGGTGCTCTCCGTACTGTCCGCGCCCAGCACCATCCGCCAGCGCCGCAGCCGTTCGGCGTTGTCCGCGACGTGCGCGGCGCGGACAACACCGTCCCCCTCGGTCGGCCCGTCCGTTGTCGTCGGCTCGTCCGTTGTCGTCGGCTCGTCCGTTGCGGTCGGCTCGTTCGTCCTGGTCGTCGTCATCCCGTTGCCCCCAGCGGTTCCTCGGTGTTCTCGTGTCCCTCCGCCTCCGTGCCTGACTCCGCTTCCGTGTCCGGGCCGAGCAGGAGGCGCAGCACCGGCACGACCGCGTCCGCGCGCGGCCCGTCCAGGACGGGGCCGAATCCGGGGGCCGTCGTCCCACCGGGTGCGGCGGCCGCCGCGTGGCCTCCCCCGGCGGCCGGGCCGCGCCGGACGAGCTCGCCCAGCGTGCGCCGGACGCCCGACTCGTACGCCGAGAAAGTGCGGCGCAGCAGCGGCAGCACGTCGGTGAAGGTGTCCGGGGAGACTCCGGACAGCCAGGTGTCGACGAGGGCGAGCAGCCTCTCGTCGTGGACGAGGAGCATGCCGCCGCCGGCCGCCCCGCCGACGAAGCCCTCGATCCAGGCGGCGGCGTCGGCGGGCGGTGTGCCGGGCGACAGGGCCAGGCCCATCAGCCGGGCCGCGTCGTCCTGTTCGAGGTGCCCGTCGTCGAGGAGGAGCCGGGCGGCCCGGCCGCGGATCACTCCCGCGACCGTGTCCCGGGCGGCGAGCTTGTGCAGCACCGCTCTCCACCGCTCGCGCAGCCCGTCCGCGTTGGCCGGTACGGCACCGGCGAGCAGGCCGATCGCCGTGTGGACTCCGTCCACCTGGCGGCGCAGGGCTGCCGCTCCCTCGTCGTCGAGTCCGGTGCAGGCGGGTGGCAGCCCGACGCAGATCCGCTCCGCGAGCCCTGCCGCGACCTCCCCGAGCGCGGCGGTGTCCGTGGAGCGGACGTCCCCGTAGCGCAGCGAGCGGGCCAGGGACGGCAGGGCGTCGGCGAGGTGGCCGACGTCGGTGTCGAGCGCCGCGCGGTCCGCGAGCACCCGCATGACGACGGGCAGCGCGTCGGGCAGTCCGGCCAGCAGGCACCGTTCGGCGAGCGCGGTGACGTCGGCCAGGGCGGTGGCCGACAGGGCGTCCGACTCGGCGCGGGCGGTCGCGGCGGAGAGCACGGTGGTGCCCCAGATGCCGGCCTCCGCGACGCGTACGTACAGCTCGGGCTCCCAGCACAGCCGCCAGCTCTCCCGGAAGGTGCCGGTGCTCCCCCGGCCCTCGGTGGGCTCGCCCCAGCCGACGCCGAGGATCCGCAGCCGGTGCAGCAGCCGGCCGCGGGCCGCGTCGGTGTCCTTGCGGAGGTCGAGCTCGATGTCCCGTTCGGACGCCTCCGGCTTGAGCCGCAGGGTGCGCTGACTGCGGGTGAGGTCGCGCTGGAGCGGCACGGCGGGGGCGGTGTCCGGTACCTCGCCGAGTGTGCCGCCGACGATCAGCCGGTCCCGGACGAGGGCGAGCGGTACGTCGGAGCCCTCGCACATCACGGCCCGCACGGCGTCGGTCGCCTCGCTCAGTCCGGCGAGCGGGCGGCCCCGCATGGCGGCGAGAGTCGCGGCGAGCCGGACGGCCTCGATGACATGGGCGGACGACACGAACCGGTCCTCGTCGCGCAGGAGTCCGGCGACCTTGGTCATCCAGCGTTCGACCGGGCGGTCCGGGGACGCGAAGAGGTGTGCGTACCAGCCGGGTGAATCGATACCGGCCCCGTATCCGCTGTGCCGGGCGAGCCGCCGGTGGGTCCAGGGCACCCAGGTCAGCTCGGTCTTGACCTTGGGCAGCCCCTTGAGGAGGGCCCGGTCGGCCGCGAGCGTCGCCCTCGCTCGGAGCGCGGGTACGTGCCAGGCACCGCAGACCACGGCGACGTCGTCGTCGAACTCCTTGCGCGCCGTGCGCAACTGGATCCGCATGCAGGCCTCGCGGACCGCGTCCCTGGGGTGGCCGCCGTCCCCGTACACCTCGCGCAGCGCGGTCATCGCCTCGCCGAGCGCGGCGAAGGCCGCCAGCGGGTCGGCGGGGGCGCCGTCGTGGGCGCGGTGTTCGACGACGTCCTCCCACCAGCGCTCGGGGTCGTCGTAGCCGGCGGTCTCGGCCAGCACCCCGATGGGGTCGACCGGGGCGGGCGCGGGGGCCGCTTCCCCGGAGTCCTCGGACGCCGCCCGGCGCCCCTCCTCCTCCTTTTCCGTCATGGCCAGCGAGTGCGCGGCGGGGAGGTCGATGAAGCGGACCGGGACGTCGTTCGCGAGGGCCCAGCGGATCGCGACCCATTCGGGCGAGAACCCGGCGAGCGGCCAGAACGCCGCCCGGCCGGGATCGTCCACCGCGTGGGCGAGCAGCGCGACGGGCGGCCGCATCTGCTCGTCGGCGGCGAGCGGCAGCAGCGCGTCCCCCTCGGGCGGGCCCTCGATGAGCACCGCCCTGGGGCGGGCGGCCTCCAGTGCGGCGCCGACGGCGCGGGCCGAGCCGGGGCCGTGGTGACGCACCCCCAGCAGCAGCGGCCCGGCGGGGCGCGGGGCGCCGGTCATACGGAGGCCTCTCGGCAGGCGCGGTAGAAGTCCTTCCAGCCGTCCCGCTCGCGCACCACCGTCTCCAGGTACTCCTGCCAGACCACCCGGTCGGCGGCCGGGTCCCGGACGACCGCGCCGAGGATGCCCGCGGCGACGTCCCCCGCGCGCAGCACCCCGTCACCGAAGTGGGCGGCGAGCGCCAGGCCGTTGGTGACGACGGAGATGGCCTCGGCCGTGGACAGCGTCCCCGAGGGCGACTTGAGCTTGGTACGGCCGTCCGTGGTGACGCCGTCGCGCAGCTCACGGAAGACGGTGACGACGCGGCGGATCTCCGCGAGGCCGTCGGGTGCGGGGGGCAGGTCGAGCGAGCGGCCGACCTGCTCGACGCGCCGGGAGACGATGTCGACCTCCGCCTCGGGGGTGGCCGGCAGCGGCAGGACCACCGTGTTGAACCGGCGGCGCAGCGCGCTGGACAGCTCGTTGACCCCCCGGTCGCGGTCGTTGGCCGTGGCGATGACGTTGAAACCTCGGACCGCCTGGACCTCCTGGCCCAGCTCGGGCAGCGGCAGGGTCTTCTCGGACAGGATCGTGATCAGTGAGTCCTGCACGTCGGCGGGGATGCGGGTGAGCTCCTCGATCCGCGCGGTCATGCCCTCGGACATGGCGCGCATCAGCGGGCTGGGCACCAGCGCGTCGCGGCTGGGGCCGTGCGCGAGGAGCTGCGCGTAGTTCCACCCGTAGCGGACCGCCTCCTCGGGGGTGCCCGCCGTGCCCTGGACGAGCAGGGTCGAGTCGCCGCTGACGGCGGCCGCGAGGTGTTCGGACACCCAGGTCTTGGCGGTGCCCGGCACACCGAGCAGGAGCAGTGCCCGGTCGGTGGCGAGGGTGGTGACGGCGACCTCCACCAGCCGGCGCGGGCCCACGTACTTGGGGGTGATCACGGTGCCGTCGGGCAGCACGCCGCCCAGCAGGTACGTGGCGACGGCCCAGGGCGACAGCCGCCAACGGGCGGGCCTCGGGCGGTCGTCGGCGGCCGCGAGCGCCTTCAGCTCGTCGGCGAAGGCGACCTCGGCGTGCGGGCGCAGCGCCTCGGCGCCCACGGCTGCGGTGGTTTCGGACACGGTCATGGATCCCCCTCCGGATCGGTCGTCCCGATTCGCTTCCCACCGTGCACCATGGCACTGACAATCAACGTTCCCGCAGGTCGGGGCCGTTGTCAGTGGTGCGGCCTACCGTCGTACCCATGCTGCTGACTGACGGGGGAGAACCCTTGCGCACCGCTGCTCCGGCAGTGCGCTGGACGGTGGAGCAGGTCCTGGCCCTGGCTCCTGACGACGCTTCACGCAAGGCGGGGAACAAGCTCGGTTCGGCCGGGCCGTGGTCGGACACCGGGTGGGACGGGCCGGGTGCGGTGTGGGGGCTGTGCAAGGGAAGCGGGAGCAAGCCGTACCGGACGGTGATCGACACCACCGGCCCCGCGTACAAGTGCAGTTGCCCGAGCCGGAAGTTCCCCTGCAAGCACGCGCTGGGCCTGTTGCTGCTCCGCGCGTCCGACGAGACGGCGCTGCCTGCGGCCCAGCCGCCGGACTGGGCTGCTGAGTGGCTGGCGGACCGGCGCCGACGGGCCGAGGCCGCAGCGCTGAAGGAGCGGCCGGAGGGCGGCGAGGACGCCTCGGCCGGACCCGCCGATCCGGAGGCTGCCAGGCGGCGGGCCGAGCGCCGGGCCGAGCGGATCGGCGGCGGCGTGCAGGAGCTGGAACGGCGCCTGACCGACCTGGTGCGCGGCGGGCTGGCGGCGGCCGAGCAGACGGGGTACGGGCTGTGGGAGGAGACGGCGGCCCGCATGGTCGACGCCCAGGCACCCGGCCTCGCGGGCCGGGTGCGGGAGTTGGGCGCGATACCGGCGTCCGGGCCGGGCTGGCCGGTGCGGCTGCTGGAGGAGTGCGCGCTGCTGCACCTGCTGGACGCGGGCTGGCAGGGCATCGACCGGCTGCCGCGACCGCTGGCCGCCACCGTCCGTACCCGGATCGGGCTGCCGGCCCCGCCCGGGGGCGCGCCGGTCCGTGACCACTGGCTGGTCCTCGCCCAGTACGACACCCCCGAGGGCAAGATCGTCGCCCGTCGCATCTGGCTGTACGGGCGGGAGTCGCGCCGCACCGCGCTGCTGCTGTCCTTCGGGGCCGCCGGCCGCTCCCCCGGACAGGCCCTGCCGGTGGGCACCACGCTGGACGCGGAGCTCACGCCGCATCGGGGGGCCGGGCAGCTACGGGCGGACCTGGGGACGCAGTTCGGGACCCCGGCACCGGCCGGCGCGCCGCCGCCTCCGGGCGTCACGGCCGGTGAGGCGATCGCCGCGTACGGGCGGGCCCTGGGCGAGGACCCCTGGCTGGACTCCTGGCCGGTGACCTTGCGCGACGTCATACCCGTGCCGTCCCGGGACGGTTGGCAACTGGCCGACGCGGAAGGGGATTCGGCCCTGCCCGTCGCTCCGGCCGCGCTGTCCCGGCCCGCGCTGTGGAAGCTCGTCGCGCTCTCGGGCGGCGGGCCGGTCACCGTCTTCGGGGAGTGCGGCCACCGGGGCTTCGACCCGCTCGCGGCCTGGCCGGCCACGCCCGCACGCCCTGCCGGGACGGAGACGGAGACCCCGGTCGAGACCGTGCCGCTCATCTGACTCCGGTAACTCCTGCAACTCCCGTGACACCGGCTACTCCTGGAGGAGGAACGATGCCCCGCACCCATACGCCCACCACACCCACCCCGATGCCCGGTACCGCCGCCTCGGCGGCCACCACCCCGTGGGACGAGCTCGTCACCTCGGCGCTGCTCGGCACGGACCGCCGCCCGCCCGCGATGCCGGACGGCACCGGTCCGGACGGCGCGGCGGCCGCGCTGTTGAACGCCGCCGCCCTGCACACCGTGCGGCGCCGGGCAGGCCTGCTGCCCGCCCCCGCCGCGCCCCGGCCCGTTCCGGCGCCCCCCGACCCCCGGCCGGCCCTGCCGAGGGCTGCCCGGAGCCAGCTGGAGCGGCTGCTCGCGGACCGGGCGGCCCCGAGCGGCTCGGGTGGCCGACGCGGCACGGCCCCCGATCTGACGGAACTGATCCCGCAGTGGCTGGCCATCGCCAATCTGCACGGCTACCGGGCACCGGACGCCGCCCTGCCCGCCCTGCTGGACGCGGCCCGCGCGCGGACCGATCTGCGGCCGCAGGCCCTGACGTTCGCCGGACCGCGCGGGCTCTGGCTGGCCGGGCTGAACCCCGAGTGGAAGTTCGCGCTGCGCGGTTCGTCGGGCACCTCGCTGCTGCCGGACGTGACCGACCGGGAAGCGGTCCACCGGCTCTGGGAGGAAGGCCTGTTCGCCGAACGGGTCGCTCTGCTGTCGGCGGTCCGGGCGCACGAGGCCGGCGCCGCCCTCGCCCTGCTCGCCACCACCTGGGCCACCGAGCGGGCCGAGGACCGGCTGATGTTCGTCGACTCGCTGCGTACCGGGCTCTCCGGCACCGACGAGCCCTTCCTTGAGCAGGCCCTGACCGACCGCAGCCGCAATGTGCGGGCGACGGCCGCCGAGTTGCTGTCCGCGCTGCCCGGATCGGCGCTCGCCCTCCGGATGGCGGAGCGCGCGCTGTCCTGCGTGAGCCCCGGCCTCACCGGCACCGGGCCGTCCGTGGCGGTGGAGGCCCCGCACGAATGCGATGCGGCGATGCAGCGCGACGGCGTGGTGGCGCTCCCGCCCTCCGGGCGTGGCGAACGGTCCTGGTGGCTCGGCCAGTTGGTGGAGTCGTCCCCGCTCGCCATCTGGCCGGCCCGGTTCGGTGGCCGCGAGGCGCGGGACATCGTCGCGCTGCCCGTGGCCGACGGCTGGAGCGAGGAGCTGCACGCGGCCTGGTGCCGGGCCGCCGTCCGGCAGCGGGACCCTCAGTGGGCACGGGCGCTGCTGGGCGCCCCCTCGACACCCCCGTCGAACGGTCCCGGCACGGCATCGCTCGCCGAGCGGTCAAAGCTCCTGATCGTACTGCCCGCCGCCGAACGGGCCGCCTGGGTGGCCGAGTTCATCGCGGCGCACGGACTGTCGGAGGCGTTCCAGCTGCTGGGGGTCTGCCCGACGCCCTGGGCGCAGCCGCTCGGCCGCTCCGTCGTCGACGCCCTCGACATCGCGCGGGACGCCGGCAGCTATCCGTGGAGCTTCAGCGGCGTGATGGGCCTCGCGGAGCGCTGTCTGAACCCGGCCGAGGCCGACCGCCTGGAGGTCCTCACCACGACCCCCGACGAACCGGCGGACGCCTCCCCCGGCGCGAACGGCTACTGGTCGGAGGCGTTCCAGCGGCTGGTCTCCACCCTGCGGCTGCGCGCGGGAATGGAGGCGGAGCTGACGCCTGACCGGTGAGCCGGACAGCGCGGAAGGGCGGCACCGGTCCGAGGGGGCGGACGGACGGGGCAGGCCCGCCCGCAGGATCAGGCTTCCGCCGGCTGACGGACGTTCGCGTTGACCCAGGAGACGATCTCGACCGTCGTCGCGCCCGGGGTGAAGATCTCCGCGACGCCCTGCTCCTTGAGCGGTGCGATGTCCGCCTCCGGGATGATGCCGCCGCCGAAGACCTTGATGTCCTCGGCCTCGCGCTCCTTCAGCAGGGCGATCACCTTCGCGAAGAGCGTGTTGTGCGCACCCGAGAGGATCGACAGGCCGATCGCGTCGGCGTCCTCCTGGATCGCGGTGTCCACGATCTGCTCGGGAGTCTGGTGGAGCCCCGTGTAGATGACCTCCATACCGGCGTCGCGCAGTGCCCGCGCGATCACCTTGGCCCCTCGGTCATGGCCGTCGAGGCCCGGCTTGGCCACCACCACTCGGATCGGACCGGTCACACCCATCACTGCCTCCACACGCGTCTCCCGCCCCCGACAGGCCGGGGATGTGAACGAACGTTATCCACAGCATCCCGCAAGCCGCTGTTTCGCGGTGGGCGGGGAGGGGGAAATCACACATGGGACATGTTCACCGGGCGCCGTTTCCCGCAGCACGCGGCACACCTGCCGTGCGGGACCGGCCGCCGGGAGAGCCGCACGAGGTCGTCGTACCACCGCGCCGTCAGCCGCACGGCACGGTGGTACGGCTTCACCGACCGCCCACCGGCCGCTCACCGAGCGGTGACCCGGAAGGCACGGCGGGCGGCGGTCCCGGACGGTGCACGGCCGCCCGGACCTCCGCACGGCTCCCCACGAGGGCATACGGGGCAGGAGCCGCCGCTCCCCGGGTGCCGGAGCAGGAGGTCGGCCGATGAAGGCCCTGCCCTTTCTTCCCCTACCGCTGCGCCGGCCGGGTCCGCACAAGGCCTGGCTGCCGTCCGCACTGCTGAGAGCGACCGCGCTGGAACTCGTGGTGCTCGCCGGACACGCACTGATCTACCCCACCGGCATCACCGGCGAACGGCGCACCACGCCACGCCCGGCGGCCGGCCCGGTCCCCGTACCGCCCGGGACCACCGCCCTGCCCAGCACGAATGCCGGAGCCGGCGCGAGCACCGGGCACACGGACCGGCCGCCCGTCGTGCTCCTGCACGGCTTCATCGACAACCGCTCCGTGTTCGTCCTGCTGCGCCGCTCACTGGCCCGGCACGGCTGGCGCCATCTGGAATCGCTCAACTACTCCCCGCTGACCTGCGACATCCGCACCGCCGCCGAGCTGCTCGGCCGCCACATCGAGGAGATCTGCGCCCGCACCGGACACCGCGAGGTCGACGTCGTAGGACACAGCCTGGGCGGCCTGATAGCGCGCTACTACGTACAGCGGCTCGGCGGTGACCGGCGCGTCCGCACCCTGGTCACCCTCGGCACGCCGCACGCCGGCACCGCCGTCGCCCCGCTGGCCAGCGCCCACCCGATCGTGCGGCAGATGCGCAGCGGCTCCGCCCCGATCGAGGAGCTCCGGCTGCCGGCGCCCGGCTGCCGCACCCGGTTCATCAGCTTCTGGAGCGAGCTGGACCAGGTCGTCGTCCCCGCCGAGGCGGCCTGCATCGAGCACCCCGACCTCGACGCGGTCAACGTGCGGGTCAGCGGGATCGGCCATCTCGCGCTGCCCGTGCACCCGGCCGTGGCCGCCGGAATCCGCCAGGCGCTCGACGCGGACGGGGCGGCGCGCGAGGCCACCGGCGCCGCGTCCGTGGCCTGAGGCCACGGTCTACCAGCCTGCTCCCTGCCCGCCGGTCGGCCGGCAGGGAGCCGCCACCCCCCGAGGACGGCTCGCAGTGATCAGGAGTGCCCTTCGGCGGTGATCAGTGACCAGCAGCGGCCGGCCGGAATGTCTCGATTCCGGGGGCATCAGTGGCGGCCTCCGCAGCAGCGGCCCAGCGGCGCGAAGGCCCCTGGGAGCGCGGCCCGATGAGCCTCCCTCGGCAGGTCAGACCGACAGCGTCCGACCGGGTCGGCGCTTCTTCCACGGCAACCCCGGTCAGCCCGGGGACGCACGCCTTCCCCGGTCCTCCGACCTCAGTCGCACGGGCGGACGACTCTTCGGGATGACGCAACCGGCGCCCGCGGATCAGAGCATTGGTGCAAGCGGGCAGCGGACATCTTCCGCCCGCACCACATCATCGACCGGAGGCCCCCATGAGCCGTGTGAATCCCGCGAGTTCCCTGTTCCGCACCCGCGGGGCAGCGGCCTTGGCCATCGCTGTAGCGATCATGGCTTCCGCCACCGCGGCCACTGGTGCGACAGCGTCCGTCCGCTCACGGGAACGACCGGTACGGGCGGACGTCACCGGATCCGCCGAGTTCCGTCTGCCGTACCTGGAAGACGCCGACATCCGCTCGCTGGCCTTCGACGCGCACGCCGCCCCCTACAGCAGGCCTTTTCCCGGCGTACCTACCGGACTGCCGACCGACGCGTACGGCACGGTGAAGGTCTCGCACTACTCCGCGGAGAGGGGCATCACCTATACCGCCGAGGGCACGGTCGACTGTCTGGTGACCGCGCCCGGCAGCAGCGCCACCCTGACCGCGGTCATCACCGAGGTGAGCACCGGAGGTCCGGACTGGGTGGGAAAGCGGCTGGGGTTCAGCGTTTATGACGGCGGCACGGACAGACCCGGGAAGGTGTCACGGGACCGGGTGGGGTTCTCCTGGGACGACGGGGTGAACTGGACGACCGGCTCCGACGAACACATGGATTCGGTCGGATCCTGCATGGCACCGGCCCCCTTCGCGCCCGTGGCAAAAGGTGGCTACCGGGTCCGGCACGCAGATCTGCCGCCCTGGCCGACGGTGGGCTGATCCCCCGGGCGGAACCGTGCCGCAGCCGGCGGACCGAACCACTACTGATCCACGAGGCCTCCCCCGAACCCTCAATCCCCCGCCCGCTCACCGCCGTCCGTGAACCAACCGTCACCGGGGGGAGTGGCACCGGCGCCTGGCGCGACAGCCACGAGCTCGGTGGCGGGATCGCCCCGGACCCCCGATGGACACCGCGTCAACGGCTGACACCACTCCCCCCAATAGAACAAATTTCGAACATAGAGCCAAGGCTGTGTGAGTGGTCCGTCGAAAGACGGCCGATTGCCCGTTTCTGGAGCACCCGCGGGCCGTGGAAGATTGTCGGTGTCGCATACCGCCGGGTACAGTCGCGGCCACTGCTTTCCCCCGGGGTCCCCCACGGGCCCCGGACCAAGGTCCTGCTGCCGAGGCGAGAGAGAAGTTGGTGAACGACCAGCACCCCCACGCCGGGTATGTCGGATACGACAGCCACTCCACAGGCGGCTTCGACGACGACCCGCTCTTCGGCTCCCTCCCCAGCGGTTACGACGGTTCGTACGACACCACGACCGGTTACGCGGCCCCGTACGACAACGGCCAGACCGGATACAGCGGGCAGTACGACAGCACCCAGTGGGACACCGGCGCACACCGGACCGCCGAGTACGACCACACCAGCGGTTACGCGGCCTACGCCCCCCACCCCCAGCAGTACCCCCAGTACGACGCGGCGCCGCAGCAGTACGACACCACAGCCGCCTGGGCGACGACCGACGGTCACGGCGCGAACATCCCGTCGCAGGGCGGCGCCCCGGACGCATCGGGCCAGTGGGACACCTCCGGCTGGTACGCCAACGGCCAGTGGTCGAGCGCCGACACCGCGGGATACGACTCCGGCGCGTACGACGCCACCGCCTGGAACGCGGGCGCCACGCCCGAGCACGCACAGCAGACGTCGCAGAATTTGACGGCATCGCACGAATCCGAACAGACCCGGCAGCATCCGTACGAGACGCACGAGTCGTACGGAACACCTGAGGCGTACGGGACATACGAGGTAGCCGAGGCGCACGAGGCCTACGAACCCTCCCGAACCGCCGAGTTCAGCCTCCCGGAGCCGGAGCCCGAGTCGGAGCCGGTCCCGGAACCGCCCCCGTCCCCCGCCGACTCCCACCGCCCCGCAGGCCGTCAGGTCTCCCGCGGTGGCAGCCGCAGCCGCAGGCGTTCGCCCGCCAAGCGCTCCGCTCTCCTCACCGTCGCCGTTCCCTCCGCCTGCGTGATGAGCGTGGCGGGCATCGCCGCCGCCTCCGTGGGCGGCATGGGCGGCGGCGAGGAGAAGAAGGACGACACCACGACGATGGCGGCCGCCGACCCCGGGACGGTCGAGCCCGTCGCCGCCAACAACAAGCTGGACACCCAGCTCGCCAACCTCAGCGCCGACGCGGAGAACTTCGCGGACCGCGCCAGCCGCACCCAGGAGCGCATCGACCTGAAGGAGCGGCAGGCCACCGAGAAGAAGAAGCGCGAGGAGGAGGCCGCCCGCAAGGAGGCCCTGCGCCCCAAGTACGTCATGCCGGTCAAGGATCACGGTCTCAGCGCGTACTTCGGCCAGGCCGGGGTCAACTGGATGTCCGTGCACACGGGCATCGACTTCCCCGTGCAGTACGGCACTCCGGTGATGGCGGCGACCGACGGCACGGTCCGTACGCAGTTCAACACCGCCTACGGGAACATGGCCATCGTCACGATGGCCGACGGCACCGAGACCTGGTACTGCCACCTCAGCAGCACCCGGATCCGCTCGGGCCACGTCAAGGCCGGTGACGTGATCGCGCACTCCGGGAACTCCGGCAACTCGACGGGCCCCCACATGCACTTCGAGGTGCGGCCCGGCGGCGGCGCGGCCGTCGACCCGCTGCCCTGGCTCCGCAGCCACGGCATCGACCCGACCTGACCTGGCCCCTCGTTCCGGCCCGGGGCGTCCCGGGCCGGAGCGCTACAGCTTCTGGACCGGGGCGTACCGCAGCAGCAGCTTCTTCGGCCGCTCGTCCCCGAAGTCGACCGTGGCCTTCGCCTGGTCCCCGATGCCGTCGACCGCCGTCACCGTGCCCAGACCGAACTGGTCGTGGGTGACCCGGTCGCCGACCACCAGCGTGATCGTGGGCTTGTCCGACGTCCGCCGCGTCGCGAAGCCCGAGGGCCCGGAGCGCGAACGGGACGAGGACAGCGACGAGGTGATGCCCGACGTCGGTCCCGCAGGGGCGCCCATCGGGCCCTTGCGCTTCCACTCCAGGTGCTGCTCCGGGATCTCCTCCAGGAACCGCGACGGCGGGTTGTACGAGGGCTGGCCCCACGCGCTGCGCATCGACGCCCGGGTCAGATAGAGCCGCTCGCGGGCGCGGGTGATGCCGACGTAGGCGAGCCGGCGCTCCTCCTCCAGCTCCTTGACCTGGCCCAGGGCCCGCATGTGCGGGAAGACGCCGTCCTCCATGCCGGTGAGGAAGACCACCGGGAATTCGAGGCCCTTCGCCGTGTGCAGGGTCATCAGCGTGACGACTCCGGAGCCGTCGGTGTCCTCGTCGGGGATCTGGTCGGAGTCGGCGACCAGCGCGACCCGCTCCAGGAACTCGGCGAGCGTCCCCGCCCCCTCCTCCTCGCCCCGGTCCTGCTCGAATTCGAGTGCGACGGAGGCGAGCTCCTGGAGGTTCTCAATCCGGGTCTCGTCCTGCGGGTCGGTGGAGGCCTGGAGCTCGGCCAGGTAGCCGGTCCGCTCCATGACGGCCTCCAGCACCACCGCGGGGCCCGCGCCCGACTCGACGATCGTGCGCAGCTCCTCCATCAGCGTGTTGAACCGCTTGACGGCGTTCGCGGAACGCGCGGCCATGCCGTACGCCTCGTCGACGCGGCGCAGCGCCTGCGGGAAGGTGATCTTCTCGCGCAGCGACAGGGCGTCGATCATCGCCTCGGCCCGGTCCCCGATGCCGCGCTTGGGCACGTTCAGGATGCGGCGCAGCGGGACCGTGTCCTCGGGGTTGGACAGGACCCGGAGGTAGGCCAGGACGTCCCGGACCTCCTTGCGCTCGTAGAAGCGCACACCGCCGACGACCTTGTAGGGCAGGCCGACCCGGATGAAGATCTCCTCGAAGACACGGGACTGCGCGTTCGTCCGGTAGAAGATCGCGACGTCACCGGCCTTGGCGTCGCCCGCGTCGGTCAGCCGGTCGATCTCGTCCGCGACGAACTGCGCCTCGTCGTGCTCGGTGTCCGCGACATAGCCGGTGATCCGGGTGCCGGAGCCGGCGTTGGTCCAGAGGTTCTTCGGGCGGCGGCTCTCGTTGCGCTCGATGACGGCGTTGGCCGCGGACAGGATCGTCTGGGTGGAGCGGTAGTTCTGCTCCAGCAGGATCGTGGTCGCGTCCGGGTAGTCCTCCTCGAACTGGAGGATGTTGCGGATCGTCGCGCCGCGGAAGGCGTAGATCGACTGGTCGGCGTCACCCACGACGCACAGCTCGCCGGGGGCGTCGGCGGCACCGGCCGGGCCGACCAGTTCCCGTACGAGCGTGTACTGGGCGTGGTTGGTGTCCTGGTACTCGTCGACCAGGACGTGCCGGAAGCGGCGGCGGTAGTGCTCGGCGACGTCGGGGAAGGCCTGGAGCAGGTGCACCGTCGTCATGATGATGTCGTCGAAGTCCAGCGCGTTGGCCTCGCGCAGCCGGGACTGGTACATCGCGTAGGCCTGGGCGAGGGTCTTCTCGAAACCGTCCGTGGCCTGGCCGGCGAAGGTCTCCTCGTCTATCAGCTCGTTCTTCAGGTTCGACACCTTGGCCGTGAACGACTTCGGCGGGAAGCGCTTCGGATCGAGGTCGAGATCGCGGCAGACCAGGGCCATCAGCCGCTTGGAGTCCGCGGCGTCGTAGATCGAGAACGAGGAGGTGAAGCCGAGCTTCTTCGACTCGCGGCGCAGGATCCGTACGCACGCGCTGTGGAAGGTCATGACCCACATGGCGTTGGCGCGGGGGCCGACGAGCTGCTCGACGCGCTCCTTCATCTCGCCCGCGGCCTTGTTGGTGAAGGTGATCGCCAGGATCTGCCCGGGGTGCACGCCGCGCTCGGCCAGCAGGTGGGCGATGCGGTGGGTCAGCACCCGGGTCTTGCCGGAACCGGCCCCGGCGACGATGAGCAGCGGGGAGCCCGCGTGCACGACGGCGGCACGCTGCTCGGTGTTCAGCCCGTCGAGCAGCGCGACGGCGTCGATGACCGGGCGGTGGGCGCCGTCCCGGTAGTACGCGTCGCGGGGCGGCGGGGGCCCGTCGAACACGCCTGAGAAGAGGTCCTCCGGCACCGCTTCGGGTGCGGAGTCCTCGGGGGGCGGCGGGGGCCCTTCCTCCGTGTGCTGGAGGCCGGCCAGGAAACTGTCGTCAAAGAGGCTGCTCATCGCTGTCCGAGTCTAGGCGGCCGCACTGACACCCCGGGGCCGCATGGGGAAACGCACACCGTCCGGGGCCACACACGGCGACGCCCGGCCCACCCTGCGTAGGGAATTCGCGCGCCGCGCCGGGCCGGACCGCACGGCTTCCGCAAGGTCACGAAAACGTATCGGGCATATCGAACATCAACCTTCACAGCGGCACCATGAGTTGGCTAGCGTGCTCGTTCGGACGGCCCGTACCCCCAAGAGGCGAACCACGCCGAGCGGGCGTCCACGTCGAATCCGGGCCGCCTCCAGGGGTCCGGAACCGGGGACCCACACGCAGCACCGGGGTGAATCGGTCCGAAACCCCCACCAGGACCGTAGGGCAGCCTTCCGTTCCGCCCGAACCCGACAGCTAACCCGGTAGGCGGTCCACGGAAGGAGATGCCGGCCTTGGCATCGCATCGCAAACCGCGCCCCCGGGTGCGCAGCTCCGCCCCGGCCATCGGGTTCACGACGGCCGCGCTCGCCTCGGTGACCCTGCTGTCCACACAGAGCGCGCTCGCGGCCCCGGCCCCGAAGCCCGGCATCGAGGACGTCCAGAAGAAGGTCGACGCCCTGTACCGGGAGGCGGGCACCGCCACCCAGCACTACGACGAGGCGAAAGAGGCGTCCGCCGAGCAGCGCACCAAGGTGGACACGCTGCTGGACGACATCGCCAAGCGCGCCGACAAGCTGAACGACGCCCGCCGCACCCTCGGCAACTACGCGGCCGCCCAGTACCGCGACGGCGCGCTCGCGCCGACCGCCACCTTCTTCCTGGCCAACGACCCGCAGTCGTTCTTCGACCAGACCCATCTCATGGACCGGATGGCCTCGAACCAGCAGCAGGCCGTCACGGACTTCCGTACGAAGCAGGCCGAGGCGTCGAAGAAGCGTGCCGAGGCGGTGACGAGCCTGGAGACGCTCACCGCGACGCAGACCAAGCTGCGCACCAGCAAGCAGAACGTGCAGACGAAGCTGACCGAGGCGCGCACGCTGCTGTCGAAGCTGACCGCCGAGGAGAAGGCGCGGCTGGCCGAGCTGGAGCAGAAGAAGAAGGCCGAGGCCAAGCGCAAGGCGGCGGAGCTGGCGAAGAAGCAGGCCGCCGCGGAGGCCGAGGCCGACCGCAAGGCCAAGGAAGCGGGAAGCGGGACCGGCTCGGACACCGGAACGGGCTCGGATGCCGGCACCGGGTCGGATTCGGGTTCGGGTTCGGACAGCAGCGCCTCGACGAAGGCCGAGAAGGTCCTCGCGTTCGCCAGGGCCCAGCTCGGCAAGCCGTACGTCTGGGGGGCGACCGGCCCGTCCTCGTACGACTGCTCGGGGCTGACCCAGGCGGCCTGGAAGGCTGCGGGCGTCACCATTCCGCGGACCACCTGGGACCAGGTGAACGTCGGCACCCGGATCGCCACGGATGACCTGCGGCCCGGGGACCTGGTCTTCTTCTACGACGACATCAGCCACGTCGGCATCTACAAGGGCGACGGCATGATGATCCACGCGCCGAAGCCGGGGGCCAACGTGCGCGAGGAGTCGATCTTCTACATGCCGATCTACGGGAGCGTGCGCCCCGGCTAGGGCGTGGCGTCGGACTGCCGTCGTCGCCCGGAGGGCGACCACGCGGTGTCAGGCGCGTGCTTTCGGCGTGCCGGCCTCAGGCTCCTGTACTGGACGTACTGGGGTCTGGGGCCGGTGCGACGAGGGCGCACGGGCCCGGAACGCTCCGGCCGGGTGCGCTCGGGCCGGGTGTGCTCAGGTCCAGATCGTGGCGATGAAGATGTTGACCATCGTCAGCCCGCCCACCGCCGCGAAGAGGCCCTTGTCGACCTTCTCCTCGTCCCGCTTGACGTAGACGAGCCCAAGGATGACGACGAGGATCAGCAGCTTGATGCCGATCTTGACGTTGTTCACGGGGTGGTCGTCGGCCTGATCGAGCCCGACCAGGGCGATCCCGGTGACCAGCATGGTCAGCGCGCCGTGCAGCATCCCCGGCACGAACCGCGCCGTCCCCGCGCCCATCGCCTTCATCTGGGTGAGGAAACCTCCCAGCAGGGCGGCGATCCCGATGATGTGGAGGGCGACGAAGACATCGATGAGTACACGCATGGTTCCGCACCCTAGCCCTGGCCATATCAGGCATCGGCAGCCAGGTCAGGCTTACTGGATGCTTGACTCATGAATGCACCAATTGCCTTACTCTGGTGCAATTATTCCGGTCACCCAACAACAACGAAGCGCCAAATTCAGGCAATAAGCGTCATTACGACTCTTCCCCGTGCCCCGGGTTTAGCGTCCCTACCAGGTGACCGGATCACCGCCGCTCCGCACCCGGGCGGCACCGTCCGGTCGCCCCGCCGAGAGATCCGGCGGCGGGCCGCTCCCCCTGTTGGCGACCCGCCGCCGGACCGGGCGGGCCCTCCGGTAGGCCCCGGCGGGCAGTCGACAGGAAGGACCACCGCCCTCGTGGCCGCGCACCGGAAACCCAAGCAGCGCCCGTACACCGGCTCTGCTGCCCGCACCGCAGCGACCCTCGCCCTCGCCGGGGCCGCGACCGCTGCCGCGCTGCCGGGATCCGCGCACGCCGACCCGACGCCCTCCGCCGCCCAGGTCAAGGCCCAGGTGGACCGGCTGTACCGGGAGGCGGAGGTCGCCACCGAGCAGTACAACGGCGCGAAGGTGAAGACGGCCGCCACCGCCAAGGCGATCGACGCGATGCGCGACGAGGCCGCCCGCAAGACCGAGCGGCTCAACGCCGCGCGCGAGGAGCTGGGTTCGTACGCCGCCGCGCAGTACCGCTCCGGCGGCCTGGACCCGTCGCTGCAGCTGGCGCTCTCCTCGGACCCCGACCAGTACCTGCGGCGCGCCTCGTACGTGGAGCGGGCCGCCGCCGGCCGCAGCGACGAGCTCCGCACCGTGCGGCGCCAGGTCGCGGACGTGGCCCAGCTGCGGTCCGAGGCGGCGGGACAGCTGGCCGAGCTCACCGCCCGCCAGGCCGACCTCCAGAAGCACAAGGCGACGGTCCGGTCCAAGCTCTCCGAGGCCCGCAAGCTGCTGGCCCGCCTCTCCCCCGCCCAGCGGGCCTCCTACGACGCCTCCGACGACGACGGCCGAGGTACGGGCCATGCCGACCGCAGCGCCCCGCGCGGCTCCGACCGGGCGCCCAACGCCCGCGCCGCCTCGGCCGTCGCCTTCGCGTACGGGGCCCTCGGCAAGCCGTACGTCTGGGGCGCCACCGGCCCCTCCTCGTTCGACTGCTCCGGCCTCACCCAGGCTGCCTGGCGCTCCGCCGGTGTCTCGCTGCCCCGGACCACGTACACCCAGATCAACGCCGGCCGGCGCGTCTCACGCTCCGAACTCGCCCCCGGGGATCTGGTGTTCTTCTACTCGGGCGTGAGCCATGTCGGCCTCTACATCGGCAACGGACGGATGATCCACGCCCCGCGCCCCGGGGCCCCGGTCCGCATCGCACCGATCGACGAAATGCCCTTCGCCGGAGCGGCCCGGGTGGCATAGGCTCCCGTCCTTCCGACCGACCGGACCGAGGGACACCCACTCATGCCCATGGACTTCGACGTCCAGACCCATGCCCGTACGCTCGCCCTCCGCTCCCCGGACCACTACCGGGTCGGCCCGTTCACGGTGCGCCACAACGTGAACTGGTCGCTGAAGTACGCCAACTACGCAATCCCGGACCAGGGCGCCGAACCGGCCCCGGAGGACATCGACGCCCTGATCGCGGGCTTCCGCGAACGGGACCGGATGCCGCGCCTGGAGTACCTGCCCGGCTGGGCGCCGGCGGTCGAACCCGCGCTGCTCGCCGCCGGGTTCACCGTCGAGAACCGGGCCCCGGTCATGGCCTGCGCGCCCGGCGGCCTGCTGCCGCCGAAGCCGGTGGACGGTCTGGTGACGGCCGAACCGATCACGGCCGCGGAGTTCGACGCCGCCGCCCTCGTACAGCACCTGGGGTACGGCGGGACCGGCGAGCCCGAGGGCGGCGAGGCGAAGTGGCTGCGCGACGCGGCGGCGAACGGCGGGGTCGCCGCGCTCGCCACGCTGGAGGGCGTCCCGGCGGGCGCGGGCGGCTGCTCGGTGCCGGTCGACGGCCTCAGCGAGCTGGTGGGCCTGGCCGTCGCCGAGGAGTTCCGGCGCCGCGGCATCGGCGCCGACCTCTCCGCCCGGCTCACCGCGACCGCCTTCGAGCAGGGCTGCCGGGTGGTCTGGCTGGAGCCGGGCGACGCCGATGTGGAACGGATGTACGCGGGCATCGGCTACCGCAGGGTCGGCGAGAAGCTGAACATCTCGCTCGACCCGGCCTGAGGCGTGGGCCCGCCGGTCTCAGACCAGCCGACGGGCCGTCGCCCAGCGGGTCAGCTCGTGCCGGTTGGACAGCTGGAGCTTCCTCAGCACCGCCGAGACGTGCGACTCGACCGTCTTCACCGAGATGAACAGCTGCTTGGCGATCTCCTTGTACGCGTAGCCCCGCGCGATCAGCCGCAGCACCTCGCGCTCGCGCTGGGTCAGCCGGTCGAGGTCCTCGTCGACCGGTGGCGCGTCCGTCGAGGCGAAGGCGTCGAGGACGAAGCCGGCCAGCCGGGGCGAGAACACCGCGTCGCCGTCCTGGACCCGGAAGACCGAGTCGACCAGGTCGGCGCCGGTGATCGTCTTGGTGACGTAGCCTCGGGCGCCGCCCCGGATGACCCCGATGACGTCCTCCGCGGCGTCCGACACGGACAGCGCGAGGAAGCGCACCGGGTTCTCCACCGCGCCCATGAACGGGGCGCAGCGGCGCAGCACCTCGACGCCGCCGCCGCCCGGGAGGTGCACGTCCAGGAGGACGACCTCGGGGCGGGTCGCCGTGATGACGGTGACGGCCTGGTCGACGTCGGCGGCCTCGCCCACGACCTCGACGCCGGTCTCCTCGGTGCGGCCGATCTCGGCCTGTACGCCGGTGCGGAACATCCGGTGGTCGTCGACGAGCACGACTCGTACCCGGCGCTCCGGGTCCGCGTGGCCCCCGGTCGCCTCAGTGGTCCCGTTCATCGCTCGTCCTCTCCATCTCCAGCTCGACTTCTGTGCCCCCGCCGGGCACCGAACGCAGCCGGGCGGTACCGCCGTTGCGCTGCATCCGGCCGATGATTGATTCTCGTACGCCCATTCTGTCCCCCGGTACGGAGTCCAGGTCGAACCCCGGCCCCCGGTCGCGTACCGAGACGAAGACCGTGCGGCCCTCGACCTCCGCGTAGACCTGTACGGCGCCGCCCTCGCCACCGTACTTGGCGGCGTTGACCATCGCCTCGCGTGCGGCCTGCATCTGCGCGGTCAGCTTCTCGTCGAGCGGGCAGTCGCCCACGACGACGACCTCCAGCGGGACGCCGTGCTTGTCCTCGACCTCGGCGGCGGCGCGTTTGACGGCCTCGGCCAGGTTCTCGGGTTCGTCGTCCTCGTCCTTGCCGGTGCCCTCGGGGTTGTAGAGCCAGTTGCGCAGTTCGCGCTCCTGGGCGCGGGCCAGTCTGCGCACCTCGCCGGGGTCCTCCGCGTTGCGCTGGATCAGGGTGAGGGTGTGCAGGACGGAGTCGTGCACATGGGCGGCGACCTCGGCGCGCTCCTGGGCCCTGATGCGCATCAGGCGTTCCTCGGAGAGGTCCTGGGTCATCCGGACGAGATAGGGACCGGCCAGCAGGGCGATGCCGGTGAGGACGGCGATGGCCGCGGTGAGGACGTTGCCGAGCTGGGCGGCGGAGCCGCGCACCACCATGAAGCCGGCCAGGCCGAGGCCGACCAGGGCGACTCCGGCGAGTCCCCGGGCCAGGTTGAGGACCCGGCGGCGGCTGCCGACCTCCATCCAGCGGGCGCGGCGGGCGTTGTCGGCCTGCCGCCAGACCAGGACGGAACCGGCGCCGATCAGCAGGGTCGGCCAGATGTAGCGGTCGGCCTTGCTGCCCATGTCGACGTTGCCGACGAAGATCACGGCGCCGATGAGGAGGGCGACGAGGGCGAAGACCTGGCCCCGGTCGGGCTTGCGGAGCCGGCGCCTGCCGTCGGGGGCGGTCTCGAAGACGGACCTCGGGCCGTCCACGCCGCCGACGCCGAGCGGCACGACGATCCAGAACACCGCGTACAGGAGCGCGCCGAGGCCGTCCGCGAAGAACAGTCCGAGGAAGACGAAGCGCACCCAGGCGACCGGCAGCCCGAGGTGTCCGGCGAGACCGCGTGCGACGCCGCCGAGCAGCCGTCCGTCGGCGCTGCGGTACAGCTTGCGCAGCGGTGGTTCCTCCGGATCGGGGTTGAGGGAGCTGGCGGCTCGGGTGGTGGCGGCTGGCATGCCCCGATCGTCACACGTGGGTGCGGCCGGTGGCATCAGGGTCGGCCCCCACTTCGACCCTGAGAGCCGGGCGGAGAGCCGGGCGGAGCCGGGGCGGGGAACGGCCCGGTACCCGGAACGGTCCCTTCAGGGTCCGGCGGGGGCGATCTCAGGGTTCGTCCAGGGTCGGGGCGGGTGCCGGACGGGCCCGCCGCCCGTCACCATGGAGCCATGACCGTTCCCCAGGATGCGCCGCCCGGCGCCGTACCGTCCGCCGGGCCGGGCGGGCGACTGCACCGCAGCTCGCGGCAGAAGGTGGTGGCCGGGGTCTGCGGCGGCCTCGGCCGGTACTGCGACGTCGATCCGGTGATCTTCCGGATCGTGCTCGGGGTGCTCTCCGTGACCGGGGGGCTCGGGCTGATCTTCTACGGCTTCGCGTGGCTGCTCGTCCCGCTGGACGGTGAGGAGGAGAACGAGGCGCGCCGGCTGCTGTCGGGCCGGGTGGAGGGGGCGTCGCTGATCGCGGTGCTGTTCGCGCTGGTCGGCTGCGGCCTGTTCCTTTCCATGCTGGGCAACGGCGGCACGCTGGCGTTCTCCGCGATGCTGGC
The DNA here is from genome assembly GCF_043200175.1 of Streptomyces sp. NPDC048462. Lineage (NCBI taxonomy): Bacteria > Bacillati > Actinomycetota > Actinomycetes > Kitasatosporales > Streptomycetaceae > Streptomyces > Streptomyces sp. NPDC048462. The sequence continues at coordinate 306,199 of NZ_JBICXG010000006.1, forward strand.
CCTCGCGGTGATCGGCTTCTCGGTGTGGACGCAGCACCGCAGGACCGCCGATCCGCAGGGCCCGCTGCATCCGGCGGCCGCGCAGGCGGTCTCGGACGCGCCGCCCGAGGTGAAGGCGCCGCCCCGGCCGGACAGCCCGTCCTGGTGGCGGGACCCGATCGTCAAGGACGGCACCACGGGCCCGGTGGGCTCCGGCTATCTGTGGGGGCCGGCGGACACGACGATGGACAGCCGGGCGGCCGGGCCGCGCGGGGCGACGGCGGCCGGCCCGTTCCGGACGCCCCGCAAGTCGCGGCAGGACGGGGATGCGACGTCGATCGCGGGGGCCGTCTTCCTGCTGGCGGTGCTGGCGGGCGTGCTGGGCGCGAGGGCGAACTGGGACACCCAGCCGCTGGGGCTGAGCCTGCAGATCGGCCTGGCCGCCGCGCTCGCGGTGTTCGGGGCGGGGCTGCTGGTCAGCGCGTTCGTCGGCCGGACCGGTTTCGGTACGGTGCTGCTCGCGATGATCACCGCGGGCCTGCTGGCGGGTGCGTCCGTGCTGCCCGCCGACATCACCGCGCACTGGGTGCGCCAGGAGTGGCGGCCGGCCACGGTGGCCGCGGTGCAGCCGCGCTACGAGGTGGGCTCCGGGGTGGCGGACCTCGATCTCACCCGGGTCGCCGTGCCCAGGGGCGACACGCTCACGACCCGGGTGGAGGTCGGTGCGGGCCGGGTCGTGGTCCGCGTGCCGGAGGCGGTCACCGTACGGCTGAGCGCGCGCGCCGGTCTCGGCGACATCAGGCTGCCGGGCGAGGCGCCGGGCGGCGGATCGCGAAAGGGCGACGTGGACATCAGGGTCTCCGAGAACGAGCACCGGACGCTGCCGCCCACGTCGGGCGGCGAGGCGGCAGGCACCGTGGAACTCGATCTGGAAGTCGGCATCGGACAGGTGGAGGTCACCCGTGCTGCGTCATGAGATCCGGCCCGGACGGGCGGTGGCGGGCCTGGTGATGCTGGGTCTGGCGGCCGGCTACGCGGCGGATGCCGCAGGCGCCTGGCACGCCCCGTTGGCCTTCTTCATCGCGCTCTTCACCGCCGGCCTCTGGGTCGCCGTCCTGACCACCTGGGTGGCCTACCGGATCCGGCGCCGCCGGGGCGGGAGGACGCCGTCCACGGAGAACGACGTGGCCCCGCCGAGCAGCAGCGGCAGCCAGGCCATGAGGTAGATCAGGTCGTTGCCGAGGTAGTACGGCTCGGCCTGCCAGCTGACGGTCAGCCACAGGCTCAGCGAGATGAGCGCACCGCCGAGCGCGGCGATCCTGGTCCACAGGCCCAGCAGCGTCCCGATCCCGACGAGGAGTTCACCGATCGCGATGGCGTAGCCGAAGCCGGCCGGGCCCTTGAGCGCGAGGTCGACGAGGGCCGGGATCGCGGCGGAGTCCCGGACCGCGCTCATCGTCTCGCCGATGGAACCGGAGCCGGTGGCGTGGAAGAAGGCGCTGTCGGTCAGCTTGTCGAGCCCGGCGTAGACGAAGGTGACCCCGAGGAAGATCCGCAGCGGCAGCAGGGCGTGCTCCCGTGCCAGCTCCCGCAGGCTCTTCGGCTCGCCAAGACCGCGCCCGTTCATGCCGTAGTGCATGGTTGTCCCGCCTTCCGCGGCCCTGCGGCGGACCGCCGGCCCCGCCCACAGGGCCATTCGACCCTCGCCGGACCGTTCGACCCGTCACCAGACCTTACGACCTTCCGCGCGGCCGGCTCCCGGTGCCCTGAGGACCCCGGAGCGGGCCCCCGGGCCGATGGGCGGGCGGCGGGCGGCGGGTCTCAGTCGGTCACGTCGATCTCGACCCGGTTGGACTCCGTCCCCGCCGCCGTGACCACCTGCACCTCGACCACCCCCGGCTCCACCTCCACCGGCACCGGCACGGTCAGCACGGTGTCGCTCGGGTTGGCGAAGCCGCCCGCGACCGGGATCAGCGGCACGTGGACGTGGACCGCGCCGATCCGGACGACCATCCGGGCCAGCCGGTCGGGGGCCCCGGCGCCGGGCGGCACGAATCCCGCGCCGCGGATCTCGATGTCGTCACCGGTACGGATCGGGGCGTCCAGATCGCCGGCCTCCCGGGCCCTGACGACCGAAAGCACCACGGGCCGGCCGGACTCGGTGTACTTGCCCGCGAAGTACGCCGCCGCCGAGACGGCCACCAGCAGGGCCAGACCCCACGGCAGATCGGGCAGCTGCTCGGGCCGCCGGGCGAGGCGGACGGCGGCGAAGAGCACCGCCACGGTGGACACCAGCACGTACTGCACGTCCGTGAAGCCGCCCCGGCCGGCGTCATCGGTCAGCAGGTCGGCGGCGCGCGGCCGGTCGGCCCGCAGCTTCTGGAGCCGCCCGGACAGCACCCGTACGCCCACCACCCGCTTGACCACCACGGCGATGGCGCACACCAGCGCCAGCACGCTCACCACCCCGGCGCCGCGCGCCAGGTCCAGGCCCTCGATCAGCGCGTCGCGCCGCGCGTGGCCGGAGGCGACCGCCAGCTGGAGCGCGAGGACGAGCACGGAGAAGACCGCGAGCAGCACCCAGGACGCGGCGACCGCCCTGGAGGTGGAGAGCCGGTTGTCCTCACCGATGAGCGGGGCGAGGAGGCCGCCGCGCGCCCGGTGGACGTGGGCGGCCCCGGTCAGAGTCGCGGCGGTGACGAGTCCGGCGACCAGACCGGCGGTGCGGGCGTGGGTCCAGCCCGCCCCGATCGCGGTGGCGGCCTCGGCGACGGCCAGTACGGCGACGGCGCCCCACACGATGACCAGGGTGCGCTGCCACACCCGGTACAGCCAGGCGTCGCCCTCCTCCCGGCCCCGGTCCGCGACGACGCGCGCGGACTGGGTCAGCTCGTCCGAGACCCACTGCCGGGTCGCGGAGGGGGACTGGGCGACCCCCGCGGGAAGCCCCTGGCCTGCGGCGAGTTCGTCCCGCTTGGCCAGGAAGGCGGCCACCGCGCGCCGGTGCCCCTCGCGCGCTCCGTGCGGGCAGTCGCCGCACGTACAGCCACCGCCGTGCGCGCCTTGTCGTGCCTCGTCCAACGCCACGGAGAACGCCGCCCTTTCCCGCCCCTGTACAGCTGTCACTCAATCCAACTCAGCTGTGATTGCTGCGAATTGTGCCGTACCGGGCGGGCTGGTCCCGCATCGGGGCGCATCGGGCGAGCGGTTTCGTCAGAACGTTCGAGCGATGCGCTGCCACTGCGGCTGGTAGTTGATCCAGGCGACCAGGTCGCTGCCCAGCTGCTCCCGGGTGGTGAGCGCGTCCCGGTGCTCGATCAGCACCGGCTTGCCGGCCGCCCGCGCGGCCAGCTGTACCTGGCAGGACCGCTCCAGGGTGAGGAACCACCAGGCCGCCGCGTCCACCGAGTCGCCCACGGTCAGCAGCCCGTGGTTGCGCAGGATGACCGCCTTGCGGGCGCCGAGCGCGGCCGCGATCCGGCGTCCCTCGTCCTCGTCCACGACGACCCCGGTGTACGCGTCGTAGAGGGCGTGGTCCTCGTAGAAGGCGCAGGACTCCTGGGTGATCGGCTCGATGAGCTCCCCCAGCGCGGCCAGCGCGCGCCCGTGCACCGAATGCGTGTGCGCGACGGCGACGACGTCCGGGCGGGCCCGGTGCACCTGGGCGTGGACGGCGAACGCCGCCTGGTTGACGTGGCGGCGGCCCTCGACGACCTGCCCCTCCCCGTTCACCAGGATCAGCTCGTCCGGGCGCAGCCCCTCGAAGGGGGCGCCGAAGGGGTTGACCCAGAAGCAGTCGGTGAACTCGGGGTCGCGCGCCGTGATGTGCCCGGAGACGCCGTCCTCGTACCCGTACTCACCGAACAGGCGCAGCGCCCCGGCCAGGCGTTCCTTGCGGTGGGTGCGTTCCTCGTGGAGGGAGGCGTGCACGGGCGGCATCGCGAAGTGGAGCTGGTCCACCGGTATGGGTGTGGGCTCGGGCATGGCGGCTCCTCGGGGCTCCCTGACGTACGGGATCAGGCGTACGGGATCGGAAGTTACCGCCGGTTGCCGCAGGTGGCCAGAGGTACGACGCTGCCGCCGCCCGGAGGACCGGACGACGGCAGCGTCATGGGCGAAGGCGTGGGACTACTCCCACTCGATGGTGCCCGGCGGCTTGCTCGTCACGTCGAGGACGACGCGGTTGACGTCGGCCACCTCGTTGGTGATGCGGGTGGAGATCTTGGCGAGGGTCTCGTACGGCAGCCGCGACCAGTCCGCCGTCATGGCGTCCTCGGAGGAGACCGGGCGCAGCACGATCGGGTGGCCGTAGGTGCGGCCGTCGCCCTGGACGCCGACGCTGCGGACGTCCGCGAGGAGGACCACCGGGCACTGCCAGATGTCGCGGTCCAGGCCGGCCGAGGTCAGCTCCTCGCGGGCGATGGCGTCGGCGTCGCGGAGCAGGTCGAGCCGCTCCTTGGTGACCTCGCCGACGATGCGGATGCCGAGGCCGGGGCCGGGGAAGGGCTGGCGCTGGACGATCTCGTCGGGCAGGCCGAGCTCCTGGCCGACCATCCGGACCTCGTCCTTGAACAGCTGGCGCAGCGGCTCGACGAGCTGGAACTCGATGTCGTCGGGGAGCCCGCCCACGTTGTGGTGGGACTTGATGTTGGCGGTGCCGGTGCCGCCGCCGGACTCGACGACGTCCGGGTAGAGGGTGCCCTGGACGAGGAAGGCGACCTCGGGGCCGTCCTCCTGGAGGATCTCCAGCTGGGCCTGCTCGAAGACGCGGATGAACTCGCGGCCGATGATCTTCCGCTTCTGCTCCGGGTCGGACACGCCGGACAGGGCGTCCAGGAAGCGCTTCTCCGCGTCGACGACCTTCAGCTTCGCGCCGGTCGCGGCGACGAAGTCCTTCTCGACCTGCTCGGTCTCGCCCTTGCGCATCAGCCCGTGGTCGACGTACACACAGGTCAGCTGGGAGCCGATGGCCTTCTGGACGAGGGCGGCGGCGACGGCGGAGTCCACGCCGCCGGAGAGGCCGCAGATGGCGCGCTTGTCACCGACCTGCTCACGGATGAGGGCGATCTGCTCCTCGACGACGTTGGTGGTCGTCCAGTTCGGCTCGATGCCCGCGCCCCGGTACAGGAAGTGCTCCAGCACCTGCTGGCCGTGCGTGGAGTGCAGGACCTCGGGGTGGTACTGGACGCCGTAGAGCCGCTTCTCGTCGTTCTCGAAGGCGGCGACCGGCACGACGTCGGTGGACGCGGTGACGGTGAAGCCCTCGGGAGCGGCGGAGCAGGCGTCGCCGTGCGACATCCACACCGACTGCTGGTCCGGGGTGCCCTCGAAGAGGGTCGAGCCGGACTTGGAGACGGCGAGCGCGGTGCGGCCGTACTCGCGGGCACCGTTGTCGTCGACGGTGCCGCCGAGGGTGGTGGCCATCAGCTGGAAGCCGTAGCACATGCCGAAGACCGGGACCCCGGCCTCGAACAGCGCGCGGTCGAGCGAGGGCGCGCCCTCCGCGTACACGGAGGAGGGTCCGCCGGACAGGATGATCGCGCGGGGGTTCTTGGCCAGCATCTCGGCCACCGGCATCGTGGACGGCACGATCTCGCTGTAGACCCGGGCCTCACGGACGCGGCGGGCGATGAGCTGGGCGTACTGCGCGCCGAAGTCGACAACGAGGACCACGTCGGTGGTGGTGTCGGGGGCGGCGGGGGGTGCTGCTGGCACGGGGCGGCCTTCCGGCGGTGGAGAGGGGGTCGGTTCTTCCGATTCTACCGGCGGCCGGGGGCGTCCCTCGTCGCGCGGGGAGCGCCCCGGCCGTCTCACGATCCGGCCGGGCGTTGGACCCCGGCACGGGGCCGGGTCCATACTGTCCCCCATGCGTCAGCACACGATCTTCGTCTTTACCTATGGCACCCGGCCCGCCGGCTGCCATGGTCGTGCTGCTTGAGCAACTGACAAGCAACGTTCCAGGCGCCCCGGGCCGACAGGCCCGGGGCGTTCTGGCGTTCCGGGCCCGGTCGGTCCCTGGGAGCCGCAGCTACCCGGGAGACCCCACCATGAGCAGCACCGCAGCAGCCCGCCCCGCCACCTCCGCCGAGGCGACCGGCGCGCACACCGAGGAGGCCGCGTCCCTGATCGGCGACGCCCGCTCGCGCATCGACACCCTCGACGACCGGATCATCGGTCTCGTCCAGGAACGGATGGCCGTCTCCTCGGTCATCCAGGAGGCCCGGATCACCTCCGGGGGCCGCCGGGTGAACCTCTCCCGGGAGATGGAGATCCTCGGCCAGTACCGGGACGCGCTCGGCAAGCCGGGTACCTCCCTCGCGATGACGCTGCTGGAGCTGTGCCGCGGCCGCGTGTGACGCGCCGCAGGGCTGTACGGACGTATCCCAGTTCGGGCGGGGTCTCACCCGTACGGCGCGTGACCGGGCCCGTCGCGGCTTCGTTGGTCCCGGTGTCCGTGCCAGCCAGGGGCGGCTGTGGAACGAAACCACGCGTGGCTTCGCCGGGGCGTGTGGCGTACCGCTGGTACGCCGTGGGACCGCGCACCGGCGTGCGTGACCGGTCGGCAGGGGACAGCAGCCCGGTCACCCGGAGGGTCCGCCCCCAGGGGCTGGACCCTCCAGGGAACGGCCGGCTCCGGGGACGCCCGGGGCCGGCCGTTCTTCGTTCCCGTCGGCTGCCGTACGGCCTGGGCCGTGTCCTCGGCTCAGCGGACCGCGCGGCGGCGGGACACCGTGAAGAGGATCCCGCCCGCGACCAGCGCGACGGCCCCCGCGGCGCCGGCCGGCAGGGCGACGGAGCCGGTGGCGGCCAGGCCGCCACCGGAGTCGCCGCCGGTGGCGTCACCCGTCGAGGAGGAGCCGGCCGAACCGCCCGTGGCGCCCGACGCGCTGCCGCCGGAGTCGCCCGGACCCCCGGTGGAGCCGGTGGGACCGGTGGAACCGGTGGTGGCGCCCGTCGAGGACGAGCCGCCCGAACCGGCGTCGCCGTCGCCGGTGGTGGCGCCCGGGTCGCCCGTGCCGGAGTCCTTGGCGTTCAGCACCAGCGAGGCGGTGTTGTTGGCGGGCTCGGGGTCGAAGGCCGGCTCCGGGTCCCGGAGGGAGGTGTTGCGGACCACGACCTTGCCGGAGGCACCCTCGACCACCTCGGTGATCTTCAGCTCGAAGGGCAGGGCGAAGTCGGCGTCCTCGCGGACGGACATCGGGGTGGAGCAGAAGTAGCGCGGGGCGCCGGTCTGGTTCTCGCGGTACTCCCCGTCGGCCGTCACACCCCGGCAGAGGTCCGGCTTGGAGACGACCGACGCGCCCTCGGGCACGGTGACGTCGACGGTGGCGACGTCCTCGCCGGAGCGGATGTTCCCGATCCACGCCGGTCCGTTGCTGCGGAACCCGACCTTCACCGCGACCGAGTCGCCGGCCGCGCCCTTCGCGCGGGCGCCGTACGCCTCGAAGTCGGCGGTGTTGGTGGTCCGGAAGTCGACGTCCTGCTGGTTGTCACTCGGGTCCAGGTCGGCCGTCAGCGCCGCGGGGGCCTTGTGCAGGGCCAGCGTGGCGCCCTTGCCGGGGCTGAACCGCGCACCGGCGCGCCGCGCCGCGCGGGCGGCGGATCCGCCCTCCTCGATGCGGTACAGGAACGAGTCGTAGAAGGCGCGCCGCGTGGCCCTGATGGCGGGCGGCTCGGCGAGCGTGTAGGCGACGCCGGGCTCGTAGCTGCCGTCGAAGGCGCACAGGGCGGTGGTCCAGGCTCCGGGGCTGCCCATGCCCAGGTCGGACTCGCTGTACTCGCAGTTCTGGTACCGCTCGGTGAACTCCATGCCCCGGGTGTACCGCAGGGTGAGCAGCAGGCCGTCGGCAGCGCGGGTGCCGTTGTTCGTGAAGGTGACGGGCACCGGCTGGGTGTCGCCGGGCTCGAGCTCCGTCCTGAACGGCAGCCGCTCCATCGACAGGTCGGGGCCGCCGACGCCGATCCGGGCGGTGAACGAGGTGAACGTGGCCCCGTCCGCCTCGGCGGTGACCTCGATGGCGCCCGTGTCGCCGTTCGCACTCCCCTTCGCCGCGGTGACGTCGAGCTCCGCGAGAGTGCTCAGGCCGGGGAAGATGCCCCAGTCGTGGCAGACGGCACTGGTCCCGGTGACGGTGCAGTCGGAACTGGCCTCCTTGTCGAAGGCCACGTCCGCGACGCCCTTGATCCCGCTGAGGTCGAAGCGGACGGTGTACTCGCCCTGGAAGGCGCCGTTCTCCTCGTCCTCGGACGGGTTGTTGACCGTGAAGTCGAGGGAGGCCTTCTGCGGGGCGCCCGTCGCCGGATACGGATGCAGCGCGGTCTCGGCCGGACCACCGAGCGTGAACTCGGGGACGGCCGCCTCTGCCGGAGCGGTGAGGGCGAGAGATCCGGCGGCCAGCAGACCGGCTGCGGCGAATCCACCCGCGGCCCTGCGCAGAGCGGCTCTCGGGGTCGTGCTTCTCATATCGCGGGTTCTCCGGGTCGTGAGGAGCTAAGTGATCGCCTTTGCGGCGACGTGGGTACGACCACGGGTCCGGGTGAATAGTTGCGCGGCTCCGGATCACGGAACGAGCACATCGCGGATCGGTACATCACTGGACTCGCACACCACCGGACACACACATCACTGGACGTGACTGACGTCACACAGGGATTCTGTGAACTCCGGGACAACCATCGGGACACCTTGCAGGTCATGCATGCGGAACCAGAACCACCGGTCGCATCCGTAACTCGGCTTCACCGGTAGAGCATGAGGGGCTGCACTCGGAGGGGGGTGCAGCCCCTTCTGCTGTCCCCTGCGCGTGCGGCCCCTCCGGACCTCAGGCCCGGCCGGACTCCTTCGGCGGCATCGCGGGCATCCCCAGGAACGGCAGCCTCAGCGCGCCGAACGCCTTCTCCGGAACGGCCGGTGCCTGCGGTTCGACCGCCGCCAGCCGCTCGTACGCCTCGCCCGCCGCCGGGCGGGGGTCCCGCTCGCCCTTGTTCGGCCAGAAGGACATGGCCCGCTCGGCCTGCGCGGTGATCGTCAGCGACGGGTTCACGCCGAGGTTGGCGGAGACCGCCGAACCGTCGACCACCGAGATGCCCGGGTGCCCGTACAGGCGGTGGTAGGGATCGATGACGCCCTCCTCGGCGCTCGCGCCGATCGGGCAGCCGCCGAGGAAGTGCGCGGTGAGCGGGGTGCCCATCAGCTCACCGATGTTGGAGCCCGCGAAGCCGTTGATCTCCTCGGCGAGCAGCGTCGCGCTCCGGGTGGCCTCCGCGATCTGGGTCGGGTTGGGCGCGCCGTGGCCCTGCCGGGCGGTGAGCAGGCCCTTTCCTATGCCGCCCGGCTTGCGGTAGGCGGTCAGGGAGTTGTCCAGCGACTGCATGACGAGCCCTATGATCGTCCGCTCCGACCAGTGCCGGTTGGAGAGCGAGCGCACGGCGAGCGCCGGGTGCCTGGCCATGTTGCCGAGCCAGCTCAGCACCCGGTGGGTGCCGTAGGGGACCTGGAGGACGGTCATCCCGCCCATCGCGTTGGATCCCCTGCCGTAGCGGACCGGTTCGATGTGGGTGTTCTCGTCGGGGTGGATCGAGGAGGTGATGGCGACGCCCCTGGTGAAGTCGGCCTTGGTGCCGTGCTTCCTGCGGTAGCGCCGGTCGGAGGTCTGCGCCCCCACGAGCCCCTCGGAGTTGGTCCGGGTCAGCTCACCGAGCCGGGACGAGACGCGGGGCAGCAGTCCCCGGTCCTTCATCGTGTGCAGCAGGGTCTGGGTGCCGTACGTGCCCGCCGCCACGACCACCTGACGGGCGCGCAGCCGCGTCGGCTTCGCCTTCCGGCGGCGGTCGGTGGGCACGGTGGTGACGCGGTAGCCGCCCTCCGGGTGCTCGGTGACCGCGACGACCGAGGTCATCGGGTGGATGACCGCTCCGGCCTTCTCCGCGAGGTGGAGGTAGTTCTCGTTGAGGGTGTTCTTCGCGCCGTGCCGGCAGCCGGTCATGCATTCGCCGCACTCGGTGCAGGCCTTGCGGGCGGGGCCCGCGCCGCCGAAGTACGGGTCCGCGACCGTGCCGCCGGGCTTGGCCCGCGCCGTCCCGTCGGCGTCCTTGCCGTCGCCGAAGAAGACACCGACCGGGGCGAGGTGGAAGGTGTCGCCGACGCCCATGGCCTCGGCGGCCGCCTTGAGGTGGACGTCCGAGGGGGTCGTCGTCGGGTTGAGCCGGACGCCGAGCATCCGCGTGGCCTGGTCGTAGTACGGCTTCAGCTCGTCCTGCCAGTCGGTGATGTGGGCCCACTGGCGGTCCTCGAAGAACGGGGCCGGGGGCACGTACAGCGTGTTGGCGTAGTTCAGCGAACCGCCGCCGACCCCCGCACCGGCCAGCACCATCACCTTGCCGAGCAGATGCACCCGCTGGATGCCGAAGAGTCCGAGCGCCGGGGCCCACAGGTAGTTCTTCAGGTCCCAGGAGTTCTTGGGCAGGGTGGCGGGGGTGAACCGGCGGCCCGCCTCCAGGACGCCGACCCGGTACCCCTTCTCGCTCAGCCGCAGGGCCGACACCGCGCCGCCGAAGCCCGAGCCGACGACCAGTACGTCGTAGTCGTACGCGGCGTCGTCCTCGGCCGCACCGCCGGGTCCGGCCTGATTCTGGGCAGGGCTGTCCTGGGACATGGCACTCCTCCGTACGAAAAGGACAGAAATGCTGCGGTGGTGCGGGGGCGGATCAGCGCAGCCGGAAGGCCTTCATCGCCTTCAGGCTGAGGCTCATGAACGCCGCGTACTTCTCGTCGTCCATCCCGAAGGACGGGGCGAGCGGGATCAACCGCTGCTGGGCGACCGTCTGGGCCTCGGTGTACTTGAGGATGCCCTCGGAGCCGTGCCGGCGGCCGAGGCCGGACTCCTTCATGCCGCCCATCGGGGACTGCACACTGCCGTACGCGGGGGCGTAGCCCTCGTTGATGTTGACCGTGCCGGTGCGCAGCCGGGCGGCGACCCGGTGGCCGCGCCTGCCGTCCTTGGTCCAGACGCTGGAGTTAAGGCCGTACGGGGTGGCGTTGGCGCGGGCGATGACCTCGTCCTCGTCGCTGAAGCGGTAGACGGAGACGACCGGGCCGAAGGTCTCCTCGGTGCAGACGGCCATCGACGGCACGACGTTGTCGAGGATGGTCGGCTCGTAGAACAGCGGGCCGATGTCGTCGCGGGCGACGCCGCCCGCGACGAGCGTGGCGCCCCTCTCGACGGCCTCCGCGACATGGCGGCTCACCGTCTCCAGCTGGCGCTCACCGACCAGCGAGCCCATGTCGGCCCCGTAGGCGAGGGAGCTGCCGAGCCGCATGGCCTTCGTGCGGGCGGCGAACCGCTCCAGGAAGTCGTCCGCGACCGACTCGTGCACGTACAGCCGCTCGATGGAGATGCAGAGCTGGCCGGCGGAGGAGAAACAGGCGCGGACGGCGCCCGCGGCGGCCTTCTCCACGTCGGCGTCCTTCAGCACCAGCATGGCGTTCTTGCCGCCGAGCTCCAGCGAAACGCCGACGAGCCGGGCCGCCGCGCCCTGGGCTACCTCGCGGCCGGTGCGGGTGGAACCGGTGAACGAGACGTAGTCGGCGTGCCTGACGACCTCGGGGCCCACCACCGGTCCGTCACCGAGCACGACCTGGAACACCTCGGCGGGCAGCCCGGCCTCGATCAGCAGGTCACGGGCCCACAGCGCGGTCAGCGCGGTCTCCGTGTCGGGCTTCATCACCACGGCGTTGCCGGACACGAACGCGGGCAGCGCGTCGCCCACGGACAGTTCGAAGGGGTAGTTCCACGGCGCGATCTGGCCGACGACCCCGCGCGGCTGGCGCAGCTCGGTGACCTTGGTGAGGGTCGGTACGACACCGGTGTGCCGCTTCGGCCGCAGGTACGAGCCGGCCTTGCGGCCGTAGTGCCGGGCGGCGACGGCGACGGCCTGCACCTCCTCGTGGGCGTGCAGCCGGGCCTTGCCGGTCTCCAGCTGGATGAGGTCGAGGACCTCGGACTGGCGGCCGAGCACCAGGTCGTGGAAGCGCAGCAGCACGGCGGCCCTGGCCCGGACGGGCGTCGCGGCCCAGGCCGGCTGGGCCGCACGGGCCCGCTCGAAGGCGGCGGCCACGTCCTCGGGGGTGGACTCCGGCAGGTCGGCCAGCTTCTCCCCGGTGAACGGGGTGTGGTTCGCCGTACGGCCGGAGCCGGCGACGCCGCGGGTCAGCTGGGCGATCACCTCGGGGGTCACGACGTCGGCGGCCGTGCGCACGCCCGCGGGCGCCGCGGCCACCGGGTTGGTGCCGACACCGGCGGCGGAGGTGGGCGTGGAGGCCTGCAAGTCCGTCATGAGGGCGAGAGTACGTCCAGCCGGATGCTTTGGGTACCCGTGGGTAACGGCTTTTCACAGTCCCCACAAGAGCCCTCCGCGAGCACCCGCCGATCGAGCCAGTGTCCACTGGCTACATAAGCGCTGATCAGGGGCTATCTTCCCGTGCTCGCGCTCCGCCGGCCGCGCTCGTACTTGCTGGGAGTGACGGCGTCAGCCGGTGTCCCCCGGCGCGCGCCAGCCGCGCAGCATCGTGTCGAACTGCTCCCGGGTGGTGTCCCAGTCCGCCGCCGGCCCGGTCATGTACAGCGCGTACTCCGGCCCGCCGTCGTCCGCGTAGTACATCTGGTCGATGGCGTGCCGCTGCTCGCCGTTGTTCTCGGTCCAGGTGAACTCCCAGAGCGATCCGGGGTGGTCACGGTAGACGTTGTCGCGCAGCACCAGGCCCCGGTACTGCGGCAGCCGCTTGCGCAGCCCCGGCTCCAGGTTCTGCATGTGCTGGTAGGAGGTCTCGAAGTCGGGCTGCTGGTCGATGCTGATGCGGAGGTAACGCTTGCCGTTGTCCGGGGTGTAGTCGATGTTCGTGCCGTTCGTCCGGCGCTCCCAGCCCTGCGGCACGAGGAGGCTGAACCCCTCCGGGTCGTGGACCCGCTTCCAGCCGGCCGGTACGCCCTTGAGCGTCGGATCGGGCTTCGGGCTGGGCTTCTTCGAGGCGTCGGGCGAGGACTTGTGGGGAGCCGGGTCCGGCGAACGCCCGCCCGGGTCCCCGGTACCGCCGCTCGCGGCGCTGCTCTCCGGGTGGTCCCGGTACTTCATCGCGGCGACCCCCGCGCCGACGCCGAGCAGCGCCGCCAGGGCGAGGACGAGCAGCGCCGTGCGCCACCGGGCGCGACCGGGCCGGGCCGCCGCCGGGGCGGGGCCGGCGGGGCCGGCGGGGTGCGGCTGCGGGGCGGTGCCGCCGGGGTAGGGCAGCTGGGCCGTGCCACCGGGGTGGGGCAGCTGGGCGGTGCCGCCGGAGGTGCCGCCGGAGCCCATCGCACGCAGGACCTCCTCCGGCACCTGCTGCGTCGGGACGTACGCCTGGGCCGCCCGGGGCTGGCGCCCCTCCATGGCCTCGATCAGCATCCGTTCCGTCTCCGCGGCCGACGGCCGGTCCGCCGGCTCCTTGCGGAGCAGCGCGGTGATGACGGGGGCCAGTGGCCCGGCCCGGACCGGGTCCGGCGGATCCTCCGCGACGACGGCCTGCATGGTGGATATCGGGGAGGTGCGCCGGAACGGCGATCTGCCCTCGACCGCCGTGTACAGCGTCGCGCCCAGCGACCACAGGTCGGACGCGGGACCGGGGTCGCCCCCGCGGACCCGCTCGGGCGCCAGGTAGTCGATGGACCCGACCAGTTCACCGGTCCTGGTGATGGTCGAGTCGCCCTCTATCGCGGCTATCCCGAAGTCGGTGAGCAGCACCCGGCCGTCCCGGGCGAGCAGGACGTTGCCCGGCTTCACGTCACGGTGCAGCACCCCGGCGCTGTGGGCGGCGCGCAGCGCGCCCAGCACGTGCAATCCGATCCTGGCGGCCTCGCGCGGCACCAGCTCGCCGGATTCCTTGGCGGCGTCGGCGAGTGACGGGCCGTCGACGTACTGCATGACGATCCACGGCCGGTTGTCGTACTCGATGACGTCGTGAACCGTGACCACGCCCGGGTGCGTGATGCGGGCGGCGGCGCGGGCCTCCTTCTGCGTACGGGCGTGCAGCACCACCCGGTCCGCCTCCGCGACGTACAGCCCGGCGGTCAGCTCCTTGACGGCGACGGTGCGGTGCAGCACCTCGTCGTGGGCTCTCCAGACCTTGCCCATGCCGCCGCGCCCGAGGACTTCACCGAGCCGGTATCGCCCGGCCAGCAACAGTCCCGCATCCGTGCCCTGTGATCGATCCACGTGTCCCTGCCCCGTTCCTTCGGATGACAGGTTACGGATGAGAGGTGCGGCCACGGAACCTCGCACCGCCCACGAGATCGCACTGTGATGCTTGTCGCGTCGTCCTGTCGCTCTGGGGTCCCCTGAGGTATCAGGGCGTCACGCGGTATGAGGCGATGGCCTGTTGGTAGATGTCCGAGACCTTGTCTCGCTGGTTCTCCGGGCCGATGACCTGAATGAGGTGGTACCGGCCCTTGACTATCATCGCGAGGTTGCGTACGTAGACCTCCCGGCCGGAGCTGTCCTGCCAGGTGAACTGGCCCTCCGCCATGGACTGTCGGCCGACGTCGATGCGGCGCAGCCCGCTCGCGGTGGACCAGCTGGAGTCCCGGAAGGGCTTCAACTCGGGTTCCTTGTCGCGCTGGTAATCGAGCGGGTCGGCGCCGTTCGTCTTGACGGTGTCGCGGCCGGGGACGATCAGCAGGGTGAAGCCGTCGCTGCCGTAGTGGACCTGACGCTCCGTGTTGGCGGGGCTGCGCTGCCAGCCCTTGGGCACGCCGACCTCGAAGCCCTCGTCGTCCTTGCGCAGGACGTAGCCGGACGGGAGCGCGACGGCGGACCGGCTGGTCTGCGGCTTCTGCTTCGCGGGGGACTTCGCCGGAGGCTTCGACGGGGAGGCAGACCCGCCGGAGCCGCTCGGACGGGCGGAGCCCGGATCGGGCGGTCCGGTCGCCGTACGGGACGGGCTGGCGCCCGCGCCTGACTGTGAACCGGACTTGGGCATGAACATCACGGCGTACACGATCGCCGCGACCAGCACCAGCAGGATCAGCACGAGCAGCAGCCGGCCGAGCCGTCGCGGCGCGCGCTGCCCGCCCTGCTGCGGGCGCGGCGGGGTGCGCAGCGCCTTGGGGCCCTTCGGCTCGCGCGGCGGCCTGACGGCCCGGGGCTCGCGCGGTTCCGCGCGTACCGGCTCCGCCTCGAGGCGCCCCCTGGCCTGGCGGTGGCGGCCGTGCGCCGCCCCGCCCCGGCGGCCGCGCCGCTTGCGGACGAGTTCGCCCCGGCGGCGTACGACGGGCAGCCGGGTCTCGTCCACGGACGGCAGCGGCACCACGTCGAGGCCGGCCTCGGGTTCGGGCGCCGACCGCACCAGGGAGCGCAGCCAGCCGCGCAGCTCCTCGAAGTCCGGCCGCTCGGTCGGGTCCTGCCGCAGCAGCGACTCGACGACGGGGCGCAGCGCGCCGCACTCCTCCGCGAAGGCAGGTGGCTCACCGCAGACCATCTGGACGAGCTCGGCGGCGTTCTCCTCGGGGTAGGGGGCGTGGCCCTGGACGGCGCGGTAGAGCAGCGCGCCCAGCGCCCAGAGGTCGGTGGAGGGGCCGATGGGCGGGGCCAGCTGCCAGTTCTCGTGGACCGGTCCGGCCTGTTCGGGCGCCCAGCGCTCGGTGACCGCGCCGACGACGGCGATCCGGGCCTGCCGCGCGCGCTCGGCGGCGAGGGTGGTGGCGGGGCCCCGGTAGGCGGGGGTGTCGCGGTCCCTCGCGACGATCTCGTCCCAGCGGCCCGGGGCGGCCTCCCCGGTCCCCCCGGTCCCGGCGCCCGGGACGGACGGCTCGCGGCGGACGACGGCCGGGGTGGCGCCCTGGCGCCGGGAGTCGGCCCGCAGGGCGTCCTCGCTGGAGCCGCCGGCCGGGACCGGGCGTCCGGCGCCCGGCCCGTCGTCCCAGGAACCGGTCAGATGCAGCCGCCGGGGCGGGGCCTGACCGTCGTCGTCATCGCCGTACTCGTCGTCCTCGTCCTCGTCGTCGTACGGGTCGGCGTCGCCGCCGTACCCGTAGTCGTAGGCCTGGGGGTCCAGCGGGTCGGGCAACCGGTCCGGGTCGCCGGGCGTCCGCGACCCGGCGGGGCCGCCCGGTCCGGCGCCGTCGCGCTGGGGCGGCAGGACGCCGGTGTCCCACGCCTCGTCCGCACCGGCGCGGCGCTCCTCCTCCTCGCTGACGCGGGCGGCGGCGGCGCGGGCCCCCGCCCGGTACGCGGCGATGGCGCCCGCACGCGCGGCACGCGCCTGGGCGGCGCTGCCGGGCTCGGACGCGGGGACGGGCTGCTGCGGCGTACGGCGTACGGACTCCAGCTCACCGGCGCCGCGGGGGCTGCCGGGGCCGGGCACGTAGCCCTGCCGGTACTCGGTCTCGTACTCGGACCCGGCCTCGGTCTCGGCCTCGGTCTCGGCTTCGTACTCGGTCCCGGAGGCGTACTCCGGCTCGGACGGGTACTCGGGCTCCGGCTCGCGCCCGGTTCCGTACTCGGGCTTGTACCCGGACCTCGGCCCGGCCATCGGCAGCGCGTAGGGCTCGTGGTCGTCGGGCCCCGGGCCCGGTTCGACCACCGGCGGGACGTACGGGCCGGTGGGGCCCGACTCCACGGCGGGGCCGCCGTACTCGCCGTCCTCGCCGGCTTCGTCCGGGCGTGGCACCGGCACGTAGCCGCAGAGGGCCTCCTCCGCCGCCCCGGCCGCCAGGCCGGTCAGTACGACGCGTCCGTCGTCGCAGATGAGCACGGTGCGCACGGTGATGTTGCGGTGGGTCCAGCCGTGGGCGTGCAGGACGCGCAGCGCCGTCAGGACGTCGGAGCCGATCTCCGCGGCGCGGTACGGGTTGAGCGGGCGCTCCGCGAGCAGCGCCGCGAGCGGCCGGGCCGCGACCAGTTCACTCACTATCCAGAGCGATCCCGCCTCGGCGAACACGTCGAAGACCTGGTCGAGCCTCGGGTGGTCGGGGACCTGGGCCGCCGCCTGGGCGGCCTCGATGGCGCGCCGGACCGCCGGGTCGGTGGACCGCCGCACCGTGCGCCCGCCGGGCCGCCGGGCCGGGGTGGGCAGGCCGTCGGCGTCGAGCACCTCCGCGTCCACGACTTCCGGTAACGGCACCTGCCGGACCAGGACTTCCTGTCCGCTATAGGTATCGAACGCCCGGGTTTCCACCAGTTCGTACGCATCGGACGGGGGCAGCGGAAGGCGGTAGCGGTCGGCAAGTACCCGACCCGCGTAGTCGTCCACGACGCCTCCCCAGAGCGCGCTGTCCCCCGGTCACGCAGACCGCACCGAAACCACCAATTGCGGTCACTTAACGTGCAATTGACATGCGGTTCCGGCTGCGTACGGTCTCCGGGCTCTCACAATACGTGGCAACGGGCGGCCGCGCGGCAGGGTCGGTGCAACCCGGCCCGGCAGCCGTCCTCAGCCGAGCGGCTTGAACGTGCCGAACGCCGTCTCGCGCAGCGTCTTGCACGCCTTGCCGTCCCACTCGTCGACCTTGCAGCTGATCATGATCGAGTAGCCGCGCTTCGCGTCGACCTTGAAGCCCCGGTTCAGTATCCGGCTGCGCTGGCCGTGTTCGTTGCGCTCGAACTGCCAGTCCGCGACGGTCGGGTACCCGTTGTACTCGACCTTCTTGATGCTCAGGTGCTGGTACCCGCTGCTGCTGCCGGCAACCGCGCCCTTCAGCGAGTTCCAGGCCGCGGCCGCGTCGTCGCCGGGCGAGCTGTTGTAGTCGATCTGGACGCGCGGGAAGCCCTTGTCGATGTTGTAGATGCCGCCGGAGTTGCTGCCCGCGATCGAATTGCGCTCGAATCCCTCGGGCATCGCCATGGTGAAGTGGAACCGCTTGTCGGTGACCGACTTGTACCCGGCGGGCAGCGCGCCCTTGCCGTCCGCGTCGCCCGAGTCGTCCGAGCCTTCCGACCCCTTGCCGGAGTCGTCCTTGCCCTTGCCCTGGTCCTGGCCGTCGTTCCCGTCCTGGCCCTGGCCCTGGCCCTGGCCCTGGTCCTTGCCGCTGCCGCCCTGTTCGGTACCGGCGGTGCCGGCGGAGGCGCCTGCCGTCGAGGCGCCGGCCGAGGCCGAGGGGTCGTCCTTGCCCTTGCCCGCGTTGTCCGTGCCCGTGTCGTCGCCGCCCAGTGTGAGCGCGAGGACCGTGCCGAGCACGGCGAGCACGATGACGGCCGCGATGATCGCCAGGGTGCGGCGCGGCACCACGTCCGTGAGCGACGCCTTGGGCGGGGCGCTCGGAGAGGTGGCCGGACGCGGCGGCGGTACGGCCCCGGAGGCGGTGGCCGCGGCCGTCGAGGGGGCCTTGGCGGGGCGGGCCGGCGCGGACGCGGCGGCGGCGGGCGCCGCCTTGGCGTTCCGCGCGGAGCGCAGCGCGCCCCGCAGCCGGTCCCGGGTGCCCTCGCCCGGTTCGCCGCTCTTCGACGCCGGCTTCGTGGGTGCGGGCACCTTGGGCAGCGCCATCACCTGGGTGGCGTCGGCCGGCGGCACAGGGACGTCCGACTGCTCGGGGGCGTTGATCACGTCGTTGAGCAGGGCGCGCGCACCGGCGTCGTCGAGCCGCTGCTCGGGATCGCGGGCGAGCAGACCGTAGATGACCTCTTCCAGCGGGCCCGCGTTCTTCGGCGGGTCGAGCGGCTCGGTCATCACCGCGGTCAGGGTCGCGATCGCGGAGCCCTTGTCGTACGGCGGGCAGCCCTCGACGCTCGCGTACAGCAGTCCGCCGAGCGACCAGAGGTCGGCCGGCGGGCCCGGCTTGTGCCCGCGGGCCCGCTCCGGCGAGATGTACGAGGGTGCGCCGACGAGCATGCCCGTGGAGGTGACGGAGGGGTCGCCCTCGACCTGGGCGATCCCGAAGTCGGTCAGTACGACCCGGCCGTCCTCGGCGATCAGCACGTTGGACGGCTTCACGTCCCGGTGCAGGATGCCCTCACGGTGGGCCGAGCGCAGCACGTCGAGTATGGCCAGCCCCACCTCGGCCGCCCGTCTCGGCGTCAGGACACCGTCCTCGCGCACCGCCTCGGCCAGCGACTTGCCCTCGATGAGTTCCATGACGATCCACGGCCGGTCGTCCTCGTCGACCACGTCGTAGACCGTGACCGCGCCGTTGTTGCGAATCCGGGCGATCGCCTTCGCCTCGCGCAGCGTACGCGTGATGAGACGGCGCTTCTCGTCGTCGTCGATGGCTGTCGGGAACCGCAGTTCCTTGACCGCTACCGTGCGGCCCAGCGTCTCGTCGACGGCACGGTGGACCGTGCCCATACCGCCCCGGCCGAGCACCTCCCCGAGCCGGTAGCGCCCCGCAAGGAGACGTCCGTCCTTGTCCCGTTGGGGCTCCCGTGCCTGCTCCGCCTCCGACATGCGTCCCCTCTGCGATCAACCCGCCCTGGCAGAGCGTTCATTGTCCCCTACCCCGGGACCGGCCCTGGTGCCGGGGCCCGGCTCCGCCATGATGTGGCCGGAGGAAGGGACTCCCTGACATGCCGACTCTAAGGGCACCGCTCGTCACCCTGTTGGTGACGGCGCTGCTCGGCCTCGGAACCGCGAGCCTGCCCAGCGAACCACACCTCACGCCCGCAGCCTCCTACCTGCCGAGGCTCGCCGTCCAGGGCCGGGCACCCACCGCAGCAGTCCTGGTACAGAGTTCCGCCGCCGGCCCCGGCAGCTTCCGGTCGACGGGACCGGGCATCCGCTACGCGGACCGTTTCCGGGCGGGCAGCATCACCAAGACCTTCGTCGCCACCGTCGTCCTCCAACTCGCCCACGAGGGAAGACTGCGGCTGTCGGACCGGGTCGAGCGCTATCTGCCCGGACTGATCCGGGGGCACGGCAACGACGGCCGCCGCATCACCCTGCGCGCCCTGCTCAGCCACACCAGCGGGCTCTACGACTACACGGACGACGGGTTCGCGCGTCCGCTCTCCGCCCTCGCGGCGATCCGTACGGCGACGAGCCACCGCCCCGCCTCCCGCCCCGGCCTGTTCACCTACTCCAATACCGACTACGCCGTGCTGGGCCTGGTCGTTCAGCGCGTCACCGGGCACGGCTACGCCACCGAGATCCGACGCCGCGTCATCGCCCCGCTCCACCTCACCGGCACCTCGCTGCCCGGCGCCCGCACCACCCTGCCCGCACCGCACGGCCGCGGCTACTCGCGCGATCCGGCGGGCGGCGGCCTGACCGATGCCACCGAGCTGGACCCGCGCACCGCGGGCGCCGCCGGTGAGCTGATCTCCACGCTCGCCGACCTGAACCGCTTCTACGCGGCCCTGCTGGGCGGGCGGCTGCTCCCGCCCGCCCAGCTCGCCGCACTGCTGAACACCGCTGCGGCGCAGGGCGACTACGGCCTGGGCATCTACCCGGAACGACTCGCCTGCGGGGTCACCGTCTGGGGCCACAACGGCCGCATAGCGGGCAGCTACGTCCGTACCGCCGCGAGCCGCGACGGCGGCCACATCATGACGTACCGCATCGACACGGACATCCTGTCCCACGCGGACACCCTCGAACCCGCGCTCCTGGAAGCGGAGTTCTGCCCGGCACGAACGGACCACGGACCCTGAACGGTCCGCCCGGACCGGACGGGTCAGACGGCTGGACGGGTCAGATGGGCTGGATGTCCGGCGCTCCGAGCCGCGCCGCGTCCGCCGTCAGGTCGTCGGGCTGGCGCTGCGACTCCCGTTCCGCCTCCACCCGCTTCTCGTAGTGCGTGACCTCGCGCTCGATCTGGTCCTTGTCCCAGCCGAGCACCGGGGCCATCAGCTCCGCGCAGAGCCGCGCGGAACGCGTGCCCCGGTCGAAGGTCTCGATGGAGATCCTGGTCCGCCGGGTCAGTACGTCGTCGAGGTGACGGGCCCCTTCGTGCGAGGCCGCGTAGACGATCTCGGCCTTCAGGTAGTCGTCGGCGGACGGCAGCGGCTCGCCCATCACCGGGTCGGCGACGATCAGCTCCAGGATCTCCTCGGTCATCGCGCCGTACCGGTTGAGCAGATGCTCCACCCGGGCGACGTGCAGCCCGGTGCGGGCGGCGATCCTGGCGCGCGCGTTCCACAGGGCGCGGTAGCCCTCGGCGCCCAGCAGCGGGATGTCCTCGGTGACGCAGTCGGCCACCCGCTGGTCGAGGCCGTGCACCGCCTCGTCGACGGCGTCCTTGGCCATCACCCGGTACGTCGTGTACTTCCCGCCCGCGACGACGACGAGGCCCGGCGCCGGATGCGCCACCGTGTGCTCGCGGGAGAGCTTGCTGGTCGCGTCCGACTCGCCGGCCAGCAGGGGGCGCAGCCCGGCGTAGACGCCCTCGACGTCGTCCCTGCTCAGCGGGGTGGACAGGACCGAATTGACGTGTTCGAGCAGATAGTCGATATCGGCGCTGGACGCGGCCGGGTGGGCCTTGTCCAGGTCCCAGTCGGTGTCCGTCGTGCCGATGATCCAGTGGCGGCCCCACGGGATGACGAAGAGCACGGACTTCTCGGTGCGCAGGATCAGGCCGGTGGAGGAGTGGATGCGGTCCTTCGGGACGACGAGGTGGATGCCCTTGGACGCCCGGACGTGGAACTGGCCGCGCTCGCCGATCAGCGCCTGGGTGTCATCCGTCCAGACGCCGGTGGCGTTGACCACCTGTTTGGCCCTGACCTCGTACTCACCGCCCGCCTCGACGTCCTCCACCCGGACGCCGACGACCCGCTCGCCCTCCCGGAGGAAGCCGGTCACCCGGGCCCGGTTCGCCACGTGTGCGCCGTACCCGGCGGCGGTCCGCACCAGCGTGGCCACATAGCGGGCGTCGTCCATCTGGGCGTCGTAGTACTGCAGGGCCCCCACCAGGGCGTCCTTCTTCAGCGCCGGCGCGACCCGCAGGGCGTGGCGGCGGGAGAGGTGCCGGTGCGTGGGCAGCCCCCGGCCGTGTCCGGAGGACACCGACATCGCGTCGTACAGCGCGACGCCCGAGCCCGCGTACAGCCGCTCCCAGCCCTTGTGCTGCAAGGGGTACAGGAACGGCACCGGCTTCACCAGATGCGGGGCGAGGCGCTCCAGCAGCAGCCCGCGCTCCTTCAGCGCCTCCCGGACGAGCGAGAAGTCGAGCATCTCCAGATAGCGCAGCCCGCCGTGGATCAGCTTGCTCGACCTGCTCGACGTGCCGGACGCCCAGTCGCGCGCCTCGACCAGGCCGGTCGAGAGCCCTCTCGTGACCGCGTCGAGTGCCGTCCCGGCGCCGACCACGCCCGCCCCCACGACCAGCACGTCCAGTTCGCGCTCGGCCATCGCTGCGAGCGCCTCGACGCGCTCCGCGGGTCCCAGTGTCGCTGTCCTCACCGCTGCCTCCCGGTAGATCGGGGTGGTCCGGGCACGGGGGTGCGGTCCGACCGGGGGGTCGGGCGCCCGTGCCCACCCCTCGATTCTGTCCGCGCTCCGCGACTTCAGCCACCGCCTGTGGACAACACCCGGGCAACCACGGCCCCACAATGCGACATATAGGTCATATTTACGCCTAGTCTGACATTGCGCTGTCCCCAGCGGTTGCGCTTTCTGTCTTCATGGTCTTAGGGAAGGACGGCCACCCACGTGCCTGCAGACCTCGCCGTCATCGGACTCGGTCACCTCGGCCTGCCCCTCGCCCAAGCCGCCGTCGCAGCCGGTATCCAGACCGTCGGCTACGACACCGACCCCCGGGCCTTCGCGGAGCTCTCCGCGGGCCGCACCCCCGTCGAGGGATCACTCCCCGCGTCCGACATCCGGCGCATGCTCTCCGGGGGTTTCCGCCCCACCACCAACGAGGCCGAGCTGGGCCGGGTCCGCACCGCCGTGATCTGCGCACCCACCCCGCTCGGCCCCGACCGCACCCTGGACCTGAGCGCCGTCGGCGAGGCGGCCCGTGCCCTCGCCGCCCGGCTGCGGCCGCACACCACGGTGCTGCTGGAATCGTCCGTGCCCCCCGGCACCACCGAGAACTTCCTGCTCCCCATCCTGGAGAAGGGCTCGGGGCTGCGCGGCGGACGCGACTTCCACCTCGCCCACTCCCCCACCCGGCTCGACCCGGGCAACCGCAGCCACGTCTACGCCAACACCCCCAAGGTCATCGGCGGCCTCACCCCCGCCTGCACCGAATCGGCCGCCGCCTTCTACGGCCGGCTCACCGACAAGGTCGTACGCGCCCGGGGCCCGCGCGAGGCCGAGATGACGAAGGTCCTGGAGACCAACTTCCGGCACGTCAACATCGCCCTGGTCAACGAGATGGCGGTGCTCTGCCACGACCTCGGCGTCGACCTGTGGGACGTCATCCGGTGCGCGGAGACCAAGCCCTTCGGCTTCCAGCCCTTCCGCCCGGGGCCCGGCGTCGGCGGCCACGGCGCCCCGGTCGACCCCGGCTACCTCCCGTACAGCAGCCGCACCCCCGGCCACCCGCTGCGGATGGTCTCGCTCGCCCAGGAGATCAACGACCGGATGCCGCAGTACGTGATCCAGCGCTGCGCCACCCTCCTCAACGAGCACGGCAAGTCCGTGCGCGGTGCCCGGGTGCTGCTGCTCGGCGTCACGTACAAGCCCGACCTCGCCGACCAGGAGGCCTCCCCCGCCCGCGAGATCGCCAACCGGCTCATCGACATGGGCGCCCAGATCGGCTACCACGACCCGCACGTACTGGACTGGCGGGTACGCGAACTCCCCGTCCCCCGGGCCGATTCGCTGTACGAGGCGGCCTCCAGCGCCGACCTCACGGTGCTGCTCCAGCACCACCGCACGTACGACCTCCAGGGGCTCGCCGTGAAGGCACAGCTCCTCCTGGACACCCGCGGCGCGACTCCGGCGGGGGCCGCGCACCGGCTCTGATCGCAGTCCCCCCATGGATTCCGGCGGGTCACTGTCGGAACCGACTGCTAGCCTGCGGCGTCACTCATCGCACACTCGTGCGCCACAGTCCCAGGGGGAACACACCATGAGCACGCCCGTACCACCGCCGAACCAGCCGTACGACGCCCAGCCGCAGCCCGGCAACCCGTACGCGGGCCAGCCCGGGCAGCCCGTCGCCCCGACCGGCAACCCCTTCGCGGGCCAGCAGCCGGCCGGCGCCCCCTTCGGCGGCGGCGCACCGTTCGCTCCGCTGGCACCGGCGCGCAACAACGTGGGTCTCGGACTGCTGGCCGCCGTGGCGGCGGCGCTCGTGGGGGCGTTCCTCTACGGCCTCATCGCCGGCTCGATCGAGCGCGAGGTCGGCTACATCGCCGTCGGCGTCGGCTTCCTCGTCGGCTTCGCCGCGAGCAAGGTCGGCGGTCGGAACCCGGTGCTGACCGTCGTCAGCGCCCTGCTCTCGATCGGCGCGGTCTACCTCGGCCAGATCGTGGGCATGTCGATCATCCTGTCCGACCTGGCGGACCAGTCGGCGTCGAGCATCTTCTTCGACCACTTCGGCGACCTCACGGACGCGTGGAAGCAGTCGGCCGACTTCAAGACGTACCTCTTCCTCGCGATCGGCGCGATCGGCGCGATCGGCGGTGCGCGCAAGGCGTCGTAGCCGGAACCCACCCCGGTATCGCAACGTCGGCCCTCAAGACCTGGTCAAGGTCTTGAGGGCCGACGTTGCGTTATGGAAGGGCAGCGGCTCGCTCATGCCCAGACGATGAGCACCCCGGAGAACCGACGGAACCGCCGAATCATTCACTTCATCGCGAGCAGGTCGAGAATTTACTTGGCCGAGTGCACGTAGCGGTAGCCGACTGCCTTTCGGGCGGTTCCCTTGCCCATGTAAGTCCCTCCGAACTTACTGTAGGCCTTGAAGGAATACGCCTTGTACAGCGGATACGCCTTGAGGGTGCCGTACTTCCCCTTCGGCACGGTCCAGCTTCCGGCCATGCTCTTCGTACGCGACTTCGTGACGTCGAACCCCACAGCAGCCGTCAACGATCCTGCGGTGACCGAGATCGATGAGCTCTTGGTGTTCCCCACCGTCTCCATGGCGGTCAGGGTGAGCGTCATGGGACCGCGCCCCTGGACGATGGCGATGTAGCCCTTGCCCTGCTGCAGCCCCAGGTACTTGACGCCCTTGATGTTGCAGAGACTCTGCGTCTTGACGCGCCCGAGGTCATCCGTGATGCGATGCACGCACGAATAGGACTTCTTCGCCGTCGCTGCCGAGCTGACCCCGGCCGACATACCGACAACGCTCGCCATCGCGGCCAGCACCACGACAGAACTCCGACCGACGCGGCCGAGTCCGCTTACCCGCTTCCACATCTGCGATTCCCCGATTTCACTTGGTCCAGCGCTTGAGAACCCTCAAGCGCTCGAAGTGACACCTCATAGAGCTCCCCGGGGTGTCACCGGAAAGGGCTGTAACCCTCCGTCAGCAACACATTCTCCCGAGTTGAGGAGAACATGAGCATCCGTCAGGAGGTGATTCGAGGAACCGCATTGACCTGGACTGCACAGCACTTCGCCCCGCCGAACAACTCGGCGGGGCGAAAAGGCCGGACCCGAAGCAACGATCAGCGGCCTCGGCCCGGGGCGTCAGTCATGCGGGACACGCTCAGCGGCGGTGCTGCGAGTCCGCCACCGTGACCTCGACGCGCTGGAACTCCTTGAGGTCGCTGTAGCCCGTGGTCGCCATCGCCCGGCGCAGCGCGCCGAAGATGTTCATCGAGCCGTCGGGGGTGTGCGAAGGACCGGTGAGGACCTCCTCCGTCGTCCCGACCGAGCCGAGGTCGACCAGCTTGCCGCGCGGCACGTCCTCGTGGACGGCCTCCATGCCCCAGTGCCGGCCGCGACCGGGCGCGTCCGTCGCGCGGGCCAGCGGGGAGCCCATCATCACGGCGTCCGCACCGCAGGCGATGGCCTTCGGCAGGTCGCCGGACCAGCCGACGCCGCCGTCCGC
The DNA here is from genome assembly GCF_043200175.1 of Streptomyces sp. NPDC048462. NCBI lineage: Bacteria > Bacillati > Actinomycetota > Actinomycetes > Kitasatosporales > Streptomycetaceae > Streptomyces > Streptomyces sp. NPDC048462. The sequence goes on from NZ_JBICXG010000006.1 coordinate 332,085, forward strand.
GATCACGTGCACGTACCGGCCGCCGGACTCGTCCATGTAGTCACGGCGGGCACCGGCCACGTCCGCGACGGCGGTCGCCATCGGGACCTGGATGCCGAAGACGTTGCGCGTGGTGTGCGCGGCGCCGCCGCCGAAGCCGACGAGGACACCGGCCGCGCCGGTGCGCATCAGGTGCAGGGCGGCGGTGTACGTGGCGCAGCCGCCGACGATCACCGGGACGTCCAGCTCGTAGATGAACTGCTTCAGGTTCAGCGGCTCGGCCGCGCCCGAGACGTGCTCGGCGGAGACCGTCGTACCGCGGATGACGAAGATGTCCACACCCGCGTCGACGACGGCCTTGGAGAACTGGGCGGTGCGCTGCGGGGAGAGCGCGGCGGCGGTGACGACACCGGAGTCGCGCACCTCCTTGATGCGCTGCCCGATCAGCTCCTCCTGGATGGGGGCGGCGTAGATCTCCTGGAGCCGGCGGGTCGCGGACTCGACCGGCATCTCGGCGATCTCGTCGAGCAGCGGCTGCGGGTCGGCGTGCCGGGTCCACAGGCCTTCCAGGTTCAGCACGCCCAGGCCGCCGAGCTCGCCGATCCGGATGGCGTGCTGCGGGGAGACCACGGAGTCCATGGGAGCGGCCAGGAACGGCAGCTCGAAGCGGTAGGCGTCGATCTGCCAGGCGATCGAGACCTCCTTCGGGTCGCGGGTCCGGCGGCTCGGGACGACGGCGATGTCGTCGAATGCGTATGCCCGGCGGCCGCGCTTGCCGCGCCCGATCTCGATCTCAGTCACGATGTGTGGCCTTTCCCTCTACGTCTGCGTGTCCAGTATCCCCGACACACGGATGAGGGGCGGTCCCGGGAACCCCGGACCGCCCCTCATCTGCGTTGTCGTACTACTTCCTGCTGTAGTTCGGTGCCTCGACCGTCATCTGGATGTCGTGCGGGTGGCTCTCCTTGAGACCCGCCGAGGTGATCCGGACGAAGCGGCCCTTGGACTCCATCTCGTCGACTGAGGCCGCGCCCACGTAGCCCATCGTCTGGCGGAGACCGCCGACGAGCTGGTGCAGGACGTTGGCCAGCGGGCCCCGGTAGGGCACCTGGCCCTCGATGCCCTCGGGGACGAGCTTGTCGTCCGAGGACACCTCGGCCTGGAAGTACCGGTCCTTCGAGTACGAGCGGCCCTGGCCGCGGGACTGCATCGCGCCGAGCGAACCCATGCCGCGGTACGACTTGAACTGCTTGCCGTTGATGAACTGCAGCTCGCCCGGGGACTCCTCGCAGCCCGCGAGCAGCGAGCCGAGCATCACCGCGTCGGCGCCGGCCACCAGCGCCTTGCCGATGTCGCCGGAGTACTGCAGGCCGCCGTCACCGATGACCGGGACACCCGCGGCGCGGGCCGCCAGCGCGGCCTCGTAGATCGCGGTGACCTGCGGGACGCCGATACCCGCGACCACCCGGGTGGTGCAGATCGAACCGGGTCCGACGCCCACCTTGACGCCGTCCACACCGGCGTCGACCAGGGCCTGGGCGCCGTCGCGGGTCGCGACGTTGCCGCCGATGACGTCCACGCCGACGGCCGACTTGATCTTCGCCATCCAGTTGAGGGCGTTGCTGTTGTGACCGTGCGAGGTGTCGACGATGAGGAAGTCGACACCGGCCCCGGCCAGCGCCTGGGCGCGGTCCAGCGCCTCCGGGCTGGCGCCGACGGCCGCTCCGACGAGCAGCCGGCCCTCGGCGTCCTTGGCCGCGTTCGGGTACTGCTCGGCCTTCTTGAAGTCCTTGACCGTGATGAGGCCCTTGAGGATGCCCGACTCGTCGACCAGCGGAAGCTTCTCGATCTTGTGGCGGCGCAGCAGCTCCATGGCGTCCACGCCGGAGATGCCGACCCGGCCGGTGACCAGCGGCATCGGCGTCATGACCTCGCGCACCTGGCGCGAGCGGTCCGACTCGAAGGCCATGTCGCGGTTGGTGACGATGCCGAGCAGCTTGCCCGCCGGGTCGGTGACCGGGACGCCGCTGATGCGGAACTTGGCGCACAGCGCGTCGGCCTCGCCGAGCGTGGCGTCCGGGCTGACCGTGATCGGGTCGGTGACCATGCCGGACTCGGACCGCTTCACCAGGTCCACCTGGTTGACCTGGTCCTCGACCGAGAGATTGCGGTGCAGCACACCGACGCCGCCCTGGCGGGCCATGGCGATCGCCATGCGGGCCTCGGTCACCTTGTCCATCGCGGCGGACAGCAGCGGGATGTTCACGCGTACGTTCCGCGAGATGAGCGACGAGGTGTCGACCGCGTTGGGCAGCACGTCAGATGCGCCCGGCAGCAGCAGCACGTCGTCGTATGTCAGCCCGAGCGTCGCGAATTTCTCGGGCACTCCGTCGACGTTTGCAGTCATGACACCTTCCCCAAATGGCCTTGATCGGTGCGGATGTCCATGCTAACGGCCTCCGTGCGTGTCTCATTCCACGAGCAAGATCACCCGGAGGTTCTGTACCTTCCTACGGGAGCCGCGACGGGCTCCGGCTCACTGCTCGGCGAGGGCCCGCAGCCGGCTCAGCGCACGGTGCTGGGCGACCCGGACCGCGCCCGGCGACATGCCCAGCAGCTGCCCGGTCTCCTCGGCGGTCAGCCCGACCGCGACGCGCAGGACGAGCAGCTCGCGCTGGTTCTCCGGGAGGTTGGCGAGGAGCCTCTTGGCCCAGGCCGCGTCGCTGCTGAGCAGCGCCCGCTCCTCGGGCCCGAGCGAATCGTCCGGCCGCTCGGGCATCTCGTCGGAGGGCACCGCGGTCGATCCGGGGTGCCGCATCGCGGCCCGCTGGAGATCGGCCACTTTGTGGCCGGCGATGGCGAAGACGAAGGCTTCGAAGGGTCTGCCGGTGTCCTTGTACCGAGGCAGCGCCATCAGCACGGCGACGCAGACCTCCTGCGCCAGGTCCTCCACGAAGTGGCGGGCATCACCGGGCAGACGGTTCAGCCGGGACCTGCAGTAGCGCAGCGCGAGGGGGTGGACGTGGGCCAGCAGGTCATGGGTGGCCTGCGCGTCGCCCTCGACGGCGCGGTGCACCAGAGCACCGATCACCGTCGTTCCGTCGTCGCGCATCGGACCATGGTGCCCCGGTGCCGCGTCATCCGCGGCACCGCGTCCGTAGTTGTGCACCGAAGCGTTATGAGCGGGTGCGCCGGAAGTCATGTCCTGCGCCCTCCCCTTCCGCTCGACCGAATCGTTCCCGAGGAACTCCACATCTCAAGGATGCGGCATCGGCCGGGAAGCGTCACATACCGCGGGGGCGGCGGACTCCGCGGGCGGGAAACCGCCGGGCCCCGGGCCGCCCCGTCCGCCGGTGTGCGGACGGGGAATGGATCGACTGCCGGCCGTGCCCGGTCCTCAGCGGACCAGGCCCCAGCGGAAGCCGAGCGCGACGGCGTGCGCCCGGTCCGAGGCTCCGAGCTTCTTGAACAGACGCCTGGCGTGCGTCTTCACCGTGTCCTCGGAGAGGAACAGCTCACGGCCGATCTCCGCGTTGGAGCGGCCGTGGCTCATCCCTTCGAGCACCTGGATCTCACGCGCCGTGAGCGTGGGCGCCGCGCCCATCTCGGCCGACCGCAGCCGGCGCGGGGCCAGCCGCCACGTCGGATCGGCCAGCGCCTGGGTGACGGTCGCCCGCAGCTCGGCCCGGGAGGCGTCCTTGTGCAGATACCCGCGGGCCCCGGCGGCGACCGCGAGCGCGACCCCGTCCAGGTCCTCGGCGACGGTCAGCATGATGATCCTCGCCCCGGGGTCGGCGGAGAGCAGCCGGCGGACCGTCTCCACACCTCCCAGACCGGGCATGCGTACGTCCATCAGAATCAGATCCGAACGGTCGGCACCCCAGCGGCGGAGGACTTCCTCGCCGTTGGCCGCCGTCGTCACACGCTCGACGCCGGGCACGGTCGCGACCGCGCGACGGAGCGCCTCTCGGGCAAGCGGGGAGTCGTCGCAGACGAGGACGGATGTCATGACCGCCCTCCGAAGCTGATGCGCGTCACCTTGAGCCTCCAGGCTGTTACAAGTCGTCACCTGTGCGGTTGACGCTCTCGGACATCTGCCCGATCGCTTTCTGTGTCAACCGCCTCCGCACTCTCAACGATGGTCACTCGAAAGAGTTACGGGTCGGAGAACAAGGTTCGGCACTCTACGTGAGGGCGTGAACACGGAGGCGAGCCGCCACGGGTCGTGCAGCCGTCAACCGAACCTTCACAGGAACTTATGCACCATTTAGCGGGTTTTCTTTCCTTTTCATGGTGTCTGTGACTAGATTCGCAATCAGTCATATTTACATCTACTAACACCGTAGATGTACGGTCATGAACACGGTCAAAGACGGACAGCAACGACGTTTCCGACTCAGCATGGTTTCGAGGGGACAAGCAATGGCAGATTTCTCCCGCCTTCCCGGACCCAACGCCGACCTGTGGGACTGGCAGCTGCTGGCGGCCTGCCGCGGGGTCGACAGCTCGCTGTTCTTCCACCCCGAGGGGGAACGAGGCGCCGCCCGGAGCGCCCGCGAGACCTCCGCGAAAGAGGTCTGCATGCGGTGCCCGGTACGCGCCGAGTGCGCGGCCCACGCACTGGCGGTACGAGAGCCCTACGGAGTGTGGGGCGGACTGACCGAGGACGAACGCGAGGAGCTCATGGGGCGGGCCCGCAACCGGCTGATCGCCGCGACAGCGCCCGCAGGACCGGCCTCGCCGCCCGGACACGGCTGACTACCGGCACGGCCCCAGTGCGGCAGAAACGTTTCTTCGGCGTATCCGAACGCCCACGCCGCACGCGCCGCACCCTGCGGCCCGTGCCCCGTGCCCCGCGACCCCTCAGCGGGCGGCCGCCAGCGACAGCTGGTCCAGCGTGGCGGCCACCGCCGGGACCTGCGCCAGGTCGGGCAGGGTCAGCGCGACGATCTCGCGCTCGATGGCCGGCTCCACGGTGACGGTCAGGGCGCCCCTCGGGCGTACCGACTCGATCGCCAGCGCCGGCAGCACGGCCACCCCGAGGCCGGCACCGACCAGGCCGATCACGGCGGGGTAGTCATCGGTGGCGAAGTCGATCCGGGGGGTGAAGCCGGACTCCTCGCAGACCTCCACCAGCTGCCTGCGACAGCGCGGGCAGCCCGCGATCCACGGTTCACCGGCGAGTTCGGCGATGTTCACCGCCGGCCGGCCCGCCAGGTGGTGGCCGTCGGGCAGCAGGCCGATCAGGCGGTCGGTGAGCAGCGGGCGCACCACCAGGTCGTCCCACTCGGCGCCCTGCGTGCCGTAGCGGAAGGCCAGCGCGATGTCGCAGTCCCCGTCGCGCAGCATCTCCACCGAGCGGGGCGGCTCGGCCTCGACCAGGGAGACCCGGGTGCCGGGGTGGGCGGCCCGCAGCGCCGCGAGGGCGCCGGGGACCAGGGTGGAGCTGCCGCTCGGGAAGGACACCAGCCGGACCCGGCCGGCCCGCAGGCCGGCGATCGCGGCGACCTCCTCCTCGGCGGCGGTGAGCCCGGCGAGGATGCCCGAGGCGTGCCGTACGAGCGCCTGGCCGGCCTGCGTCAGCCGCATCTCGCGTCCGGTCCGGATGAGCAGCGTGGTCCCGGCGGAGGACTCCAGGGCCTTCATCTGCTGGCTGACCGCGGGCTGCGTGCAGCCCAGCTCGCGGGCGGCGGCGGAGAAGGAGCCGGTGGCGGACACGGCTCGCAGGACGCGGAGATGACGGGCTTCGATCACCCTTCGAATATAAGCGACTCTTGGGTCAGGTACGAATTGTTCGCGTGTGACTTTGAGCCGAAATGCCTTCGGCAGCCGCTCAGGGCCGTCGGTACCGTGCGGGGATGAGTGCGATGAGAGTGCTGACCGTGAACACGGGCCGACCCGTGGCGGTGCCGTACACCGACTCCCCCGGCGGGGTGACCGGGATCGACAAGCGTCCCGTCGACGGTCCCGTGCGGGTCACCGACCCCGGCCCCGAGGGCACCGGCGGCAGCGGTCTGGCCGGGGACGCGGTCTGCGACCTGCGCTTCCACGGCGGCTCCAACCAGGCGGTGTACGCCTTCGCCCGCGAGGAGCTGGACCGCTGGGAGGAGGCGCTGGGGCGCCCGCTGCCCAACGGGGCCTTCGGCGAGAACCTGACCACGGGCGGCATCGACGTCAGGGGCGCGCTGATCGGCGAGCGCTGGCGGGTCGGCCCCGATCTGGTCCTGGAGATCACCTCGGGCCGCATCCCGTGCCGTACGTTCGCCGGTCACCTCGACGAGCGGCAGTGGGTCAAGCGCTACACCCGGGCGGCCACCCCCGGGGCGTATCTGCGGGTGCTCACGCCCGGCGCGATCCGGGCCGGTGACCCGGTGGAGATCGTGTACCGGCCGGACCACGACGTCACGGTGGAGCTCCAGTTCCGGGCCGTGACGACCCGGCGGGAGCTTCTTCCGCTGCTGCTCCCGGCCGGGGAGGCGCTGCACCCCGACCCGCTGAGGCAGGCGCGGGAGTACGCGGCGCGGCAGCGGTGAGCGCGGGGCGCCGGGCGGCGCGTCAGGGGGTCAGCGCGGGGCACTAACGTGCCGCGTATGACGACTGCACTGATTACGGGCGCCACCGCGGGCATCGGGGCCGCGTTCGCGCGGCGGCTCGCGGCCGAGGGGCACAACCTGGTCCTGGTGGCCCGCGACACCGAGCGGCTGCGCGAGCAGGCCACCGAGTTGCACGACCGGCACGGCATCGAGGCCGAGGTACTGCCCGCCGACCTGTCGGCGGACGAGGGGATCGCGGCGGTCGAGGCCCGCCTGGGCGACCGCCTGCAGTCCGTCGACCTGCTGGTCAACAACGCCGGGTTCGGCAACAAGGGCAGCTATCTGGACGTCCCCATGGCCGACGAGCTGGCCATGCTGAAGGTGCACTGCGAGGCGGTCCTGCGGCTGACCTCGGCGGCCGCGGCCGGGATGCGGGAGCGCGGCAGGGGCGGAGTCGTCAACGTGGCCTCGGTGGCGGCTTTCGTGCCCCGCGGTACGTACGGGGCGTCCAAGGCGTGGGTCGTGCAGTTCACCCAGGGCGCGGCCAAGGACATGGCGGGCTCGGGAGTGCGGCTGATGGCGCTCTGCCCCGGCTTCGTACGGACGGAGTTCCACCAGCGGGCCGGGATGGGCACCGGCAACATCCCGGGCTGGATGTGGCTGGACGCCGACAAGCTGGTGGCCTCGGCCCTGGCGGACCTGGCGCGCGGCAAGTCGGTCTCGATCCCCGATCCCCGGTACAAGGCGCTCATGGGGCTGGTGAAGGTGACTCCGCGCGCTCTGCTCGGGGGCGTCACCTCCAGGACGGGCCGCAAGTACGGACCCCGCTGACTGCCGGTCCCCCGGCACCGTGACGTCCCCGGCCGATTGTGATCGAATGATCAGAACAGTACATCGTTCGATCATCCGCTAACGCCTGAGGGGCTGCCACCGTGCGCGAAGGTGCCGCTGAACGTCATGACCGACTGCTGAACCTGGTACGCGAACGGGGCACCGCACGGGTCTCGGACCTCGCGGACCGGCTCGGCGTCTCCCCGGTGACGGCACGCCGCGATGTCGAGGCACTGGCGGCGCGGGGGCTGCTCGACCGGGTGCACGGTTCGGTCTCCTGGCCCGCCGAACGCGGGCCGGCCGGCACCCCGGCGGTCGGCGGCCCGGTCATCGGGATGCTGGCCCCGGCCGCCGTCTACTACTTCGCCGAGGTGATCCGGGGCGCCCACGAGGCCGCCGCCCGGCTCGGCGCCCGGCTGATCCTGCGGGTCACCGACTACCGCCCCGAGGACGACGCGGCGCACGCCGCCGGACTCCTCGCGGCCGGGGCGCAGGGTCTGCTGCTGGCCCCGAGCTGGACGGAGCCGGGCCACCCGGCCGCCTACAGCGGCTGGCTCGCCCAGTTGCCGGTGGAGCGGGTCCTGGTGGAGCGGACCGGGGTGCCGGGCGGGCCGCTGGAGGGTTTCGACCGGGTCGGCTCGGACCACGCGCACGGGGTGCTGCTCGCCGTCCGGTACCTGCTGGAGCTGGGCCACGGCGCGGCGTTGCTGGTCGCGCGGGCGGACAGCCCGACGGCGCAGGCGGTCCGGGCGGGGTACGCGCGGGCTCTGGCGCTGCTGGGGCTGCGCGCGCCGGGCCCGGTGATCGAGTCGTCGTCGGACGAGCGCGATCCGGTGCTGTTCGAGCAGGCCGCGCTCCAGCTGCGGGACGCGGTGCGGCGCGGGCGGGCGACCGCGGCCCTGATGCACAACGACGAGGACGCCATCCGGATGATGCGGCGGCTGGCCGAGCTCGGCGTCCGGGTGCCCGACGACCTGTCACTGGTCACGTACGACGACGAGGTGGCGGCGCTGGCCGACACCCCGCTCACCGCGGTCGCGCCGCCCAAGCGGGAGGTCGGGCGCAGCGCGGCGGAACTGCTGGTCGAGCGGTTGTCGGGAGACCGCTACGGGGTCCCGTCCGAGCTGGCGCCGAGGCGCCACATCGCCCTGCTGCCGACCCTGCGGGTGCGGGACTCGTGCGCGCGGCCGTCGAACCGGCCGATGGACCCCGAACCGTCCGGCACCTGACCCGGGCGGCCCGGCAGCACGTAGCCGGCAGCCGTAGCCCGTAGCCCGTAGCCCCGCAGAAGGTACCCACCGCACGTCCCGTTCGCGGCAATTCAACCCATTGATCAGCTCCTCGTTCGATCATTTTTCGATCATTCAATCTTTCGCTCTTGACTTCGCTCACCACAGATCGAAACATCACGGCGAATGCCTGTTCCCGCACGTACAGGAGCTGTTCCCGTGAGCCGCAGTTGGTCCCGTCCCATCCATGCACTGGTCGGCGCTGCCACCGCCCTCGCCGTCCTGACGGCGTGCGGCAGCGCCGACGACTCCCCCGCCCGTGGCACCGCCGAGCACCCCGTGACCGTCTCCTTCTGGGCATGGACCAAGGGCTCGCAGGAGGTCGTGGATGCGTTCAACGCGACCCACGACACGATCAAGGTCAAGTTCGAGGAGATACCGTCCGGCGGTCTCGGCGGCTATCCGAAGATCGCCAACGCGGTGAAGGCGGGCATCGCCCCCGACCTGCTCTCGATCGAGTACCCGCAGCTCTCCGCGTTCGTCAGCCAGGGCTCGCTGCAGGACATCAGCGGCTACCTCACCGAGGACATCAAGAAGAAGTTCCTGCCGCAGACCATCGAGATGACGACGCTCGGCGGCAAGAACTGGGCGGTGCCGTTCGACGCCGCGCCCCAGGTCTTCTACTACCGCAAGGACTTCTTCACCGAGCACCACATCGCGCTGCCGAAGACCTGGGACGACTTCCGGACCGCCGCCGCCGACGTCAAGAAGGCCTCGCCGAAGACCAGGATCGCCACGTTCTTCCCGGACGACCCGACGTTCCTCCAGGCGATGGCCTGGCAGGCCGGCGCCCAGTGGTTCAGCGCCGGCAAGGACGCCTGGAAGATCGACACCACCGACCCCGCGTCGAAGCGGACCGCCGCGTACTGGCAGGGGCTCATCGACGACGGCCTGGTGAGCACCGCCTCCTCGTTCAGCCCTGAATGGACCAGCTCCCTGAAGCAGGGCAACACGGTCGGCTACCTCGGCGCCTCCTGGAGCGCCGGCGTGCTCGCGGGCATCGTCCCCGAGGAGAAGGGCAAGTGGGCGGCCCTGCCGCTGCCCAGCTGGGAGGCGGACAAGCCCGCTAGCGGGATGATCGGCGGCTCCACCTTCGCGGTGAGCAAGAACAGCCACAAGGCGGCGGCCGCCGTCGAGTTCGCGCTGTGGATGTCCACCCACGAGGACGCCATCAAGGCCCGGATCGGCGCGAGCACGTCGAGCGCGCTGCCCGCGTCCCCGGCCATGGTGCCGATCGCCCGCAAGGCCTTCGACACCAGCTTCTACGGGGGCCAGGACCTGTACGGCCTGTTCACCGAGGCGGGTGCCTCGATCGGGCCCGACTGGGTGTGGGGCCCCAGCCCCGGCGCCACCAACTCCGCACTCGGCGACGAACTCGGTGAGGTCGTCGGCGGCAGCTCCACCCTGCCGCATGCGATCAGGACCGCCCATGACGCCACTGTCGCCGATCTCAAGAAGCGCGGCCTGAAGGTCGAGGAGCCCTCATGAGCACGCCTCCCACATCCGGTACCCGCCCGGGGCTGAGCGCGAAGGCCCGTACCCGGATCGCGGCCGGTACCTTCCTCACGCCGTTCTTCGTCCTGTTCACCGCCGCGATGATCATCCCGGTCTGTTACGCGCTCTGGCTGAGCCTGTTCACCGAGAAGCAGTCCGGGCTCGGCTTCGACGGCCCCCGTACGGTCTTCGACGGGCTCGGCAACTACGCCTCCGCCCTCGGGGACCAGGCGTTCCGCGACGGCTTCTGGGTGCTCCTGGGCTACTGCGCCTTCTACATCCCGCTGATGGCCGGCGGTGCGATCGTGCTGGCGCTGCTGCTGGACACCGCGCTGGCCCGCGCCCGGCGCTTCTTCCAGCTGGCGTTCTTCCTGCCGCACGCCATCCCCGGGCTGATCGCCGCGCTGATCTGGATCTACCTGTACACGCCGCAGCTCAGCCCCGTCGTCAAGGCGATGGAGTCGGGCGGCATCGGCTTCGACTTCTTCTCGTCCCAGGGCACGCTGCCCTCCATCGTCAACATCGCGCTGTGGGAGTGGCTCGGCTACAACGTGGTGATCTTCTATGCCGCGCTGCAGGCCGTCGACCGCTCCCTGCTGGAGGCGGCGACCGTGGACGGCGCGGGGAACTGGCGGATCGCCTTCTCCATCAAGCTCCCGCTGATCCGCTCCTCGCTGGTGATGGTGCTCCTCTTCACGATCATCGGCTCGCTCCAGCTGTTCACCGAGCCGCTGATCCTCAACCGGGGCTCCGGCTCGGCCGTCACCAGCACCTGGACCCCGAACATGTACGCCTACAGCGCCGCGTTCGAGCGCAACGACTACGGCCTCGCCGCGGCGGCCTCCGTGCTCATCGCCCTCGTCGCCGCCGTCCTCTCCTTCGTCGTCACCCGCTTCACCAACAACCGCAAGGAGGCACGGGCATGACCTCCCCCGTCACGATCGATCCGGTCGCCCCGACCCGTACCCCCGCCCGCGCCGAGGGCCGTACCCCCGTCGCCGCGGGCGGGGCCCGGTCCAGCCGCTGGCTGTCGAAGAGCGCGGTCAACGGCGTGCTGGTCATCGCCGCCGTGTACACGCTGTTCCCGCTGATCTGGCTGGTCACCGCGGCCACCAAGGACGCCGGGAACCTGCTGGGCGGTGACGTCTTCTCCTTCGAGGGCTTCAACCTCGGCGGCAACCTCTCCGCCCTGTCCACCTACCAGGACGGCGTCTACTTCCGCTGGTACGGCAACTCCCTGCTGTACGCGGGGGTCGGGGCGCTCGGCTGCTCGCTGATCAGCGTCGCCGCGGGGTACGCCTTCGACAAGTACCGCTTCCGCGGGAAGGAGAAGCTGTTCGCGCTCGTCCTGCTGGGCGTGCTGCTGCCCTCGACCGCGCTCTCCCTGCCGCTCTACCTGCTGGCCGTGAAGACCGGGACCGTCAACACCTACTGGGCGGTGCTGATCCCGTCCCTGGTCAACCCCTTCGGTGTCTACCTCGCCCGGATCTTCAGCGCGGGCTACATACCGGACGAGGTCCTGGAGGCCGCCCGGATCGACGGGGCGGGCGAGATGCGCACCTTCTGGTCGGTGGGTCTGCGCATGGTCATGCCGGGGTTCGTGACCGTGTTCCTCTTCCAGTTCACCGCGATCTGGAACAACTTCTTCCTCCCCCTGGTCATGCTCTCGGACAAGAAGCTCTACCCGCTGAGCCTCGGCCTCTACAACTGGCACAGCACCGCCAACGCCGACCCCACCTTCTATCCGATGGTCGTCACCGGATCCCTCCTCGCCGTCGCTCCGCTGATCATCGCCTTCATCACCCTGCAACGTCACTGGAAGGCCGGTCTCACCGCCGGCAGCGTCAAGTGACACCCGAGGAGCCCGAGTTCCACCATGCACCACACCACTGACACCCGGCCCGCCGCGCTCCTGGCGATGGGGTCCGGCATCGTCGAACGGCTGCTCACGCCCGGTCAGCGGGACCGGCTGACCGGCCTCGTCCGCATCGATCCGGATCTCGTCGCCCACCAGCTGCCCGACGCCTCCCCACAGGTCGCCGCCGCGCTGGCCGAGGCCGAGGTCCTGCTCACCTGCTGGGGCGCGCCCCGGCTCACCGAGGAGGTCCTGGCGGCCGCGCCCCGGCTGCGCGCGGTCGTCCACGCCGCCGGCAGCGTCAAGCACCACATCACCGACGCGTGCTGGGAGCGGGGCATCCAGGTCACCTCGGTGGCCGCCGCGAACGCCCGGCCGGTGGCCGAGTACACGCTGGCCGCGATCCTCTTCGCGGGCAAGAACGTGCTGGGCAGCGCCCGCCGCTACCGGGAGCTGCGGGCGGCACACGACTGGCGCGAGGAGCTCGACGGCTGGGGCAACCACGGCCGCACGGTGGGCATCGTCGGCGCGTCCCGGACCGGACGCCGCGTCATCGAGCTGCTGCGGCCGTTCGACTTCGAGGTCCTGCTGTACGACCCGTACCTGGAACCGGCCGCGGCCACCCGGCTCGGCGTGGAGCAGGTCCCCCTCGACGAGCTCTGCGCCCGCAGCGGGATCGTCTCCGTCCACGCGCCGGAGCTCCCGGCCACCCGCCGGCTGATCGGCGCCGCCCAGCTGGCGGCCATGCCGGACGGCTCGACCCTGATCAACACCGCACGCGGTTCACTCATCGACGAGCCCGCGCTGGTGACGGAGCTGGTACGGGGGCGGCTGCACGCCGTCCTGGATGTGACGGCCCCCGACCTGCCGCCGAAGACCTCACCGCTCTACGACCTGCCGAACGTGCTGCTGACCCCGCACATCGCCGGCTCGCTCGGCAACGAGCTGCACCGGATGGCGGACCAGGCCCTGGACGAGCTGGAAAGGTTCGCCTCCGGCCGTCCGTTCGCGGACCCGGTCCACGGGGACGCGCTGTCGCGGACCGCGTAGCGACGCCCGGACACGCAAGAGGCCCGGTACCCCGCGAGGGGGTACCGGGCCTCACCGCTTGCGCGGGACGGCTACGCGCTAGTGCGAGTGACCGTGGCCGTGACCGGCCTCGGCCTCTTCCTCGGCCGGCTTCTCGACGACCAGGGTCTCGGTCGTGAGCAGCAGCGACGCGATGGACGCGGCGTTCTCCAGGGCGGAGCGGGTGACCTTGACCGGGTCGATGACGCCGGCCTTGACCAGGTCGCCGTACTCGCCGGTCGCGGCGTTGAAGCCCTGGCCCTTGTCGAGCTCGGCGACCTTCGAGGTGATGACGTAGCCCTCGAGGCCCGCGTTCTCCGCGATCCAGCGGAGCGGCTCGACGGCGGCGCGGCGCACGACCGCGACACCGGTGGCCTCGTCGCCGGTCTTGTCGAGGTTGCCCTCGAGGACCTTGACGGCGTGGACCAGAGCGGAGCCACCACCGGAGACGATGCCCTCCTCGACCGCGGCGCGGGTCGCGGAGATGGCGTCCTCCAGACGGTGCTTCTTCTCCTTGAGCTCCACCTCGGTGGCCGCACCGACGCGGATCACGCAGACCCCGCCGGCCAGCTTCGCCAGGCGCTCCTGGAGCTTCTCGCGGTCCCAGTCCGAGTCCGTGGACTCGATCTCGGCCTTGATCTGGTTGACGCGGCCGGTGACCTCGTCGGACTTGCCGCCACCGTCGACGATGGTGGTGTCGTCCTTGGAGACGGTCACGCGGCGGGCGGTGCCCAGCACGTCCAGACCGGCCTGGTCGAGCTTGAGGCCGACCTCCTCGGCGATGACGGTCGCACCGGTGAGGGTGGCGATGTCGCCGAGCATGGCCTTGCGGCGGTCACCGAAGCCCGGGGCCTTCACCGCGACGGCGTTGAAGGTGCCACGGATCTTGTTGACGACCAGGGTCGACAGGGCCTCGCCCTCGACGTCCTCGGCGATGATCAGCAGCGGCTTGGAGGCACCGGCCTGGATGACCTTCTCCAGGAGCGGCAGCAGCTCCTGGATCGAGCCGATCTTGCCCTGGTGGATCAGGATGTACGGGTCGTCGAGGACGGCCTCCATACGCTCCTGGTCGGTCACCATGTACGGGGACAGGTAGCCCTTGTCGAAGGCCATGCCCTCGGTGAACTCGAGGTCCAGACCGAAGGTGTTGGACTCCTCGACGGTGATGACACCGTCCTTGCCGACCTTGTCCATCGCGTCCGCGATGAGGTCGCCGACCTGGCTGTCCTGCGCGGAGAGCGCGGCCACGGCGGCGATGTCGGACTTGTCGTCGATCGGGCGGGCGGTCGCGAGGAGCTCCTCGGACACGGCCTTGACCGCGGCGTCGATGCCCTTCTTCAGGGCGGCCGGGGACGCGCCGGCGGCCACGTTGCGCAGGCCCTCGCGGACGAGCGCCTGGGCGAGGACGGTGGCGGTGGTCGTACCGTCACCCGCTACGTCGTTGGTCTTGGTCGCCACCTCCTTCACCAGCTGGGCACCGAGGTTCTCGTACGGGTCGTCCAGCTCGACCTCGCGCGCGATGGTGACACCGTCGTTGGTGATGGTGGGCGCACCGAACTTCTTGTCGATGACGACGTTGCGGCCCTTGGGGCCGATCGTCACCTTCACCGTGTCGGCAAGCTTGTTGACGCCGCGCTCGAGGGCGCGACGGGCGTCCTCGTCGAACTTCAGGATCTTCGCCATGGAGCTGAACTGTCCTCTCAAAAACACGAACTGCGCCCCTCGCCGCCCGGCTAGTTATTTCGCAGGGGGCCAGGGGCGCAGAACAGAAGCAAACGTCGGGTGAACTACTTCTCGATGATCGCGAGCACGTCGCGGGCCGAGAGGACGAGGTACTCCTCGCCGTTGTACTTCACCTCGGTGCCGCCGTACTTGCTGTACAGAACGACATCGCCGGTCTTGACGTCGAGCGGAAGACGCTCGCCGTTCTCGAAGCGGCCCGGGCCCACGGCCAGGACGACGCCCTCCTGGGGCTTCTCCTTGGCGGTGTCCGGGATGACCAGGCCGGAGGCCGTGGTCTGCTCGGCATCGAGCGGCTGGACCACAATGCGGTCCTCGAGCGGCTTGATCGCAACCTTGGTGCTGGTCGACACGATCCGGTCTCCCCCTTCGGAGATCTCACGGGGTTAACAGTCTTTGGGTGGCGACCAGATGGGCCCGTCGTCGCGGGTGCCGGACCTGCCGGTCGCACAGTACTGCTGGCACTCTCCAGTGGGGAGTGCCAGCACTGAGACTATGACCGCGATTAGCACTCGGTCAAGCGGAGTGCCAATTCACGCCCCTCGTGGCGTCCATGACGGACGGCGCCGCGCCCCGGACCGGCCGGCACCGCGCCTCCCCGCGGGACAACGCTCCGCCCGCCCGTACCGTTCCGGGCCTCCCCCGCGGGCGGCCGGGCCCGCCCCGGGCCCGCCGCTCGCCCGCAGGAGACGACGACCAGCGCCCCCGGCGCCCCGTGGTCGCCCCGCACCGCCGCGGCGCGCGGCCCCCCCCGGCGCGCGGGCCGCCGGCGCGGCGGCGGGGTCAACCCCAGCGCCGCCGTGCGGCCGAGCCGGTCGAACGGGTCCACCCACAGCCCAAAACCCGTGGAGG